>JADFQD010000128.1 GCA_022561975.1 Acidobacteriota bacterium
CCCGTTCGGTGCGCTGCAGCTCGTTTTCAAGCAGCCGCCTGCGGCCTCCGTGCATTGCGCTCTTGAGAGCTCGCGTCACGGGGGTGCTCTTGCTCGAGATCTTCGAGCAGCGCTCTTCGAGCGCGGTATCCAGATCACCGTCGGCGATCCAAGTCACGAAGCCGGCGGCCTGCGCCTCGTTGGCGTCCATGCTCTCGCCTGTGACCAGCAGTTCGAGGGTCTTTTGGTACCCGAGTCGATCGGGATAGACGGCCGCGGCTACGGGCGGAAAACAGCCCAGCTCGATCTCCGGCTGACCGAAGCGGCTGTCGCGGTGCGCCAGGACGAAGTCGCAGGTCGCGGCGAGTTCCATGGCGCCGCCGAGGCAGTGGCCCCGAACCGCCGCGATCGAGATCGCGGGGAGCGCGGCCAGCCGGCGCAGCGCCTTGTGGAAGATTCGCAAGCTGTTGCCGATTCGGTCGCGGGTGTGATCCTCGACCGCTACGCCGGCTGAGAACGCCTTATCGCCGGCGCCACGGACGACGACCAGCTGAAGGCTCGAGTCGAACGTCAGTTTGTCGAGATGCTCCGAAAGCAGCTCGAGAGCGGCGGTGTCGAGGATGTTGAGGGGCGGCCGATTGAGGGTCAGGGTCGCCCGGCGCCCGTCCTGGTCGAGAACGACCTCGCTCATGCGGCTCCCACCTCGTGGCGCTCGATCCGCTCGACGGTCTCGACCGTCTCAATCGTCTCAATCGTCTCAATCGTCTCAACAAGAGCCGCGAGGCCCATGCCGCCGGAGACGCACAGCGTCGCGATGCCGCGACGGCCACCGCGGTCCGCGAGGCCGTGGAGCAGGGTGACCAGGATTCTCGTGCCGGTGCAGCCGATCGGGTGCCCCAGCGCGATCGCGCCGCCGTCCGGGTTGATCCGCTCGCGCTCGAACGGCAGCTGCTCGAGGCAGGCCAGTACTTGACTGGCGAAGGCCTCGTTGATCTCGACCTGGTCGATCGCGTCGTAGTCGAGCCGGTTGCGTTTCATCATCGCCTGGACTGCCGGCACCGGGCCGATGCCCATGATCCTGGGCTCGACGCCCACGACCTCCCAGTCGACCAGACGCGCCATGGGTCGGAGTTCGTACTTTTGAACCGCGGCGGCGGAGGCCACCAAGACCGCGGCCGCGCCATCGGTGATCCCCGAAGCGTTGCCGGCGGTGACCGTGCCGCCCTCTCGAAACACCGGTTTGAGCTTGCCCAACGATGCGGCGGTGACCCCCTCGCGCGGGTGCTCGTCGCGCTCGACGGTGACGCTGCCCTTTCTTCCCTTGACTTCGACCGGGACGATTTCGGTCTCGAAGCGACCGCGCTCCCGCGCCGACTGGCAGCGCTTCTGGCTCTGGGCGGCGTAGGCGTCCGCCGCCGCGCGATCGACGTGTCGACTCTCGCCGGCGAGTTCCTCCGCGGTTTCGCCCATCACCATCTCGGAGAGCGGGTCGTCGAAGCCGTCCTTGTACATGCCGTCGGTCAGCTCGGCGTGACCCAGGCGGTAACCCCAGCGAGCCCGCGGCAGCATGTAGGGCGTGTTCGACATGCTCTCGGTGCCGCCCGCGAGGACCAGCTCGGCCTCGCCGAGAAGAATCGCTCGAGCGCCGTCGAAGACGGCCTGGAGACCCGAGCCGCAGGCCTGGTTGATGGTGAAGGCCGGGCGCTCGACCGGAACCCCGGCGCGGTACGAGATCTGGCGCGCGGTATTCGGGCCGCCCCCGGCCTGGCGCGCGTGGCCGAAGAGGGTCTGATCGACCGCGTCGCCGGCAATCCCTGCCCGCTCGAGGCAGGCCGTCGCCGCCGCGGTTCCGAGATCGGCGGCGGTCAGCGGCGCAAGAGCGCCGCCGAACTTACCGATCGGTGTGCGAACCGGCGCGACCAGAAAGAGTGGCTCGCGGTCTCGGGTCATCAGGTTATGGGGGTCATCGGAGCATGGGGATGATGGGGAATCATTTGCCGACGAAGACGGTCTTGGTCTCGGTGTAGTACTCGAGCGCCTGGCGGCCGAGTTCGCGGCCGAAGCCGCTCTGCTTGAAGCCGCCGAACGGCGCGCCCGAGTCGTACCAGTTGTACTGATTGATCCAGACGGTACCCGCCTGGAGCTGGGCCGCGATCCTGTGCGCCTTGCCGATGTCGCGGGTCCAGACCCCGGCGGCGAGGCCGTAGATCGACGCATTGGCGAGCGCCACCGCCTCTTCGGGCTCGTCGAACGGGATCACGACCAGCACCGGGCCGAAAATCTCTTCCTGGGCGACGCGCATCGCATTATCGACACCGCTCAGAATTGTCGGGTTCATGAAATAGCCCTTGCCGCCGACGTCGGCGAGGGTACCGCCGGTCACGACTTCGGCGCCCTCTTTCTTGCCGATCTCGACGTAGCTCATCACCGTGTCGCGCTGGCTCGAGGAAACCAGGGCACCCATGCGGGTCTTGGGGTGGAGCGGGTCGCCGGGCCGAAGGCGCTCGGTGCGAGCGATCAACTTCTCGAGCATTTCGTCGTGAATTTTGCGCTCGACGAAAAGCCGCGAACCGGCGGCGCAGACTTCGCCCTTGCCGTAGAAGATGCCGTTGTAGGCGCCCTTGACGGCGGCGTCGACGTCGCCGTCGGCGAACACGATGTTGGGCGACTTGCCGCCCAACTCGAGGGTCACCCTCTTCACCGTGTCGGCGGCCTGTCTCATGATGCCCTGGCCGACTTCGGTCGATCCCGTGAACGAGATCTTGGCGATCCCGGGGTGTGAGACCATCGAGCCGCCAACCGCGGAACCGCCGCCGGTGACGACGTTGAGCGCGCCGGCGGGTAGGCCTGCTTCGACCGCAAGTTCGGCGAACTTGAGCGCGGTCAGCGGCGTGTACGACGCCGGCTTATGGATCACCGTGTTGCCGCAGGCGAGAGCCGCGGCAATCTTCCACAGCGCCTGGATGATCGGGAAGTTCCACGGCGTGATCGCACCGACCACGCCCATCGGCTCGCGCAGGGTGTAGGCGAAGAGGAACGGGCCCTCGACCGGGAAGGTGTCGCCGTGGATCTTGTCGGCCCAGCCGGCGTAGTAGCGCAAGGCGGCGATGCCCGCGGGCACGTCGACATAGCGAGACTCGAAGATCGGCTTGCCGTTGTCGAGCGTCTCGACCAGCGCGAACTCGTCGATGCGCGCTTCGAGAGCGTCGGCGATGTTCCAGAGAATTCGACCGCGGTCGCGCGCGGAGGTTTTGCGCCAGTCGCCGGTGAACGCCGCTTGTGCGGCTTCGACCGCGCGATCGACGTCTGCCGGTGATCCCGAAGCGACCTCGCACAAGGTCTCCTCGGTCGCCGGATTCTCGGTGGTGAAGGTCTTGCCGCCCTGGGGCGCGCTCCATTCGCCGCCGATGAAGAGCTTCGCCGGCGGTAGGTTCGGTTCTTGGGGCTTCTGGGGCTCTTGGGACTGGCGGGGCTCCATCTCGGGCGGCACCTAGACGCCCTTGAACTCGGGCTTGCGCTTCTCGATGTAGGCGGCGAGGCCTTCCCTGGCGTCGTCGCTCTGGAAGAGCTGCTGCTGGACCTCGCGTTCGATCGCCAGACCGCTCTCGAACGGTACCTCCCAGCCCGATTGGACCGCTCGCTTGATGCGGCCGACGGCTTTTGAGGCCTTGTTGGGTGGGCAGAACTGCTTGGCGTACTCATGGACCTGGCCCATGAAGTCGTCGCCATCCAGAATCTTGTTGATGATGCCCAGCTCCTGGCCCTTCTCGAAAGAGATGAGATCGCCTTCGACCATCAGCTCGATCGCACGGGTTTTGCCAATCATGCGCGACAGGCGCTGGGTGCCGCCCGTGCCGGGCAGAACTCCGAGGTTGACCTCGGGCAGGCCGACCTTGCCGCCATCCTTCTTGGCGAGCATGAGGTCGGCGGCCATCGCGATCTCGAGACCACCGCCGACGGTGTGGCCGTTGAGCGCCGCGATCACCAGCTTGGGCGTCTGCTCGAGCCGGTTGAGGGTCTCGTTGGCGTGCAGGCAGAAGTAGTACTTGAAGTACGGGTCCGCCTTCTTGAGCATGTCGATGTTGGCGCCGGCGCAGAAGAACTTCTCGCCCAGACCGGTCAGCACGATGACGTGAACGCTCGTGTCGAACCTGGCGGAGAGGATCGCATCGTCGAGCTGGCGCATCATCTCGTGGGTGTAGGTGTTGGCCGGTGGGTCGGAGAGGGTCAAATAGGCGACGCCGTCCTTGACCTCGTAGTGAACTAGGGTGCGCTGGGTATCAGCTGAGGGCTCAGCCATGGGAATTTCCTCCGGAGTCTGTAGAGAAGTGTGTTGCGAGTCGGCCGGCAAATCGGGCGGTGGATCGGCCGGCGAATCGGCCCGCGAATCGGATGACGCCTGGCCACCGGATCGGGACCGTTGGCGGCTTCGAGACGCCGGGGTGATTGTCTCACGCCGGCTGAGCAGCCACAAGGCGCGCTAGGATGCTCACCATGTCTTGGCTCGAGGCTCTCACTCGTCATGGCTTCATGGCTCTCGCGCTCGCGTCTCTGCTCGCCTCGGGTTGCTCGATCCGGAAGCTCGCGATCAAGGGCTTGGCCGACGCGCTGGCATCGGCCGGCGACGTGTACGCCTCCGACAGCGACCCCGAGCTTGTCGAGCACGCCCTGCCGTTCTCGCTCAAGACCATCGAAGCCCTGCTGGCCGAGTCGCCGGGAAACGGTTCGCTTCTCCTGTCGGCCTGCAGTGGTTTTACTCAATATTCCTACGCGTTCGTCCTGGCGCGAGCCGAACGACTTGAGTTCGACGACTACCGGGAATCGGAGCGCCAGCGCGACCGGGCACTGGCTCTATTTTTGCGTGCGCGGGACTACTGCCTGCGCGGCCTCGAGACGGACCATCCGGGTATCACGGAGCGTTTGCGTCTCCGGCCGGAGGCCGCAGCCGAGGAGTTGGCGGCCACCGAGGTAGATCTTGTCTACTGGACCGGCGCTTCCTGGGGGGCGGCGATGTCGGCGGGTTCACACCGGCTCGACATCGTCGCGGATTTGCCGGCCGTGCAAGCTCTTTTGCGCCGTGTGCTCGCGCTCGATGAGCGCTACGGCGATGGCGCGGTACAGGAGGCCATGATCTCGCTCGAGTCGTTGCCCGAGGCGATGGGTGGTTCGCCGGAGCGCGCCCGGAGTTTCTTCGTTCGTGCCGTAGAGCTCTCCGGCGGCGACAGCGCGTCGGCCTACGTGTCCCTGGCGTCGGGCGTTGTGATCTCCGAGCAGGGTCGCGCCGAGTTCATCGAGTTGCTCGAGAAAGCGCTGGCAGTGGATGTGGATAAGGTGCCCGAACGACGCCTTGCCAACGTGCTCGCCCAGCGGCGCGCCAAATTGCTGTTGGAGCGGATCGATGAATACTTCATCGAGTAGTCGCGCTGCGAAGGGAACAGGTCCAAATGTCGGGGAGAATGAATAGGCAAGCTGGAGGAGACTCGATATGAAGAAGCTGAAGATTGCCGACTGGGAGTCGGTTGCCGACCGCGAGCCCGTGCACGCTCTGGTCGCGAACATAGACCTGGTCATCGTGCGATTCGATGATGAAGTCTCTGTGCTCTACGGTCGTTGCCAACACCGCGGGGCACTCATGGCCGACGGCTTCGTGCGCGGCAAGAACATCATCTGTGGCGTGCACAACTGGGACTACGAACTCGACAGTGGAGTGAGTTCCTATAACCCCGCGGAGCGTCTGCACAAGTTCGGCTCGTGGGTCGAGGAAGGCGGCGTCTGGGTGGACGAGGACGAGGTCGCCGCCTGGGGTCGCGACAACCCCCAGCCCTACGATCGCGACGCCTACCAGGGAGCGTTTCAAGACCACTCCAAGGGCAGTCCGGCGGAGCCGCACGTCAAGCTCATCCGGTCTCTGGCCGATCACGGCCTCGAGAAGTACGGCCACCACGGCCCGGTTGCAGCCATGGGCGTGCCCCGGACCGAGTTGCCGGTCTGGGACGACCTCCAGTTCGTCACCGCGCAGCTCGCGCGCGTGCCGCAACTCGATGAAGTACCGGTGGGGACGGAGTTGGTCGTCGGACCGGGAGCCACGAAACCACTCAGACTCGAGATTCCGCTCATTGTCTCGGACATGTCCTTCGGAGCGCTTTCGTTCGAGGCCAAGATCGCCTTGTCCAAGGGAGCGGAGATCGCCGGAACCGGAATCTGCTCGGGCGAGGGCGGGATGCTGCCCGAAGAGCAGGAAGCCAACAGCCGCTACTTCTACGAACTGGCCTCGGCGCGCTTCGGCTTCTCCATGGACAAGCTCCAGATGGTGCAGGCGTTCCACTTCAAAGGCGGACAGGGCGCCAAGACCGGTACCGGCGGCCACTTGCCGGCGAGCAAGGTCGTGGGCAAGATCGCCGAGGTGCGTGGCCTGCCCGAGGGTCAAAGCGCTATTTCACCGTCTCGATTTCCGGACTGGGACGACGAAGACCCTTTTCGCCACTTCGCCGATGAGGTGCGTGAACTCTCGGGCGGAATCCCGATCGGCTTCAAGCTCTCGGCGCAGCACATCGAGGACGACATCGACGCGGCGCTCCGGATCGGTGTCGACTACATCATTCTGGACGGTCGGGGTGGCGGCACCGGCGCGGCGCCGCTGTTGTTTTGCGACAACATTTCGGTGCCGACCCTGCCGGCGCTGGCGCGAGCCCGACGCCATCTCGACAAGAGGGGCAAATCGGGAGAGGTGACGCTCTTCATCACCGGCGGGCTCAGGATTCCGGCCGATTTCGCCAAGGCGATGGCGCTCGGCGCGGACGGCATCGCGGTATCGAACTCGGCGATCCAGGCGATCGGGTGCCTCGGGATGCGCGCCTGCCACACCAACAATTGCCCGGTGGGCATCGCGACCCAGAAAGAGCACCTGAGAGCCCGGCTACCGGTCGACGAGGCCGCCGAGCGCCTGGCGCGGTTTTTCAGCGCGTCGGTCGAGCTGATGCAGGTGTTGGCCCGGGCCTGTGGCCACACGCACCTGAACCAGTTTCGTCTCGCCGACTTGACCACCTGGAAACGGGACGTTGCGCACCTGTCCGGCGTGGCCTACGGCGGCGTCGGCTCGGTTGGCTAGCCTGCCCAGCCTGTAGCGTTCGAGGTGCAGCCAGTCCGGTGGGTTCACCCGCGCCTGTAGCGGTCGAACTCCGTGTCGACCGTCTTGCCTTTGCTCGAACCATCGGTCGAGACGGCGCTCGACCGCTACAACGATGCCTGGCTTCGAGCGTCGCGCATCCCAGGCATGGCGCCCTTACTCTTCTTCAAACAGCCTCAAGTACTCCCCATAGCCCTCGGCCTCGAGGACCGCGACCGGGATGAACCGCATCGCCGCCGAGTTCATGCAGTAGCGCAGACCCGTGGGCTCAGGACCGTCGTCGAACAGGTGCCCCAGGTGGGAGTCGCCGTGCTTGGAACGGACTTCGGTGCGCGAGATGAAGAACTTGCGATCGGTCTTCTCGACAATGTTGTCTTTCTCGATCGGCGTCCAGAACGATGGCCATCCGGTCCCCGACTTGTATTTCTCGAGCGAGCTGAAAAGCGGTTCGCCGCTCACCACATCGACGTAGATACCGGGTTTCTTGTTGTCCCAGTACTCGTTGCTGAACGGCCGCTCGGTCCCGTCTTTCTGCGTGACCTTCCACTGCAGTTCGGTCAGTCGTTCTTTGAGTGCTTCCTCGCTTGGTTTGGTGTACACCTTGGTTTCTCCTTCTTCTCCGGCGCCTTCGGATGCCTTCATCGAGGCGGCCGGGGCGACATTACAGGCGAGCACGAGCAGGCACGGCAGAAATAGACGAAGTGGTTGGTTGGACGGACTTCGTGTTTTGCTCATGAGGCCTCCGTGGAAAGTCGACTCGCTTTCTAGAACGGGGGACCGAAGTCCCTAATTCCCACCATACCGGACTACAATACCCGGCTGGGACCTCGAACGATGATCACCGGCTACAACACAGATGTCCGCCACCGGGGTATGGTGTTTCACGTCCAGACCGAGGACAAGGGCGTCAACAATCCCTCCATCGAAACGCTGGTCTACGTCGGCGGACAGATCCTGCATCGCCGGCGTTCCGAATACGCCAAGTTGCTCAAGGAAGGCGGCGGCAAAGAAGAGATTCTCGAGCTGCTCGAGGCCCAGCATCACACCCTGATTGACGAGATCAAGACCGGCAAGCTCGATGCCGAGACCGAAAGCCGGATCGGTCCCCTTTCAGGCCCGATAGTCAGCTCGGAGGCCGAATCAAAACCGGCGGTTCCGGACAGCGGCGCCCAAGCGGGTACCGAACTCGCGGCATCCGCGGAGGCGCGTGAAAGCAGCCTGGAGAGCCTGGATCAAGTGATTCTCGACTACCTCACCATGGAGGCGGAGCAGGAGTATCTGATTCTGGCCATGGATTCACTCGGCGAACTGAAGCTCGGCAGCGATGTGCGACTGGCGTTACAAGCCAAGACCAGCGGCTCGAGCGATCCGGTGGCCGATGCCGAAATCACGGTCAAGCTGATCTCGACAGTGGCCCAGCCGCTGATTCTGGCCACCGGTCAGACCAACGACGAGGGCAACCTGAATCTGCGGATCTCGATTCCGTTGATCAAAGGCACCGCGGCCTTGATCATCAGTGCTTCGAGCGAAGCCGGCACGGCGGAGATCAAGCACCTCATCTAGCGGCCGTTCGGCGCCCGGCCTACGCCGCAGCGCCGCTCGGTGACGGCGACCAGCTCGAGATCGTGCGTTTCGTCCAGGGTGGTTCGGCAGGGCGGCTAGATCGTCCCGCAGTTACTTGGGCAGGGGCCGGCAGGGGTTCGACAAGGGGCGGGATTGGGTTATAGTTGCCGCCGTTCTGGGGGCCGCTAGCTCAACTGGCAGAGCAGCAGACTCTTAATCTGCGGGTTCGGGGTTCGAGTCCCTGGCGGCTCACCACTTAAGTCGTTTATTGTAAGCAACTTACAACAGTCAGAGACCCGGTCGGCCGAGATTCTCGTCGGCAAGAGTTACCCCAGAGTTACCACTTTGAGGCTTGAACGCGGCCTCGGGGGCTAACCGGCGGCTAGCGATCCCGAATCGTCCCCAGGGGCCGAACTCCGGCAAGTCATTGCGGGGCGTAACCCCCAAGCTCCACCCCCGGAAACCACTTGGCTATCATAAGTACTCGCGGGGCCTAGGGTAGCTCCCGAAGAGCGGCGACCCTGGCCGCCTGGCCCCCGGATTCTTCCCAAGGGAGAACGTGAGGAGACGTTCGATGGCGAAGAAAAAACCGCCCGCTTGGCCTCAGACGGAGCCTGCCGATCTGTTGACGGCCGAGGAGCTGAAAAGACTGGACGGTGAGCTTCGGGAGCTAGTTGCCGGAGAAAGCCCAAGGGGCAGCGGGCTCTATGCCGAGAATCACCGCAGAATAGCTCGGCACAACTTCGCTCGCTCGGTGGCCCTAGAGTGCGCCGGGTACGAGAGCAATCCCAGCGAGCGGCTACTGCGAACGCTCGGCACTCCCGAAAAGCTCGAAGAGCTGATTCTCCATGCTCTCGCCGCAAGCGAGGGCATCCACCGGTTGGAAGATTCGGGTCTCCTGAAGTGGAGTGAGGCTTGGGAGTTCCGCGAGTATCGCTATGGCTCAATCGAGGATGACTTTAGAGAAATGGAGAAGCGACTCGAGCAGTACTATCGTTTCCTGCTCGCGGCCAAGCAGGAGGCCGAGAGCGCAGTCACTAAACTGAGGAAGCTCGGCTGGCGGTTCGACGAATCGGCAGGATACTCAGTCAAGGCGGGGGTCTCCTACAGGCCGACGAAGGCGATCAACGTCGCCGTTTCGTGCCTGTGCAAGCACTGGAAGGTCAAATGGAACTATCAAGAGACACGCGACAGTATCGCTCTCGCCTTTCGGAATCTCTTTCCTCCCGAGCAGCTAGGCACCGAGCACAAAGGCCCCATATGGTCGGCCGTCAACAACTACTTGCACTCCGCCGGTCCTCAAAGTGAACCCGAGACACCCTCCGGTGAATAACGACTTAGAAGCTCTCTGGGAAGCCCTTCGAGCTTTTCCCGTTGCGACTTTTAAGCCCCGCAGCACTCTCTAAGTCGCTTTATACCAACAGTTGCGACTTGACGGCCTACGTTGCCTCGGATACTACTCGAGGCGCGGAGGTGCCATGAAGACCGAAACGCAGCGACTTCTATCAACTACTCAGGCCGCTGAGTTCCTCGGGCTCAGCACCAGGACTTTGGAGGCGTGGCGCCAGAGGGGTTCTCCCTTTCCATACGTCAAACTCGGGTCTAGGTGCCTCTACAGGAGAGCCGATCTTGAGGTCCATCTGGAAGCTAACCTCCGGCGTTCCACCTCCGATCCCGGTTCAGAGGCGGCCTAAGATGCTCCAGCAAAGGCGAGGCAAGAAACAGGGAAAGCAACCCACAAAGGTGCAAGTCCTTGCCGAGTTAGCGTCCGACGCCGAACTGTTTCATACACCCCAGGGGAAAGCGTTTGCGACTGTTCGAGTGAACGGTCATCGTGAGACCTATCCCGTAATGAGTACACGTTTTCGCCTTTGGGTCTCGCACCAGTTCTACAAGAAGGAAGAGAGAGCGCCAGCAAGCCAAGCCCTGAAAGACGCTATCGCCACATTCCAGGCCCGAGCCATATACGGCGGCGTCGAGATCGAG
>JADFQD010000129.1 GCA_022561975.1 Acidobacteriota bacterium
TCTTGGGCTCACCGTACGAGGCGTAGGCGATGTCATAGCTCATGATCATCGCCACTGCTTCCTGCTGGCTAACGTCTATCCGAAGTGGCGCGCCCCCGAGCATAACGAGGCTCTGCGGCGCATGGCCCCGCAACTGTGGGGGCACCTGCTGATCCTGCTCCTGATCGTCGTGGGCAACGTGATCTTTGTGGCTTCGCGGCGCAAGGAGCGCGGGCGATGAAGAAGGACCAGATGGTCTGGACGGTGCTTCTGCTGATCGCCCTGGCGCGCCGCTGGCCCGCGGTCGCGTCTCAGGAAGAGCTCATGGCGGAGCTCTGGCCGGACGTCTTTGTCGGGGAAGAGGCGTTGACGCAACGCGTAAAGCTACTGCGCCGAAGTCTCGAAGACGATCGTCGCAATCCTCGGTATATCAAAACCGTCCGCGGAACCGGCTATCGTCTGGCGACAGCCGTCGAAACCATCGAGCAACCGGCCGAGCAGCAGGCCGAGAGCGCTCGACCCTGGCGCAGCCGCAGGCGCTGGTGGATGCCCGCGGCGGCCGCCCTGGCTTTCCTCGTCGTGGCCTTCGGGCTTTCGAAGGTCGGCGATCGGGATCGCGAGCCTGCCGCGGACGGCATCGGCGCGTCCATCGCGGTCCTGCCCTTCGCGGATTTGAGTCCGGCGGGGGAACCCGAGCACTTCGGCGCGGCGCTTCACGAGGAGATCATCCAGCGGTTATCCGGAATCGCGGCCCTGCGGGTGGTACCGCGCACTTCGGTTTTGCGCGCTCAGACCGGCGCCGACGGTATTCGGAGTATTCGGGAGGTGGCCGAGCGCCTGAGGGTCGACGCCGTCGTCGAGGGCAGCGTGCGCCGCGTTTCGAATCGGATCCGGGTGACGATGAAGCTTCTCGATGGCAAGGACGAGTCGCAGCTGTGGTCGAACAGCTACGAGCGCGAGTTCTCGATGGAGAGCCTTCTGGAGATTCAGAGCGAGATCGCCGAGCGGATCGCCGAGGCGCTTCGAGTCGAGCTATCGGCCTCCGAGAGGGAATCGATCGCGCGCCTGCCCACGGCGAGTCTGGCCGCCTACAACCTCTACCTCCTCGGGCGGTATCACACCTACCGGGCCACGCCCGAGGACCTGGTGAAGGCGATCGAGTTCTTGGGAAGAGCGGTCGAAGAAGACCCTCAATTCGCCGACGCGTGGGCCTCCCTGGGCGCGGCCCACAGCTTCATGGGCACCAACTACGGACGGGTGCTGCCCAAGGAGGCCTATGGCAAGGCCAGGGCTGCGGTCTTGAGAGCCCTCGCGCTCGACAGCAGCCTCGTCCAGGCTCACGCCGTTCACGCCGACGTCCTCACGTGGTACGACTGGGACTGGCAAGCGGCGGAACGAGAATACCGGGCCACGATGACGCTCAACCCGGATTACCTGCTCGGCTACGCGCTTTTCCTGTCGACTCAGAAGCGCCACGAGGAAGCCATCGAACTCTCCGAGAGAGCACTCGCGCGATATCCGGACGATTCCTGGGTGCACATCAACGCGGCCTGGAATTTTCTCCGCGCACGACTCTACGATCGAGCCATTCGACAGGCGGAGCTCGCGGGCGACCACCGCGACGTCAACGCACTGCTGGGCTGGTCGCATCTGGCGCGCGGCGAGCATGACACCGCAGTCGAGTTCTTCCAACGTGACATCGAGCGAAACGGACGGCAGCCCAACACGCTCTCCAATCTAGCCTCTGGCCAAGCCGCCGCGGGCCGAGTATCAGAGGCGCGGGAGCTACTCGACGAACTTCTGGCGCTGAGCGAACATCGTTTCTTTTCTCCGGGCCTGATCGCCCCGGTCTACATTCACTTGGGCGAGCTGGACCAGGGCTTCTCGTGGCTCGAACGCGCGCTCGAACTGCGCACCCGCGACCTGATTTTCCTTGCCGTCGATCACAGCTACGACTCGGTTCGCACCGATCCCAGGTACCTGCGGATCATCGATGTAATGAATCTTCCGGCAAGCGATTCATAGCCGAGAAGACGGCTCCGCTGACAGCTGCCGCCAGCTCGCTCGCGCTCCGCGGGCCCCTTCAGAAATCTTCACCCAGATTTCAGGCCACTGTCAGGTGCTTCATTCGCCCGCAGGCTAGCTTTGAGCCCGATGCGAACGGAACCGGCATTCCCGTCGAAACCTAAGCCATCGCAGCCATCACAGCCATCACAGCCATCACAGTAGGGGAGAAACCAATGAAATCCACAAAAAAGCTCCTATCAATTGCCTTGACGCTTTTCGTCGCCGGGCAACTCCACGCTCCCGCAGAGGCCTGGGCTTCACCACCGGGCAAGAACATCGTTGCCATCAAGAAGGTCAACGTGGTGGGCACCGCACCGGGTCAGAAGAGGCTCAGCCGCAAGCGCACCGTGATCGTCGAGGACGGCCTTATCGTCGAGGTGGGCAAAGCCAAGAGGGTAGAGATCCCGGCCAACGCGACGATCATCGACGGCCGCAAGAAATACCTGCTCCCGGGCCTCGCGGACATGCACGTCCACCTGTATTTCTTGAGGTCGCTTCCGGACATGACCCCGGAGGACGCCTACACGCTCCTGCTCGCCAACGGCATCACCACGATTCACGACATGGCCGGGTTCGATGAGCTGTTTGCATGGCGCCGCGATCTCGACAACGGCAAGGTGATCGGACCCCGGTTATTCTTTACCAGCCCGATGGTTCGGGACGACACGGTTACAGGTGTCGTGGATGCCGAGAACCGGGTTCGGGATTGGGTGGCTCGCGGCTACGAGTCGATCAAAATCCACACGCCCATCGACGAGGCCGTGTTCCGGCGGGTCTCCGAGGTCGCGAGAGAGTTGGTCGTT
The DNA here is from genome assembly GCA_022561975.1 of Acidobacteriota bacterium. Classification (GTDB taxonomy): domain Bacteria; phylum Acidobacteriota; class Thermoanaerobaculia; order Multivoradales; family JAHEKO01; genus CALZIK01. The sequence continues at coordinate 2,850 of JADFQD010000129.1, forward strand.
CCGGTCGTCGGTCACGCGGCCCGGCCCGGCATCGCCTTTTCGGTGAGCCTGGACGAGGGCATGCGGATGATCGCTCATGCCGAAGAGCTGCTGTGGGTTCAGGATTTCGAGTCCGTGAGCGATCTCGACGCCGCGATCGCCGGAGTTGCGCAAAACGTCGGGGCCCTGGTGTCAAGTGACGCGTTCCTGACCACCACGGTGGTCGTTGAAGACGTCTTCACCAAGACCGCCGGGGACGCCACCTTTGCCGAGCAGCTGGCCTCACCGCTGCTGGCCTACTTTCCCCCCTCGCTACGCCGCGCCTGGGAATTCGACAATCCGAATCGTAGCGGCGCGGCTCCGGTGTCGATCCATCAGAAAGTGCTGGACTCTCACCTCGCGACGGTCCGGGAGATGAGGCGCCTCGCGGCCACGGACCGTATTCTGGTTGGAACGGATGGCGGCGGTCCGGATCTGGTACTGCTGGGATTCTCGATTCGTGATGAGCTCGCGCTCCTGGTGAAAGCCGGGCTCTCGCCCAGAGAGGTAATTCGCGCCGCGACCTACAGCCCCGCAGCCTTCCTAGGCACGGACGCTGTCGCTGGATCCGTGGAAGCAGGCAAGCAAGCCGACCTCTTGCTCGTCGATCGCAATCCGCTCAAACGCATTGAGCGACTGCAGGAGATCTCCGGCGTCATGGTGCGCGGCCACTGGCTCGGAGCCGACCAGCTGGACGAACGTCTAGCCAAGTTGGCGGCAAAGTTCGAGTAGAACCGGTTCCCCGCTTCCATGGCACGATCCCTCTATTCGAGCGTTTTCGCGAACTCGGCGACCCGCTTGGTAAGCGCCTTCCACTCCCGCTCGTGGACCTCGAGGTCGGCCGTCTTTACGACCCGGTCCCGAACTACGATCTCGCCGTTGACGATGGTCGTGCGGACGTTCTCGGGGTAGGCGGAGAACACCAGGGCGGCGTAGGGATCGTAGATCGGCTGCATGTTGGCGGCGTGAATGTCGACGATGACGATGTCGGCCTTCTTGCCGACTTCGAGTGAGCCGATCTGATCCTCCATGTCGAGGGCGCGGGCGCCGCCCATGGTCGCCATGGACACCAGTTCGTAGGGAGTAAAGCGCCTTCCGTCCTGGCCTCGGAGGCGCGCGACGCTGGCCGCGTACCCCAGCACGTTCACGATGTCCATCTGGTTGGAGCCCATGGGACCATCCGTGCCGAGGCCGATGTCCAGGCCCTTGCCGAACATCTCCCAGGCCGGTGACATGCCCGTCGCTCCACGTGAGTTGGCTTTCGGATTGTGGCTCACACCGACTCCATGGCGCTTCAAGATCGCCATGTCGGCTTCATCCACGTAAATCACGTGAGCGGCCAGCAGAGCGTCGGAGAGAAACCCGAGCTCCTCGAGATAACGGACCACCGACTTCTCTTCCGGGAACGCGCCGACGCCCTCCCGGATCAGGCGCTCTTCATGCGCGAACTCGGCCATGTGAAACAAGATGGGAACGCCCTCACGCTCCGCGAGGGCCTTCGACTTCAGGAGCCACTCGGGCGGCACGGTATAGGGAGCATGGGGCGCGACGGCCGGAGTAATCAGCGGATGCCCCTTCCACTCCTTGATGAACTCCTCGGCGTAGGCCAGTCCACCCCAGGGCTCGGCCGCGTCGACCACCGGGAACCCGATTACGGTCTCGCCCAGGACTCCGCGAATGCCGACCTCGGCGACCGCGCGGGCGACCTCGTCCTCGTGGTAGTACATGTCGGCGACCAGGGTCACTCCCGCCAGCGCCATCTCGATGGCCCCTTGGCGAGAGGCCACACGAATGAGATCGCGCGACAGCATTTCCTTCTCGAGCGGGAAGAAGAACTCGAAAAGCCGGTTCTCGACTCCGTCCTCACCGAGCCCTCGAAACGCCACCATCGCGATGTGGTTGTGCAGGTTGATCATTCCAGGCATGGCGATGTCCCCACCGGCGTCGATCACGATCTCGGCTTGGTAGCGACCGAGCAGGCCGGGACCTCCAACGGCAACGATGGTGTCGCCACGTACCGCTACGACCCCCTTCTCATAGGCGGTTCTCGAGGCGTCCATGGTCAGAACATGGGCGTTCTTGACGATCAGGTCTACGCGCTCGGCCGCCTGGAGAGTACCCGCCGAGACTAGAGTGACCACGCCCAGCGCCGTCAGTACGCTTGCGGACTTGCATGACATGAAACGTCCTCCTCGAACCTTCTTCGATTAGCTATCGACACTACCAGCTCGGCATGGGCCGCAAGCCATCTGGGCGACTCGACGGAAGGGCTCGCGGGGTTTCTCTGCACACCTACCACGTTGGTGTGGAGGCGGCGCTCGGCTATAGTCGGACACGTCCCAATCGTCGGTACCGGGAGCACCACCGCTCCAGTCGTCACAAAAGGAGGCCTTATGTTTGTTCCAGAGACGCTTGCCATCGCGATGGTGATGATGATTACCAGCACCGTGTGTTGGGGCTCATGGGCCAACACGACCAAGCTCACCAAGGACTACCGCTTCGAGCTGTTCTACTGGGACTACGCGATCGGTATTCTCCTCGTCTCGCTCATTCTGGCCTTCACCATGGGCTCGACCGGCGGCGAGGGCGAAGGATTCCTCGAGAATCTCGCTGCGGCCGACCGCGGCAACATAGTCGCAGCGATGATCGGCGGGTTCATCTTCAACATTGCGAATCTGCTTCTGGTGGCCGGCATCGAGCTGGCCGGACTGGCGGTGGCCTTCCCGGTGGCGATCGGCATCGCGCTGGTCGTAGGAGTGGTCTCGAGCTATGCCATCCAGCCCGTGGGCGACCCGATGTTGCTCGGCCTGGGAGTGGCGCTCGCCATCGTCGCGGTCATTCTTATCGGCAAGGCCTACGGGCGACTGACAACGGACAGCGAAGCGGTCTCACGCAAGAGTCTGGTGATCTGCGTGATCTCGGGGCTACTGATGGGCTCGTTCGCGCCGTTCGTGACCACGGCGCTCACCGCGGGCCATGCTCTCACGCCCTACAGCATCGCCGTGCTCTTCACCCTCGGCGCATTCCTGTGTTGCTTCGTGGTGAATGTCTACTTCATGAAGAAGCCGCTGGTCGGCACGCCGGTCGATTTTTCCGGCTTCTTCACGGCCGGACCGAAAAACCACGCCATGGGACTCCTGGGCGGCTTCATCTGGGGCACAGGTACCGTGTTCAACTTCGTCGCGGCGAGCCTGGTCGGCGTGGCCATCGCCTACGCCGTCGGCCAGGCGGCTCCGATGGTGGCCGCGGCGTGGGGTGTCTTTGTCTGGAAGGAGTTCGCGGGCGCGGACAAGAAGGCCAAGATCTACCTGACGCTCATGTTCGTGTGCTACCTCCTCGCTCTGGTTTCCATCGCGGGCGCCTACAAGGCCGGCTAATGGGCGCTGGCCGATGATCGTTCGCCCCCGGCTCGCGGCAGGACTTGCGGCAGGAGTGATGGCCGCGGGGCTGGCGCTCGCCGGCGCGGCGAGCGCCGAGCCTCACAAGGTCATCTTCGACACCGACTTCGGGATGGTCCCACAGGACGATGGCTATGCCCTGATGCTGGCGCTCCACTCTCCGGAGCTCGAGATTCTCGGAATCACGACGGTCGCGGGCAATTGGTCGCTCGAGCAGGGCACCGCCGACGTTCTCAGGCTGCTCGAGATCGCCAAACGAGAGGACATTCCGGTCTATGCCGGGGCCAATATGCCGCTGATGCACGAACCGAGTGAGTACGCACGGACAACCTACGGTTCATGGTGGTCCGATGCCCCCGCCACTCCCCCGCCAGGGGGGTTCGCCGCGAAGCAGGCCGAGTCACTCGGTGCGGTCGAGTACATCATCGACACCGTGGAGTCCCAACCCGGCGAGGTCACCATTCTCGCCATCGGCCCCCTCACCAACGTCGCCATGGCGCTCCGGCACGCGCCGGGACTGGCGGCAAAGGTCAAGCAACTGGTGATCATGGGCGGCGCCGTGGCGTTCCTCCCGGACGGAGCCGGCAATATGACGCCCGGGGCCGAGTTCAACTTCTGGGTCGACCCGGAAGCCGCCAAGATCGTCCTGCGCTCCGGTATCCCAATCCAGCTCTCGCCTCTCAACGTGTCGCGGAAATCGAACATGAACCGCGGCTGGTTCGAGAAGCTGGTAGCCGTCGAGACGCCGTTCACCAAACTCATCCGTGAGCGCGGCGGCCGGCTCTACGAAGACGACCCTGAGCTCGTCGTTCATATGTACGACCAGATCGCGGTGGCGAGCCTCATCGACCCGAGCCTGGTGACGACGACCGAACTCTACGTGGACGTCGACGCCAACCCCGGCATCAGCTACGGAACCTCGCTCGGCAGCCCTCGGCTCTGGCCCGGGGCCGAAGGCGCCCGGAAGATCGCTGTCCAGCACGAACTGGACTGGGTACGCTTCATCGAGATGTTCATCGAACGAGTCGCCCAGCCCATCCCATAGCACTCCATTTCCCCATCTCTCAAACTCTAGGAGCAAGGCTCACCCATGGCTAACACCTCTCACATCGCCGTCGTCGGCAGCGCAAACATCGATCTCACGACCTTCAACGACCGTTTCCCTCGCGCCGGAGAGACCATCTTCGGCGAAAGCTTCGATATCGGTTTCGGAGGCAAGGGCGCCAACCAGGCGGTCGCGGCCAAGCTGTGTGGTGCCGAGGTTTCGATGGTGGCCCGTGTCGGCGACGACCTCTTCGGCCCGTCGACGATCGAGAACTTCAAAGCCCAGGGAATCTCCACCGAGCACGTCAAGATCGTCAAGGGGGTCTCGAGCGGCGTGGCTCCGATCTTCGTCGACACGGCCTCCGGGCAGAACCGGATCCTGGTGATCCCCGGCGCCAACAATTGCGTGCTCCCGGCCGACGTCGATGAGGCCGGCCCGATGCTCGAGAGAGCCGACTGCATCGTCCTGCAGTTCGAGATCCCGCTCGAGACCGTCTACTACACGATCCGGTTCGCCCACGAGCACGGTATCCGGTGCATTCTCAACCCGGCGCCCGGACAGAGCGTGGACATGGCGCAGATCGCGAATCTGGACTACTTCGTTCCCAACGAGACCGAGGCGGAAGCCGTTACCGGTATTGCAGTCGGGAGCGTCGACGACGCCAAGCGCTGCGCCGGGAAGCTCCTCGAGGCCGGCATCCAGCGCGTGATCATCACTCTCGGATCGATGGGGTCTCTGCTGGCCGGAGCCGACGGCATGGTACACGTGCCGGCGTTCGAGGTGAACGCCGTCGACACCACGGGAGCCGGTGACGCTTTCATCGGCAGCTTTTCGGTTTTCCTGGGTGAAGGCCTGGAAGAGCAAGAGGCCGTCCGGCGCGCCAACCTCTATGCGGGGCTTTCCACGACCGGAGTGGGGACTCAGAAGTCGTTCCTGGATCGTGCGGCCTTCGACGCCGCGTGGGCCGAAAGAGGCGGATAGTGCGCCTCGAGCGCCGCCGTCCCACGATTCTGATCGCCCTGCTTCTCGGAGCGTTGCTGGGAACAGCGGCCGGGAAAGCGATGGTGGAAGAAGCGTCTTCCGAGATTTCAAGAGTCAAGGTCATCGCCGACCAGGACAGCGCGGGGCCGCATGGGACCAACTTCCTGTCGCTTCTGATGCTGCTCAACGCTCGTCAAATCGACCTGCTGGGAATCACGACCGTAAGCGGCGATCAGTGGGTCGAGCCTTCGACGGTCTTCGCTCTCCACGCGGTCGAACTTGCCGGGCGAACCGATGTGCCGGTGGTCATGGGAGCTGAACGCCCCCTGCTACGAACCGGCCGCGAGCTGAAACTGAACGAGAAACTCTACGGCTCTTTCCCGAATTGGCGCGGCTCCTTCAATCCCGACACGCCGCCCCCGGACTACACCTGGGAGCCGCCGGGCGGGTACCCCAAAACAAAACCTCGCCCTGGCCGGGCCGCCGAGTTCCTGATCGAGACGATTCGCACCAACCCGCGAGAGGTCGTGCTCTATTGCGCCGGACCGCTCACCAATCTCGCATTGGCAGTCCGAATGGACCCGGGGATCGTGCCGCTGGTCAAGGCGCTCTACGTCATGGGAGCGAGCTCCGACGGCGGCTTCGAGCTCAACTGGTGGTGGGGCCCGGAGGCCGCCGCTATCGTGATGCGAGAGCGCTGGCGGAGAATCGTCGTCACAACCGGTGAGATCGGCTTCAAGGTCTCCTCGAGTGAGCAATTGATGCGCCGCATCGTCGAGGCCGGAGGGCCGTTCGCGGACTATGTCCGATCGCTCTACCTCGAATACGAGCCGTACCCAGGGTTGTCGCAGTGGTCGGCGATGTGGGACGAGCTGGCGGTTGCTGCGCTTATCGATCCGTCGATCATTACCGAAACCCGAACCATGTGGCTCGACGTCGATATCACACACGGGCCCAAATACGGCCACACCGTCGTGTGGACGCGACCCCGGGGGGAGCTGAGTTTTTTCCTGCCCTACAGCGGCCCCGGCCCGATAGACCAAAGCAAATGGGCCGAACATCTCGAGCCGCCGGCTCACCTGCAACCGGCCGAAATCCAGATGGAGGCCGATATCGAGCGCTTCGAAGATCTCTTCGTGAAGTTGATGAGCCAATGACCCGATTCAGCGGAGTTCTTCCGTCTCTGGTCATTCTTGTCGGCGCTTTCGCCTGCGCGCCGGCCCCGAAAGCAACCGAGACGCCGTGGATCCTGGCCGAGTCCGCCAGAGAGTACGTCACCGACCCGGCACTCGAGCGGCGCATGTTCCAGGCGCTCGACGCGGCCGCCACCGCAGGCACCGATCCCAGCATCTCGGGGTACCACGTCCGTGCGGCGACGGTGGTCGAGCACGAAGGAGCTGATCGCGCCATCGTGGGCGGCAACACCGAGTGGGCCGGCTACCCCGAGGCGATTCACGGCGAGACCTCGCTCATGAACCACGTCATCAACCTCGTCGGCCCCGAGGCAGCCCGCAAAGACGTTGGATTCCTCGCCTTCTACACCGACGGCACGTGCGGGGGTGGAGGCTCCTGTGGCGACTGTCGCGACTACCTGATGACCACCACCCGGTGGCGGGATCTCTTGATGGTGTGCGGCTCGGGTGCCGACCACACGGTTCACGTAAGCCGCTTCGCGAAGTGGGTCGTCCCCGAGAGCGACTTCCCCGAGGTGACTCCGGAGGCGACCGGCCTCGACCGGGCACAGCTCGACGCACTGGTCGAAGCCGCCCTCGAAGCCCGCACCGGCGGCGTTTTGCTGTTCACCGCGGCCGAGGAGCATCTGGGCGTAGCCGCACTGAGCACCGAAGGCGAGATCTACCGCGCCGCCGGTGCCGACGACGCCGCCTTCCACTACCGCTATCCGCTCGGCGCCGTGCTCCAACAGGCGGCCGCCTACCGGGACTACTTCATCGAGGCGGTCGTGGTGGCCACAGCACCGGGGCACATCCCCCGGATCAGCTACCGAGACCGCCAATACGGCTACGAGTCGAGTTCCTTCAACGCCAAGCGCGGGCACCCGCCGATCAAGTTGATCGTGCTGGAGCAGAGGCCCGGAGAAGCGACGATGCGCTATCGCATGACCACGTTCGAAGATGCTCTACCCGGAGCTTTCTCGACCGCGAGTTTCATGCCCGAAGCAGTGGATAAGTTCCTCGAGGAGCGGGCCAAGAGGTAGGCGAGGGGCTTCGAAAACCGGTCGGGAGGGGACACCTAGCCTGGAAGATTCACGAGGAAGGATGACAAAGGGGGCGAAAC
>JADFQD010000130.1 GCA_022561975.1 Acidobacteriota bacterium
CGAGTAGTTCTTAGGTGGGATGGGCCGGAAGACGGGCCGGAGGCACGTTTTCCGGGGCTAGCCCACGAGCCGCTTGAGAAAGTGTCCGGTGTAACTCTTTTTCGAGCGTGCCACCTTCTCCGGCGTCCCCGCCACTACTAGATTGCCACCGAGCCGTCCACCCTCAGGACCAAGATCGAGGATCCAGTCGGCTGTCTTGATGACCTCGAGGTTGTGCTCAACCACGATGACGGTGTTGCCCTTCTCGACCAGGCGATGCAGCAGCTCAAGGAGTTTGCGCACGTCCTCGAAGTGAAGACCCGTGGTCGGCTCGTCCAAAAGATAGAGCGTCCGACCGGTGGACCGCTTACACAGCTCGGTGCCGAGCTTGACGCGCTGCGCCTCACCGCCGGAGAGAGTCGTCGACGGCTGGCCCAGCCTGAGGTATCCCAAGCCGACCTCATCTAATGTAGCCAGCACGCGCTCGATCGGCGGCACGTAGCGAAAGAACTCTCGTGCCTGCTCGATGCTCAGCTCCAGGATGTCGGCGATATTGAGGCCTTTGAAGAGGACGCCGAGAGTCTCTCGTTCATAGCGTCGTCCGCCACAGACGTCGCAGTCCACATAGACGTCCGGCAGAAAGTGCATCTCTATCTTGATTTTGCCGTCTCCCGCACACGCCTCACACCGTCCACCCTTGACATTGAAGCTGAAGCGTCCAGGACCGTAACCTCGAGCTTGCGCTTCAGGAGTCTTCGCCATCAGGCTACGAATATGAGTAAAGACATTGGTGTAGGTTGCTGGATTGGATCGGGGTGTGCGACCTATGGGGCTCTGGTCGATCGCGATCACCTTGTCGAGATGCTCGAGCCCGGCGATCCGCGTGTGTTCTCCGGCCCGCTCTTGGGCTCGATAGAAGCGCTGGGCCAAAGCACGATAAAGGATGTCGTTGACGAGACTGCTCTTGCCCGAGCCCGACACTCCGGTGACAACGATAAAAAGACCGAGCGGGAACTCGACGGTCAAGTCCTTCAAGTTGTTCTGGCGAGCGCCGGTCACGACCAGCTTTCGATCTCCGGGACGCTGGCGTTTCCCGGGCGTGGGCACGTTGAGATCGCCACGCAGGTAGCGGCCGGTCAGCGATTCCGGGTGGGCTTCGATCTCTTGGGGAGTTCCCTGAGCCACGACCTCCCCGCCATGGACACCGGCGCCTGGGCCGAGGTCGATCACCCAGTCCGCCGCCCGGATCGTCTCCTCGTCATGCTCGACCACGAGGACCGAATTGCCGAGATCTCTCATCCCCTTGAGTGTCCGCATGAGACGCGCGTTGTCTCGCTGGTGCAATCCGATCGAAGGCTCGTCCAGAACGTAGAGCACGCCCATCAGCTTGCTGCCGATCTGTGTGGCCAGGCGAATTCTCTGACTCTCTCCACCCGAAAGAGTGCCCGAAGACCGATCCAGCGACAGATAGCCGACCCCCACCGCACGCAGGAATTCCACCCGATCCTGGATCTCCTGGACCACCTTGCCGGCGATCGTGCGTTGGCGCCGGTCGAGATCGAGATCGGCGAAAAACTCGCCCAGTGAGTCCACGGTCTGGTCGCAAAGCTGATCGATCGAACTTCCGGAGACCTTCACCGCCAGCGCTTCGGGGCGCAGGCGACGCCCGTCGCACCCGGGGCAGCTGTGAATCGCCATGTACTTCTCGATCTCGGCTCGAACCGCCGTCGAGTCGGTCTCCTTGTGGCGTCGCTCGAGCACCGGAATAATGCCCTCGTAGGCGCCGGTCCACTTGTAGCTCGATTTCTTGCCGCTCAGTTCGAAGGTGAGTTCGTGGTCGCCGCTGCCATAGAGAATCACCTTACGCGCGCTCTTGGGGAGCTTGCTCCACGGCTTGTCGAGCGAAAAATTCATTTCCTTGGCCAGGGTCCGAATCATGCGCATGCGCCAGGACTTGCCACTCGATGGCCAGGGGGCGATCGCGCCGGCGTCGATCGAGCGTTCGGGGTCCGCGATCACCCGGTCTTCATCGACGGCCATGATCGTGCCCAGTCCCGAGCAGGTGGCGCAGGCACCGTAAGGGCTGTTGAACGAGAACAGGCGAGGCTTGATCTCGGCCAGGTTGGTGCCGCAGCTGGCGCACGAGTAATCCTGCGACAGGGTCTCTTCGGCGACTCCCGAAGGCGCGACGATCACCAGCCCGCCGCCTACTTTCAGCGCGGTCTCGAGCGACGATGCCAGCCGGTTCTCCAAACCGGGCCGGATGACCAACCGATCGACGACGATGTCGATCGAGTGCTTTTTCTTCTTGTCAAGCTCGAGCGGCTCGCCGCCCAACGCCACCATCTCACCGTCGATGCGAGCCCTGACGAAGCCGTCTTTGGCCATCTGGGCAAGTTGCTTCTTGTATTCGCCTTTCTTGCCGCGAATGTAGGGTGCGTACAGAACCACCCTGCTCTTCTCGGGCAGCGCCAAGATGCGATCGACCATCTGCTGAATGGTCTGGGGGCGAATCTCCCGCCCGCATTTGATGCAGTGCGGTGTTCCCACCGAGGAGAACAAGAGCCGCATGTAGTCGTATATCTCGGTCACGGTCCCGACCGTCGAGCGCGGGTTGCGCGATACCGACTTTTGTTCGATCGAGATTGCGGGCGACAATCCCTCAATCGAGTCCACGTCCGGTTTTTCCATTTGCTGTAGGAACTGGCGCGCGTAGGCCGACAGTGACTCCACATAACGCCGCTGACCCTCGGCGTAGAGGGTGTCGAACGCGAGCGAAGACTTTCCCGATCCCGAGACGCCGGTGATCACCACCAGTCGATTACGGGGAATCTCGATCGAAAGATTCTTGAGGTTATGCTCGCGCGCGCCGCGAACGATAATGTTCTTCATCGGCCCGGCAGGCTAGCAAAAAAAGACCTCGGGGACACCTTCGGGGACACCCTTCCTGGGTGTCCCCTCCCATCCGGTTTTCAACCGAAGCCTCACTACAAGGCCGAAACCGGGGACACCTTTCCTAGGTGTCCCCGCTCAATTACCGGGTGTCCCCTCCCGAATGTGATCCCGGCCGGCGGCACAGCCTCTCGAACCGCCAACCTGGGCTCGGCCGGCAACTCATAGCGTTGCCGGCGGCGGCGCTCGTCCAGTTCCCGTGAGCGCCGCAGGGTCCTCTGTTTCAGTCGCAGCAGCCTGCCCGACCTGGGTACGCCGAGCCCGAAGCGCAGGTTCTTCGACGCCCGAGCCGTGAAGATGACTCGTGGACTTCGACCATCCGGAGAGTAGACATCACGGGCGCGCGCACGCAACTCCGAGACTCGGAGCAGCTCGATCTCGGCTTCGTAGGTGTGGTTGACAGCCTCGATGAAGGCGTTGGCCAAGAGCGCATGTCCCAGCCGTGAAGGATGCACGCCGTCGAGCGAGAACAAGCCGCCGGTGAGGTAGCGGCTGGTAAAACGTTCGGCGCCAGCGCCTTCACCGAACCTCACGCCGTTCCGGTGCCAGTCCTCGAAGAGTGCCGCGGCATCGACCACCGCGAAGCCCACATCGGCCGCGGCCCGGCGAATCACCCGGTTGTATTCTTCGACCCGCCTGTTGATCTGGAGAGCCTCGGCACGGCTCAAAACCGCATGGTCCGGGAGCGGCACTCCCGAGCCGCCCAGGGCCACCGCTACGCCGTCGCCGCGCGCGAGAAGCGGCGAAGCCGTCAGCAAAACGAAGTCCCCGGCACCCAGGGAACCTTCCGGGCCGATCAGAGGCACCGGAGCCGCATCGACCTCCAGCGGCACACCGGTCGCAGCATCGACGGCCACCGTCGCCAAAGTGTTCACGTAGGGTAGATCGGTTGGACGCGGAATCGTCGCCACGACACCCGCGCCGACTCCGCCGGCCACCAGGGATTGCACGATGGCGTTGAAGTCGGCTGCAAACCGCTCGGTGGGCGTCAACGTGACGCCGTCGAGGACAATCCCCGAAATCGCGGCGCCAAGAGCGTCTCCGACGCCAACCCAGAGACTGACCAAGGCCGGCTCGAGCAGCAGGGCCTGCTCGAGTTGGGTCCCGAGGCCTCTCAGCACCAGATCGTGAAACCCGCCGCCGTCGGTCGACGTTCGAAGCAGGTCGCCGACTTTGGCGCCCGGGACCGAGAGATTGTCGTAGGGCCGGGGCAGAGTAAGGTTGATCGGAGAACCCAGGCCGGATTTTGGAGCCAGTGGCGCGAGCGGCAGCTTCGCAAGCCGCGATGATCTGAGTTGGAGCACGGCCGGAATCCCGGGTTCGCTCATCAGCGGCTGTTCGAATGGCACCGTGGCGCCGCGAGCCTGCTGCGCCAGCAATCGAGCGTAGCCGCCGAGCTGAGCGTCCCGGTGGAGGCTGCCGGCCGCGAAACCCGCCGTCAGGCCGTCGCCCAGTGCGACATAGCGGCCCATATCGACTCCCGCCGTCGCCGGTCGGGGTCCCAGCCCCAAGCCCAGCACCAGGACCGTGACCAGCGCGACGGTGAAGCGGCCCAATCCCATGACGTTCGATTCTCTACCAAGTCACGGTCGAAGCGAAGAGCAGGGCCGAACTAGCATAGGTCCCATTATAGCCATTGATATTGACACGGGTGGTTCGCTCCTCTACATCCAGATACATCAGAGCAAAATCGACCGACGTCGATGACTTCTGAAAACCATAGCCGAGGGTCACCGCGCTCTGGTCGCCGTCCGGAAGAAGCGGATCCAGGGTCGTCAAAGGCTGAGGCGTCTGATCGAAGGAAATACCGAACCGCCACTGGCTATCTCGAACTCCGGCGCGAGCGCCGGCGCTACCGCTGGAGCGGCTCACCCCGAGTCGGTAGTTGTAGACATCCTCCCATCTCTGAGGCAACGTCAGATCAAACTCCGGGCTTTGGCTGAACCGAATCGCGTATTCGGTCAAGCTGCTCCAGCCGGTCCAGTTGATATCGAGTTCCACCAACCAGTCGGGTGAGGGCTTGACCGCCAGGCCGAGACTCGCCATATCGGGAAACTCGATGGTCATCGAAAACGGCAGATCACGGCCGAAGGGAATGGCCGCCGAGATCGGGGCGTCGAACTCCGCATTCGAGGCCAGTATCTGGCGGAGCCGACCGTCTCCGTCGTAATCGACCTCGATCTTGCTGCGATAGGACAGCCCCCATGACCAGCTGCTGTTGGGATGGCTCGAAAGGCCCATCTGATACCCGATGCCGCTGTCGAGGTCGCTCGCCAGCGTGATCTCAGCGATATCCACCAACTGCCCCGACCAGGGGTCGAAGCCGGGGAGATTGCGAACCAGCTCGACCTCGGAGAAGCGTACAATGACTCCGAACCCCACTCCCAGCGTCTCGGAGACCTTGCAGGCCAGATTCGTACCGACATCCAGCGAACGCAGCGACGCCTTGCGACTGAGAAACCGGCCTGAGAAGTCACCGCCCTGCCATTCGCTGGTCAGGCCGAAGGGCGAATTGACCGCCAATCCGAAGGTCCAACGATCGCCGAGCGGCTCAACCCAGTAGAAATGAGGAGGAATCACCAACTGCGCTTCGGATCGCTCGGTCGCACCGGCGGCGAATCCGCTCTCCGAGCCCTCGAAGTCGGTCGCGCCAATCGAAACCAGCGTCGCACCGAGTTGGAAAGCCCGCTCTTTCTGATGTGCCAATCCGCCGACGTTGTGAAACATCGCCGACGGATCATCGGCCTGCGCGGTGAACGCGCCGGCCATTCCCATGGCCTTCGCTCCTTGCTGAAAAACACCGAAACCGGCGCCATAACTGGGAGCTGCAACCAGTATCGAGAGGAGCGCCGAGCTCAAGAACCGCTGCATTTCGAACTTAGTTGGCATAGCTCTAGCATTCCAATTCATATCTCCCGAGCCTGTTTGGATTACTTCCGCACACCCTATTCGAAGCAAATCGGCACTGTCAATGCCATGTCAATGAGCCCCACCCCGGAGGCGGAGTAATTGCTACAGTAGCAGCGGAAGGAGCGATGGGATGCGATTCGAACACAGCCACCATGAAGAGACTCATGGCCGAGTCGGAAAGATTCTCGGCGAACTTTTCGACGCGCCCCATCTCGACGAAGACAACGCACACTTCTACGTCGGCTACGGCAGCACCGTTTTGGAGATCTCGGTCGAGCCCTACGGTCCCGAGGAAATCACCGTAGAAGTGACCGCCTACTGCGTGCAGGGACTCGATCTGAGCGAGGACCTCCTGCTCGGCCTCTTGGAACTCAACCACACCCTGCCGGTCGGAGCGTTCTCGTTGGTCGGCAAGGATCTCTTCTTCTCCCAGTCGATCTTCGGCCGATCGATCGATCGCAAGAACCTTCTCGGGACGATCGCCGCCGTGGCTGATGTCTCGGACGAATACGATGACCGCATCGTCGAGAAGTACGGCGGCCAGACAGCGCTCGACCGAATCAGAGATACCGGTGGGCGCAGGAAACGCTCAGCTGTGACCAACTAAGGACTAGCAGCCTACCGCCTTGCCCCTCGGATCGCCTCTTCCGCCTCCGCAGCCATCCGCTTCTTCTTCTCCGCCTGGCGCTTATCGTAGAGCTTCTTCCCGCGAGCGATCGCGACTTCGAGCTTGACCAGATTGCCGCTGAGATAGATCGAAAGGGGTACGCAGGTCAGGCCCTGAATCGTCGTCTTGCCAAAGATCCGATCAATTTCACGCCGGTTCAGCAGTAGTCTCCGCGGGCGCTCGGGATCATGGTTTTGGATATTGCCGTGACTGTACGGAGAGATGTGCGCTCCGACGAGGTAGGCGTCTCCGTCTCTGATCTCGACATAGCTGTCTTTCAGTTGCACTTTGCCGCCCCGAATCGATTTGACTTCCGTACCCTTCAGCACGATCCCGGCTTCCATCTTTTCCAGAAGCTCGTAGTCATGGCGCGCGCGCCGGTTCTCGGCGATCAGGCGTCGCCCGGTGGGTCGTGACATCGCGACTCAGTCTACCCGTAAGACTCGCCCGAAGTGCTACAGTTTCACGGAATGAGGCTCGTTTCCGGACTTCTCGGCCTCGCTCTGCTGTTCGTAGCCCAACCCGGCGACAAAGCGCGCATTTCAGATCTCAGTCTGGCCGTGGAGGGCGCCGAGGCCTACTTGTCGTTTCGCCTCGACATCGCCTTCGACGACGAGCTTCTAGGCCGCATCCAAAGCGGTCTACCGACCGGTTTCGATTTCGAGTTCACGCTCGGCAAGGAGCAGAGGCGGTGGTGGTGGTTCGACCGGGATCTGGCCAGCTCGAGACTGCAAGTCGTGGCCATGTACAACGCGGTGACCCGCGACTACCTGGTCAACTACAAACGAAACGGAGAGCTGGTCGAGAGCAGAACCGTACGTGATGTGAATGAGCTTCAGGCCGCGATGACATCGTTCCATCGTGTGCTCGCCTTCAGCTTGGCGAATATCGATACCCGCAAGATGCTGGTAGTGCGTGTCCGCGCAAAAGTGGGCTCGAAGAACCTCTTCTCGTTGATCCCGACAGCGATCAAGACCGACTGGACCGAGACCAGGAAGTTCCAGATCCCGCGTTGAGCCGATGACCGAAGAAACCATCTCCGATCGGGCTCAGCGCTACCTCAAAGACGGCCGCTGGATCGCGGGCGGACTGGTGGTGATTCTGGCCGTTCTGTCCTCGATCCACTACCTGATCCTGCGCAGCACGGCACCGGAGCTGGCCACGAACAAAATCCTGCTGTTCGTGCTCTGGTACATCAACCTCTTGCTGATTTTGGTGATCCTTTTCGTTCTGTTCCGAAACCTCTTCAAGCTCGCGGTCGAAAGGCATAATCGAATCTTCGGCTCCAAGCTGAGAACCAAACTGGTCTCGACCTACATCCTGCTCGCCTTGGTGCCGACTTTGCTCCTCTTTGTCTACGGCAGCCAGCTG
Organism: Acidobacteriota bacterium; assembly: GCA_022561975.1. GTDB lineage: Bacteria > Acidobacteriota > Thermoanaerobaculia > Multivoradales > JAHEKO01 > CALZIK01. The sequence goes on from JADFQD010000130.1 coordinate 7,880, forward strand.
CTCCAAGGGTGGATCGATACCTGGTTCGACGAGGGCTCGATCAAGGGAGTTCTCGAACAGGGAGCGGTGGTCGCGGAAGAACTGAACCGCCGGATCGAAGACGAAACCCAATGGCGCGCGAAACGGGCGCTCGCCGAGATAGACACCTACGAGCTACTCAATTCGGAGCGCCGGCCGGTTCTCGCCCGCCGCGTGCAGCGGCTTCTGACCGAACTCGAGATCGACTACCTCGGCGTCTACGCGGACACCGACTTCGTTCACGGCGTGGTCCTGCCGCAATCGGGTCTGACGGATCTACCGGAAACCGGCAAGCGCTTTCTCCTGGACACACTGCGCAGTGGTCAGGAGACCATGACCTTGGCGCAGGGTCCGGCACGCTTGGTCCTGGTTGGAGTCGCCGGCGGCGACGCCGGCACCGAGGGGAGGGTTCTGGTCGTGGCCGGCCAGCGAATCCGCCCTGAACTGGCGGAGCCCAGCGCAAAGTTGATTCAAGCCCATCAGAGCTATCGCCAAATCGAAGCACAGAAAGGGGACATCAAGACAACCTATCGCCTGCTGTTCCTGCTGGTCACTCTGGTCGTGCTGCTCTCCACCTCTTGGGTGGGCTTCTACATCGCTCGCCGCATTACCGTTCCGATCTTGGCCGTCGCCGAAGCAACACGGAGACTCTCAAAAGGCGATCTCGACTACGTCGTGGAAGTGCCGGCCGACGACGAGCTGGGCGAACTGGTCCGGTCCTTCAACCGCATGACGCAGGACCTGCGAAGCAACAAGGAAGAGCTCATCTCGACGAACACGCGCCTCGATGACGAGCGCGCCCTGGTGGCCGCGGTGCTCGACAACGTCGCCGCCGGTGTGGTTTCGGTGGACGATCAGAGCCGCGTGCTCACCTGCAACCGGGCCGCGGTCAAGATGCTTCGGCACGAGTCAGCTCCCATCGGCCGGCCCATTCGTGAGGTGTGGTCGGACTCGGCGCGTGCTCAGCTGGCCGACTTGCTCGAGCAGGCCACAGGCAAGACCCCGCGACTCATCCGAACCCTTCGGCTTTTCCTCGGCGGACAGTGGAAAACCTTCGAAGTCAAGGTCCGTGCCATGCGTCAGGCAAAGGGTAAGGCCCGGGGGCGAGTGATGGTGCTAGAAGATCTGACCGAGCTGATGGAGGCTCAGCAGCGGGCGGCCTGGAACGAGGCCGCTCGGCGAATCGCGCACGAGATCAAGAACCCGCTCACTCCCATCCGCCTTTCAGCCGAGAGGATTCTCAAGCGCTACCAGAAAGGCGACAAACAGCTCGGCGAAGCCATCGAAAGCGGCGTCGCCATGATTCGGCACGAGGTCGATTCACTGCGCCAAATGGTCGACGAGTTCTCTCGCTTTGCCCGCATGCGGCCACCGCATCTGCGCCCTGCCAATGTCGAAGGGATGATCGCCGAGACGGTCCAACTCTACGCCGGCCTCAAGCGTGATGTCGCGGTGAAGGCTACGGTAGCTCCCGAAACCGGCGATGCGGTCATCGACAGAGCTCAGATCAAGCAAGTTCTGATCAACCTGATCGACAATGCCATGGAAGCCATCGAACCACCAGGCGTAATCAGCGTCTCGGTCGAGAAGACAAATGGTGCCCTCAGAATCGACATCGCGGACACCGGCCCCGGCATCCCCGCCGAAGCGCGCGACAAGCTCTTCATGCCCCACTTCTCCACCAAGGGCCGCGGTACCGGCCTCGGTCTTTCCATCGTTCACCGCATCATCAGCGAACACCACGGCTCGGTGACGGTCAAGGACAACAAGCCCCACGGCACCATCTTCTCGCTCGAGATTCCCCAGGCCTAGCAGCCCGTGGTAGAAGTCCTGTGGGCACCCGACGCACCGGACCGGTAGAATCACCGCATGTCCACACCCCAAGAAACCATTCAAACCCAGATCAAGGAAGCCCTCAAGGCGGGAGACAAAGACCGCCTCTCGACCTTGCGCCTCCTGCTGGCGGCGATCAAGAACGAAACGATCCGCGCAGGCGAGGAAGTGGACGAAGCCGGCTTCCTCAAGCTTGTACGCAAGGCCATCAAGCAGCGCAAAGACTCCGCTGAGCAGTACCGAAAGGGAGATCGAGAGGAGCTGGCTTCGAAAGAAGAGCGTGAGGCCGAGATCCTCGCCGCCTATCTACCACCTCAGGTCGACGAAGAGGAACTGCGATCATCGATCGCGGCGTTGGTCGAGAGCGAAGGCCTCGCTGGACCGGCGGCGATCGGTACAATCATGAAGACAATGATGGCAAAGTACGCGGGCCGGACGGATGGCGGCACGGTCAACAAGATCGCCCGGAAACTTCTCGGCGTCTAGCAGCCCGTGGTAGAAGTCCTGTGGGCCGCGCGACCAGGGCTTACGGTGCGTATGCAAGGCGCGAGGAGGAAGCGATGCCGGGACATCGTAGACGACGAGCAACGCCGCAGACGCGCCGTAACCCCTGGTCGCCCTTTGGGTTGGGGC
>JADFQD010000014.1:0-29897 GCA_022561975.1 Acidobacteriota bacterium
ATCCCCTCGAGTGGAAAAATCTGGCCGGCCGGCCGGAGCACGCCCAGCTCAAAGAGGAGCTGGCGCGCTGGATGGCTGGAGCGACCGGTCCGAGCGACGCCCCTCAGTAGTCGACCCAGCCGGTGAAAGAACCGCCGGACTCGACCACGAAGCCGTCGCCCAGCTCGATCTTCGAACCCGCGTGAAAGATCACGTCCTCGCCGGAGCCGACGGTAAAACCGCTCGCAGCGGTCGACACCGTCCCGCAAGCGCGGAAGGGCGGCATCGTCACATCATCGACCACGAGGTCGGGCGGCGAACACGCAAGCAGCTCGTAACTCACGAGTCCGGCGAACGGGCCCTCGCCGTGGCTGTTGCGTGCTAGTGCGGTCCAATCGTGTGGGCCGACTACGAGACTCGGGGGTTGCGCAACCTCGCACAGCTCGTTGGTGCAATAAACGCTGGCTTCGAGATCAATCAGTGGTGCTGCCGGAACCATACCATCGACCTCGACGTCGTAGGTGGTCGCCCCCAGCACCGGCAACCAGCGGTAGGTTGGCGTTGCGGGCGACGTCGCGAAGACGTCGTCGAGCGGGTAGACCAAGGTCGGAGCCGCCGGAGCCGCAGTATAGAGAGTAAACGCCAGCTGTCCAGACCACGGTCCCTCACCGGAGCCGTTGGTGCCGCGTACGCGCCACGCGTAGGCGCCGGCGGAGAGAGCGCCTCCGGGGAGCGTTGTCACCGAACACGTGCCGCCGCCGCAGGAAGGCGCAGAGGTGTCCGGCTGCCCAACGCCGCCTAGCGAGTCCTCGAGTTCGATCTCGTAGCCCGTTGCGTCGGCGGCTTCGGTCCAGGTGTAATCCGGCGTGGCGTCGAAGATGTCTCCGGTCGGAGTCATGGGATTGGCCGGCCCCGGCAGGCCGATCGAGAAAGCCTGGGTGGCGCTCCAGGCGCCGACACCTTGGAGGTTGCGGGTACGCACGCGCCAGCTGTGATGGCCTCCGGGCATCACCGTTCCGGGCATCACCGCACAGGACCCGCCGGGGCAGATCGCCTCCTCCGGGTACCAGGAGCCGTGACTGGCGCCGCCGTTGACCTCGAGGAAGTACCAGTCCGAGTCGACCTGCTCGGCCCAGGAGAACGTCGGAGTCGTGTCGGTGATGTTGGTCGACGGAGACAGGTTGGTCACCGCGCCGGCCACCGGTCTGTCCGTGATCAGGTCGTAGAAGATCGGCTCCATCAGATCGTAGCCCGAAGCGTCGATATGCCCGGGGTCGCCGTTGACGATATAGGGCCAATAGTTGGCGAAGAAGCAGTCTTGGATGGGACATATCGAGGCGTACACGTCCACCAAGGCACGATTTTTGTCGATACTGATGTCGCTGATTTTCGAGGACAGATCCGCGGTGTAGGGGTGATCCGGGTCGCCGATCAACCAGCCAATTGGCGACGGTTGCAGCCGCCGAATGAGTGTGGCAATGGCGCTGTGAACGCATTTCGAGGTGGCCAGGTCGACTATGAAAGCGAGATTGGCCTTGTTGGTCAACGCCGACTGACCGCCGTCGTTGGTGCCCTCCATGATCAGCACAACGTCGCCGGCCTCCGAATCACTACAGCGGTCGGTCTCGAGCGGCTCACCAGCGAGAACGATTCGGGTCAGGCCACCAGCGGTCGTTTCACCGGCCCTGCCGCGGTTCCAGACGGTCTTCCCCAGGCTCGCCTGCAGCCGACCCTGGTAGCCGCACGGATTCGGCGGGTACGGAACATCCGGCGTGCCACAAAAATGCTGGCCGGAGGGAAAGGTCTCGCCGTCCAGCCCGGCGGCCCAGGTAATGCTGTCGCCGAACGCCCAGTAGACGTCGGCAGCGCCTACCTCGCCCCCGCCGGCCGAACCCAGGAGCGCGGCCGCCCAGAGCGCCGCCACACCGAAACGCCGGGACCTCATGGTTCCCGAAGCCACTGCAGGCGGGTCTCGATCGATGCGCGACCGGCCCCGCTCGCCTCGGGTTCGAGACTCGTAAAGCGCATCGCCACCGAGTTCGCCTGGGTCGAAACAACCACCGGGCGGCGCTCGGAGGACCGCGCCGTAGCAGCCCGCCGCGCCAGTCGTCCGCCGGACGAGACCACGACCAACGACCAGGTCCGCGGTATCACCGTTTGATACAAGAAACCTACGCCGGTCTCGCTCGGGAAGGCGGTTGGATAGAGCGAGCCTTTTTCTCCTACAAAGCCGGTATCGTGCCACCCTTCGCCGTCAAAGCCCGCGATTTTCAGCCGGTAGTCCTTGCCGTCGAACTGGCTCCAGGCCGCCACCGCGCCGCTCTTGACCGCCGCGACCGCAGGCACGATATCCGCAACCGAATTGTCCGGGTGGAGACGTGCCGGTCTGCTCCAGGCCGTGCCGTCGAACCGACTCCACAGGATCTCTTCGTCTTCACCGTCGACGGCGGCCCAGACCAGCAGCCACGAACCGTCGTCGAGAACGGCTCCCGAAAGCGCGAGCTGGGCTGCGCCGGTCAGGGGCGACACCGTCTGGACGGTCCCCCAGGATTCGCCGATTCGGCGCGCCACCGCGACCGCGTTGTTCTCACCGCCGTCGCCCTCGAGCCAAGCGACTGCCGCTAGACGCCCTTTCTCGACGAGCGCCAAAGGGTCACGGCGAAAGGCGAAGCGTTCCCCCGGCTCGCCGATCGCGCGTGTGCTGCTACCGTCGTTGAGCCACAGCACAAGCTCGGCGCCGTCCGAGACCAGGCGTGCACCGGTTGCGATCCAGCCCCCGGCCAGTTCGGCGATCGCGGTCAGGCGTGTGCCCGGGGAAACCGCGAGCGTCGCGCGGACACCAGCAAGATCCTCGACTCGGTAGCCATCGGCTATCGGCACGAGCGCCAGCCCGGCCGAGCCGATGGGCGACTGCACGATCCCTTGCTGTGCTGCCAGGGGAGTTGTTGCCAGAAGCAGGAGGAAACCGAGAACTCCAAGAGCAGCAGCTTTCTCCATTGAATCCTCCGGCTCTGCCCTGTCAGTGCTCAGGTAGGCTGTCCCATTCTAGCCAATTCGACGAACCGGTCTCAACTCCTCGCCCCTTCAGGCGATGCTCACAAAGAACATCACGCCGGCGCCGATGAAAACCGCCGAGACCGAAGCCAGGAAGAACTTGGTCCGCACACCGTAGCTCGACAGCCCGAGACCCAACAGATAGACGAACGCCAACAGCGCGGGCAGGACGAACCTGAAATCCGTGTGTACGGAGAGCGGCGCACTGATTCGAAAGGCGAGTAGAGCCGCCAGCTGGCCGGCGCCGAACGCCATCCAGGGAATATGCACCAGCGATCGGCTCCTGACCACATCCCACAGCGACCTCAGGGCGAACAAGCAGAGGATCAACAGGCATGGTGCCGACACCAAGGCCCAGAACTCATGCCATGCGCCGCTCACCGAAAACTCGCCGAACAGGCTCGTTTTCAACAGATAGTTCCAGAACCACTGGCGTCCCAAGGCATCATCCCAGATCGAAACGAACGGAAAGCGCAAGAACTTGACGACATCGAAGATCAGGTAATTGATAACTTGGTTACCGACCACAAAGCCCGGGAAAAGGTCCACGGCATCCGCCGAACCCAGGAGCAATGACGAGCCTCCTCGAAGCCAGTACCAGACGTTGTCGGCCAAGTTGACCGCAAGTCCAACTCCCACCACAGCGACGCCAACGAGGATCGGCTTGGCCCAGGATCGAAATGGAAATGGCCGGGGCCACGCTTTGAAAGGGAGCACGCAAACCAAAACCGGCAACCACACCAAACCCGTGGTTTTGGTCATCAGGGTCAGCGACAAAAAGCAGCAGAACCAGAGCGCGTCGGTCCGGTTCTCCCGTTGCCACCACCTGAGAAAAAAGTAGAAGGTGGCCGCGCTGAAGGCATAGTACCAGGAGTCATTCCCGACTCGCGCGGCGTGGATGAAACCCACCGGCCAGAAACACAAGACGGCCCCAGCCCATCGCCGTGCGCTCCGGGTCATCGGCGCCCGAGCGATCGACTTCAGTCCCCAGACCAGGAAGAACAGGTATCCAACCATGGAGAACATCTGCAACCAAAGGAAGTCGCGAACGAAGGAGACCTTGCGCACAAGGGCGAGTCCCAGAGCACTCGACAGATAGTAGAGGGGCGGCTGATGAGATTCCCACCCCGCGGCGCTGTAGGACGGCAGCCCGGCCCGGCCACTACCAGGCCTTGGCAGCTCCCGGTTTGCGAGCACGTGTTCGGTGTATTCGACGTGGACCTTGGCATCGTAGCCGCGCACGAGGTGCGGGGTGACGGTGTTGTAATGAGCCATCAAGGCAGCAGAGAGCACGAGAATGAGCCGCGAAAAAGTGGACAGGTCCAGCAGCAGGACCAGTGCCGAAACGCACATCAGGAAACCCAGGACATGAACGAGGTTGGAACTCCGGCCCCAGGCGCCCCAGCCCAGCATCTGAAAGTCGAGACCGCCGCGGTAATGCTTGTTCTCGAGCCGCATCGAAATACGGTTCTGGCCTGAAACCAGGTATTCTCCGAGATCCACCGAGAAGAGCTCGCCGCCGGCACTCAAGGGCTCCGGGGCGATCTCCGCAAGGTCAACGGTTGTGCCGTTGACCCGCATCTCCAGAAGCGTGTCGTCGGGCGTAACGCGCGCGAATGCGTTGACTCCGGGGTCGATCTCGAGCGTAAAGGCGACATCGATCCGGCCTTTGAGTGGGGCGCTCCATGGCAGGGCGCCGACCGCATGAGTCTTGCCCTTATGGGTGTAGGTGATGTCCCGGATCACGCCGAAGCTCGACCAGTCCGAAAGTAGAAGCAGTGAGAGTCCTAGGAAGAAACTCGCGCCCGACCCGAGCCACCTGACCTGGTTTTTCATCCCCAAGCTCGGGCCGTCAGGCCACGGTTTCGAGCACCAACCTCGCATACCTCGACGAGGCCCCCGTGCTCTCCAGAATCCTTCCGAAATCCTCTCGCTCGAGTCCGGGCAGGGCTCCCACAGCAAGCAGATCGCAAAGTGTGGCCTCTGAGGTCGATCACCTCGAGCTTCCGACGAATCGATGGCAAACGCCCCGCAGTGCAAACACAACCGGCCTGTTTGCAGGGCTCTCCGGGTCAGGCGGCTGCACCGGTCAGCGCCTCCGGCGAGGGCTACGCCTCGCTACGACCTCACTTCGATGACCTGGAAAGATCAAGGCGTCACAGATGATATCGAACTTCCGGACCGAGAATCTCGGTGGCCTCGAAATGCTGCACGATGCGCCGGCGCGGGCAACCCATAGGAGTTGCGCACTCGAGTGCCCGGACGCTCGATGGCGATCGATCCGCGATAGCATCGCGCACGTGATCGCCGGCAACGCCACCAGGGATGGGACCGTCCGGGCGACAGGGTTGTCGCTGTTGATTCTGTTTCTGGTCGCATGCGAAGGAGGAGATCGAGCGGTGCTCCACCATGATCTTCTCGAGGATTTGCCCGGTCTCGAGAAAAACGTCGAGACGCGTGCCATCGACCTGGCCTCAGAAGAGGTGCACGCGCATCTGCTCCGAGGGTTTTCGGCGGCGAGTTGGGACTCCGCGCGCGAGCGTCATTTCGTGCGTGGCATCGGCAAGAGATCGGTGGTGCGCTTCACTCTGTTCGAGGCCCGCGAACTCGAACTGGTGCTTTGGGGCCGACCGGTGCCGCGACGGGCGCACGAGCGTGTCCAGATCGCGGTCAACAGGGACGTGATCGAGGAGATCGAGCTGGAGCCGAAGCTGGGCCGCTACCGCGTCAAGCTGCCCGGGTCCGCTCTGCGCCGAGGCGAAAACACCTTGTACCTAACCTACTCGGGTGACGCCAAGGTTGTCGCCTGGTACAAGATTCAGTTCTCGCTCGCGCCGGAATCCCCGTTGCCGTCTACGAACCTCTCCACACGGTCGTTGTTCCTGCCCTATGGCAGTCAGATAACCGTGCCCTTGCTGGCGCCGCCCGAGGCGCAGCTGCGGTTTCGGAAACTCGGAGTGCGGGGTGGCCGCGGCAAGCTCAAGGTCGATATTCAACGTGACGGCGCGGTGGACCGGACCTTCGAAGAGACCCAGACCAGCGCCAACATCGCCTACGACCTCGGGCTCCAAGACTGGACACCTCTTCGTCTCACGCTGACGGCGCTAGCGAGCGAGGCCGTCGGCCCAAGGGCGGGCATCGTCCTCGTGGAGCCCGGAGTATGGGCATCGGAGCGCTATCTGCGAGTGGCCGAGGCGGCCGGCACCCCCTTTGTCGAAAGAGCCACCACAACCAAGCGGCCCAACGTCATCGTCTATCTGGTGGACGCGCTCCGCGCAGACCGACTGGGAGCGTATGGTTACAAGCGCCCGATTTCTCCTGAGATCGACTCCTTCGCTGATCGGGCCACGCTGTTCGAACACGCCATCGCCCAGGCTTCTTGGACGCGGCCGGCCGTGGTTTCGATGTTCACCGGCATGTGGCCGGCCGCTCACCGCGTCAACCGCGCCAGGGACCGACTCGCGGACGAAAGCACCGCGTTGGCGGAGGTGCTGAACGATGCCGGCTACGAGACCGTCGCCTTCGTGGCCAATCCCAACGTGTACCGAGAGTTCGGACTCGGCCAGGGCTTCGACCTCTACCGCCACATCGAGGGCGAGAATCTGCCCTCGGATGGGATAGACGGAGAGGTCGGAGCGTGGCTCGATCAGCCGGGCGGGAAACCGCCCTCGGATCGGATCAACGGCGAGATCGACGCGTGGCTCGACCAGAGGGATCCGAACAAGCCCTTCTTTCTCTACGTTCACACCGTCGACCCCCACGATCCATACGAGCCTCCCGCAACCTATCGGCAGAGGTTCGCCGTGGGCACCGAGGAGCTGCTCGCGCTGCCCGGGAAAGTCCGTTTTCGGGAACGCTACCGCCAGGGCTTGAGTGACCTCTACGACGCGGAGATCGCCTTCAACGACGACAGCTTCGGCAGATTCGTTGACGACCTCGAGGTCCGCGACCTCTGGGATGATGCCCTGGTGATCTTCCTGTCCGACCACGGCGAGGAGTTCCAGGAGCACGGTGGCTGGACCCATGGCCTCCAGCTCTTCGATGAGAGCATCCGGATCCCGTTCATCGTGAAATGGCCGGGGCAAACAAAGGGCGAGCGACGCAGCGATCTGGCACAGCAGATCGACCTGCCCTCGACAATCCTCTCCGAGCTGGGACTCCCCTGGCCCAAGGCGTTCGAGGGACGCGACCTCGCCCAACCGGCGACCGACAACCCGCCCACGGCGTTCTCCTATCTGACCAACTACGGGTCACTGCAGCTCAGCGAGGTTCGGGAAGATTGGAAGTACATGGTGCGAGTCGATCCCGAGTCGGCTTGGCTCTTCGACCGCGGCCGAGATCCCGAGGAGACCGAGGATCGTTCCCGAGACCATCCGGTCCGGACCGACAGCTTTGATGCCCGACTTGCTGAAGCGCTTCGGCCGCAGCCCTACTGGCTGACGCCCGGCGAAACCGTGATCGACAAGAAGCTGGAAGGTCAGCTCAGGGCGCTGGGCTATCTGAACTGAAGAAAGGCGGATCACGTCGCCCTTCGGGTTGCAGGCCCCGATGCGTCGCGGATCCTTCAGCTCTTGGACCGGCTCTGTCCAGATCGGGGCTTGCCGGCGTGCACGTGTGGAGGGGGCGGCAGGGGGCCGGACGAGTTGTGCCAAATCATCTCGGACAGCCAATGCGCAGCCAATCGAGTTCCGACAGCGGATAGATGCCCGTCACCCGGTGTGTAGAGACCATTCCTCCTGTGTGCCAGGAACGGTTCGTCCAGATTGAAGAAAATCAAACCTTCCTTCTCGCACAGACTCTCCACCAGATTCTGGCTGTTGAAATAGGCCTCGCGGGGAGTCCTCCATTTCCGCAGGTTGGAGCCGTTCTGAATGATCTCCAGTGAAGGAATGATCACGACGAAAAAATCGATCCCTCTCCCCTCGAGCGTCTCTTTGAACATCCGCAGCAGCCCCCCCATCAGGCGAGCCTTACGGCGGGTGAGCGGCGAGTCGAGATCCACCATCGTGTCGTACGGATCACTCGTGAAGCGGTGATTCAAGGCCTCGGCGACCGAGGGTTCGAGCCCGCTTCCAGTCCGAACACTTCGAATCAGAGCCTTGATCCGCAGAAGAGGCATGGCCTTGGTGGCCGGGTTGGATCGGAGCAACTTGATTCGTCCGTCGCCGTCGGGTGCTATCAGTTCGTTTCTCAGCAGATCACCGAAGTCGTTGGCCGGGAAGATCGAGAGGATGACGGCATCCGGCCTAAACTGCAGTCCTTCCTTCAGGAGTTGAGCGTAGGACTGGTCCGGCCCGTATCCGATAATGCCCATGTTGAAAACCTCGAACGAACTTCCCAGGTTGCGTTCGAGAATCTTCGGAACCGTTTCGGAAACGTCCACATTGTCGCCAAACATGAGCGAGTCGCCGAGAACGAGAATCCGGTAACGACCATCCCTGGCGCGTCGAAACTCATAGTCTCGGTATCCAAGGCTATTGAGGTCGTGGCGTGAGCCGCCCTTGAAACGATAGAGAAGATCGGGATCGAGTTCCACCAAGCAATCGTGATAGTCCCACCGGTAGAACGGGAAGTACCCGCTGGATCGAAGAACGACCTCACCAACGGCGGCGCCGGCGGCCACGCCAAGAACCACAAGACCGAGCTTGGAGACTAAACCGCCGATGGGCTTCTTTCCCATAACCGTTTCAGCATCTTAATCGAGAATCCGGCCGGAAACTCTATGCTCCCAGGGTCTGAGGAGTTACCGTGAAATGGTACCTTCGACCTAGCAGCCCCTGGTCTTGATGCCGAGGCCTCTTCCCGCCGGACCTATTGCAGGAGGTTGTACTTGATGACACACCGTAGTGCGCTAGCGCCGTCCTTCCAGCCGATCTTCTTGCCCTCCGCATAGGTGCGGCCGGAATAGGAGATTCCCACTTCGTAGATCGGGCAACCCAAAGCGGCAACCTTGGCCGTGATTTCGGGCTCGAATCCGAATCTGGATTCCTGGATCTCGATGCCTTGAATAACCTCGCGGCGAAAGACCTTGTAGCAGGCCTCCATATCGGTCAGGTTGAGATTGGTGAAGCAGTTGGACAGTAACGTCAAAAACCGATTTCCCAGGTAATGCCAGAAATACATGACCCGATGGGACTCCGACCCAACGAAACGCGAGCCGAAGACAACGTCCGCCTTGCCGTCCAGAATCGGTTGGATGAGCCGCGGATACTCGCGGGGATCGTATTCGAGATCAGCGTCCTGGACGATCACGATGTCGCCCACGGCTTCCTTGAATCCGGTTCGCAGGGCCGCTCCTTTGCCCTGGTTGGCCTCATGGCGAAACACTCTCACATCCGCGTCGGCGCTCAGGACACGCAGGATGTCCGCGGTTCCATCGGTCGAGCCGTCATCGACGATGACCAGCTCTTTGTCGATCGGAACCGCGCGGACTCTGCTGACGAGCTGCTCGATCGTGGCGGACTCGTTGTAGATGGGAATGACGACCGAGAGTTTCATTTCGGGGTGGTTGCGCGGCGATCGATTTGCCGGTCGAAGGATTCTATCGCCGAGGGAACTCGTCGCGGAACACGAGTCGATAAAAGTAGCACATCACCTTCGAGCTAGACTCGGAGAGCGAATTTCGAGCTCGGCTAGCTCAAGCCAACAAAGTGGACCTCCCGCCCGAAGCCGAGGCGTCGGTGCGGATATAATACGGCGCATGAGTTTGCGCGGCTTGGCGGCCCGAATCGGACTGGCTGTCGGAGCATTTCTCGTCTCGGCTCTTGTGATGGAGGTGGCGCTCCGGATCCTGGGGATCGGCGGCCCCATGCAGCTTGAGCCGCTCTACGACCGCGACGAGGTGCACTACGTTCGAGAGCGTCCTTGGAAGCCCCGCCGGGCGTGGTTCGACGGACCGTTCTTGAGGGTTGCGGTAATCGGAGATTCCTTTACCGTCGGCCAAGGCGTCAACTGGGACAACACCTATCCGTACCGTCTGCTCGAACTGCTCAATCTGAACGCCGCCCCGCCGGCCGCGTTCCTGCGGGTATTCGCCAAGAACGGCTACAACACCATCGGCGAGTTGCGGTTTCTCGACAACGCGCTCCGCTGGAAGGCCGACCTCATCGTGCTCGGTATCTTCATCAACGACTCGGAACGCCCGTCGAAACACTCGGCGAGCGACTACAACGAGGGCTGGCTGCCGCGCCCGCCTCGCGGGCTGATGCGCACCCTGACCCGGGCGTCACGATTCGCCGAGATCGGTTACGAGCGCTTCGAAGATCTTCGTGTTCAGATGACGTCGGGCGGCGACAACCCGGCATTCGAACCGGAATCGCAAGGCTGGAAGGACTTCGAGACCGCCCTCGGGATTTTCGCCGGGAAGACCGATAGCGCGGGCATTCCGCTGGTCGCCGCGATCCTTCCGACCATGCACGGGCTCGGACCGAGCTACTCGCGTGTGCCACACGAGCGCATGGGTGCGGCTCTCGAAAAGCAGGGAATTCTCTACCTGGACCTCCTCGACGCATTCCTCGACAAGTCGTCGATACGGATGCAAGTCTACCCTGGAGTCGACGCGCATCCGAGCGAGATTGCGCACCGCATCATGGCTCGGGAGATCTTCGACTTCCTTCTCGAAGAGAAAGTCTTGGGCGACGAGTACCGGCCGCGAGCGGTCCTCGAGAATCCGTCGCGAGACCAGTGGCTACGTCAGGTCCGGCGGTTCCGCGATGTCGTGCACTACGACCCGTAGGCCGCGGCGCCGGCAACTGACCAAACTCCGGCGCCCGCGTCGCAGGCTCTTGCAGCAGGCCCAATAAACTGCTTCAGGCGGCTACGGCGCAACGGCGAAGAAAAGCTCACCTCCCCCGGACTCGAGCGTTTCAGACAGATAGAGACTCTCGAGCTGGCGATTCGCGTCGAAGGGCTCGAGCACCAGCCGTCGAGTCGAGCCCACCTGCATCCGATCGATCCCAAGCGTGCTGCCGCCGAGAATCGACCAGTGGGCGACGCGAAGGCGTTTCTCGTCGTAGTCACCCTCGAGCACCTGCTCGACTCGGTAGGCCAGAACCGACAGGGCCTCCCGGTAGGGACTGATCTCTTGCAAACGCGGCGTCCGAGAACGTTCTTCGAGTGTGGCTTCGACCATCAATTTCGGGACCACCGGCCGAGCCCGGAGCTTTTGCCGGTAGCGCAGATAGTTTTCCCGAGCTTCTTCGGCTTCGATGAAACGGCTGTAGATGGCGACGCCTTCCAAGCGCCCCGCCCAGGCGTTCTGATTCTGATGGCCGGAACCGAAGATCAGCGGCCTATGCTTCCAATGGAAGAAGCCGCCACGGACGGCGCTCGAGTCCAGAACGCGCTCGCCGTTCAAGTAGGCCACCAACCGCCCCATCTGATAGGTGACCAGGACGTGACTGATCTCGCCGGACGGGAGATCGGTGATCGCCACCTCAGGCGCGGCGTGCGGACCGCGGCTGCCGACCCGCGCGCTGAAAATCAACCTCCGCCCCCTCTGTGCGAGAAAGAAGTTCCGGGACTCTCGGCTTCCGCCGGAGAGCAAGAGGATATAGCGCAGATCGGTGCCGTCGGCCGGGGCCGGGCGGATCACAGCCTCGACAGCGAGTTCGTTGGTGGCCTTGACCGCATCGCTGAGGTAGTCGGCGTCGACTGAGCTGGCGACGAAGACCCCGTCACCCAGAACCATGGCGTAGTTGTGATCGAGCTGCGCCCGACCGTACCTCTTTAATGTCGGCGCCCGTTCGATTCCCTGCCGCTGATCAAGAACGAGATTGGCGTTCTCTCCGGTTTCCCACAGAAACACCAAGCCGTGGCGATTAAAAGGCCAGAGCGCGGGCTCGATCTCGAGTTTCGCCGGCACCATCTGATTGGGGCGCTGCGCCCGGTCGCTCACGCCGGCCACGAACAGCCGGTCGACCTGGTCGAGGGGCTCGGCCGGGTGCACGATCAGCGAGCGACGCTCGGGACCCACCGACCAGTCCTTGATGCCGCGGCCCGAATCGAACTCGAGTCGTGGATCCTCGGCTTGAATCTCCTCGTCGAAGCGGAGCACCAGCTCGCGCCCTTCGCGCAGGACCGATGTGGCCGTCACCGTCGGCGGGCGCGCGGGGCGCACCAGGACCTGGCCGTCGAGCACCGCGTCGCCCGCCCGTGCGCTCACGCGATATCGGCCCGGCGTTCGATAGACGTGGTTGGGCGCCGAACCGGTCGTGCCGTCGCCGAAATCATAGCTCCAGGCTCCACTCGCCGGTGGCCGATCCGGTGCCAGGGCGACTTCGAACGGCGCCTCGCCGCGGTGGCGCCCCAAGGGCAGCGGCGCAAGGAAGACATCCGGAAAGCGATCCGTGGCCGGATTGAATGTCATGCGGACGGCGTCGCCCAGAAGTTCCAGTGTTCCGGGGTCGGTCTCGGCTACAAAAATCTCGTAGTCGGCCTTGAAGTGGTCGTGAACATTGGCGGAGGCGGCAAATGCGAGCAGCCGCCCGTCACGCGAAACCATCGGAAAGTACACGTAGCCCAGTCCGTCCGGAATGCGCGGGTCGCTCTTCTTGAGCAGGGTCGAGATTTGGCCGCTAGCCAGGTCGAGGCTCTGGATCGGGCCCCCGGCCCCTGCCGACCAGAATCCCCAGCGTCCATCATGGGAAAAATAGGGCTGGCAGCCGCCCAGTGAAGTGCGCCGGGCAATGGCGGCGGTGGAGGCTTCGTAGGGCGAGAAATCCGCCTGTCCACTGACGGCATGGGTGAGTCCGCTGTTGATGAGCCAGGTTTTTCCCTCCGGATCGGCGTACAGATCCTTGACGGTATCTGTCTCGAGGTCATGGAGAACGGTCGTGCCGTCTCCGCGGATATAGATCAGCTCTCGGTCGCTTCTCCAGACCGCGGCACGGTTTTCAAACAACGTGAGCGCTCGGGTCGCAAGCAGTCGGTCGCCGGTCCCGTCGGCGCGAATCAGCCGCAGTCGGCCTTCGCTTCCTCCGGTTCCGTAGCCCTTCAGAGCGTCGGCGAGACTCAAGTACGCGACCCAGGCGCCATCGGGTGAGATGTGCGGGCAGCAGTGTTGTCGCCGAGGTCCTTCGGATGTTAGCGCCCGAGGCACCGAGAAAGCCAGATCTCGGATCCAGATTCTCCAGGCGCCGGATCGGTTCGATTCCCAGACCAGAAGGCCGTCGCCGAGCACCGACGAAGGTTCCTGGCTCGATCCGCGGCTCGCCGTCGAAGATTTGGATTTTCCAGGCTCCGTCCCGGGCGCCGCCTCGGACGCCTGTGTCGTAGCCGCTTGCGCTGCCACAACTGTGGCCGGACCGGCATCCGAGTCGGCTCGCGTACATGCCAAGACGGCGGACAGCGTCAATCCGCAGCAAAAAGAGGCCGCCCGCATCCGCGAGACCCGCGTCTCCGCTGACCGAAACATCGTATCGGAATTACTCGCAATCTCCGTACCGAATTGGGGCTGCTAGCGCGGAGATGGCTCCGGGTATTCCCCCAGTTCCAGAATTCGCCTCATGGCCGCTTCACCGGGCTGAGTCGTCTCCGGCAACGGCGTGTCGAGCCAGCGGTGCCGACTGAGTTGGGTCGCCATCTTCGCCATCAACTCGGGCCTATCGTAGGAGAGGTCGCGCGTCGCGCCGGGGTCGACCCTCAGGTCGAAGAGTTCGGTCCTCGAGAGCTCGAGACCCTCGAGTTTGAAAGAGAGACAGCGCCGGTCGATGCTGCTGCCGGAGTCGCTCGGGGAGGTGCAGCCATCGGCTGCGAGCGTGACCCGCCGCCGCTGCTTTCCCTGGGCTGCGCTTGGCGGCGGCAGCTCGATTCGGGCTTTGGCCCATTTGGTACCGGCATCAATTACGCTATGGTCGCGCCCGTCGACACGAACCGAGATCATCCTCGGCACGAGGTAGCTCACGATCGAAAAGTCCAGCACCTGAGCTTCGGTGTCCAGGGTTACCTGCCGAGTCACCCAGGTGCCGTCGTACTCGCCGCTCAGGTGGCTTTGGACCAGCTGGTAAAATCCGTCCGCAGTCTCCAAGAGCAAGCTGGACTGCGCCCAGCGCCCGCGCGTCTCGGCGGCCGCCCAGATCCGGGGCCCGGGTGCGCCCGCTAGACCGGGAAGAGAACGGCCAGAGGAAACGGGGGCCGGAATCCCTGCCAGCCGATAGAGCGAGGCCGCCAGGTCAACGGTCTGTACCAGACCGCCGAACCGGCCGGCTTCGAGGCCGGGAACCGCGAGCAGCAACGGAACCCGCAGGCTCTCCGGATAGACCTGCAAGTGCCCCACGCGACCGTGTTCGCCCAGCTCAAAGCCGCGATCCGCGGTCACGAACACCGCCGTTCTCTGGCGCAGGCCCAGCGTTTCGATGCCTTCGAAGAAGTCCTCGAGCACATCGTCGAGACGGCGGACCTCGTCTTCGTAGCTGCGACGCACCCTCTCGAGCAATTCAGGTGTGAGTTCTTCGAAGCCGGCGGTCAACCGCTCGAACCCGAGCGAGCCGCTTGCGAGGTGACCCCCTTTGAGCGCGTCCGAGTGAAGGTAGACAAAGAAAGGCTGGTCACCGATCTGCCTCAGATACTCGATCGCCGCCGAGAAAGTCGGATCCGGACCGCCGGGGGTCGGCTCGAG
This sequence comes from Acidobacteriota bacterium, assembly GCA_022561975.1. Lineage (GTDB taxonomy): Bacteria > Acidobacteriota > Thermoanaerobaculia > Multivoradales > JAHEKO01 > CALZIK01. The sequence goes on from JADFQD010000014.1 coordinate 14,651, forward strand.
GGTCGTAAAGTCATCGAAGCCGCGATCGATCCCGAAATCGGAGCTGGCGTATCCGCCTCCGGTGAAGGCGGCGGTTCGGTATCCGAAGTCGGCAAACCTCTCGGCCACAACCGTCGCTTCGGCCGACAGTGCCATCTTCGGCGCCGCCACACGGTGCTCCTGAGGATAGAGCCCGCTCAGAAGCGAGACCTCCGCGGCGAGTGGATCCGACGACACCGAGAAGGCACGCTCATACACCTGAGCCCCGTCGGCAAGGGAATCCATGAATGGGCTCGGCGAAGGGCTCCGACCGGAAATCCCCAGGGCGTCGGCGCGCAGCCCGCTCAGGTTGATGACCACAAAGCCCTGTGGCCGGTCGCCCGGAGTGGAGTTCGAGTGCGGACCTCGGGAGTCGCAGCCGACGGACAACACAAGGGCAACGGCCGGCACCAACCCTCTGAGCCGAACTCGTCTAGGTGTGCCCCTCATCGAGTGCCCGGTACCTCGAGATAGAAGCCTACGACCTCTCCGGCCGGCGAGCCCGTGAATCGCACGCGCAATCGGTACAGGTTCCAGGGCTCCCAACTCCACCACATCGAATGCCGCGCGCGTCGCGGAGGCATGCGCAATTCGTAGGTGACCACCCCGTCTCCAAACCGCCGGCCGGTGATCTCGCCGGTCGAGACTTCCGCAACCGCCGCGCCCGCGGGCCCGATCAGTTCGAGCCGTTCGATCGGGTCTCGAAACGCGACAAGCAGTTCCGCCCAGTCCCCGGAGCGCACCCAAATTCGGTCCCTGTCGGCGCGGGTTGCCGGACTCAGAACGCGAATCCAGACGCCGTTGTGGATCACGTCTTCCTGACCGCCCGGCTTGAGATGGCTCTGGGTCGTTTCGAACGGCAGTAGAAAGCGGGCTACGGGGGACACGAACTGATAGGTCTGCTCATTGGTCAGCGGATACTTCTCCAGCCCCATCCACAGAGGACTCAAGAACGGCGTCGCGCACAGCATCACCGCGAGCGGCGCCCAGCGCCTGATCGCCGGAAGCGGTGGCCGAGCCACGAGAAACCAGACCGCGGGATAGAGCGGTAGGAAGTAGCGGTTGCCGATCGCCGCGCCGCCGCCGAAGAAGTTGAACGGGCGATAGAAGAAGAAGGCCGCCAGCGACACGATCATCGCCCCAAGCAACGCCAATCGTAGAGCGTCGAGACGAAAGCAAAACAAGGCCAAAACGAACGGCAGAAAGTACGGAACCACGCCGACGTGTTCCCCAATTAGAAAATACACGACGTTCCAGGTCCAGAGCCCGACCCGGGTCTTCTGTTCGAGCGGTTGGCGAGCCTGATACCAGGAAAAGTTCCCAGTTCGAAAGATGGCGTCATCCCAGGACTCACCCGGAAAATCGACCTCCGGAAGACCTTCCCGTGCATAGAAGCCCCCGCGCTCGCCGGTATAGCTGGTCACCGCTCCGGCGAGCCGCCAATGCACCGTGGCACTGACGCTCACGACCAGGATCACACCCACAGCGAACGCCGCGCCCAACCGCGCTCGCTTGCCTTTCGGCAGGAGCACGATCAGGGGCAGAGCCAGTGTCGCGTAGAACGGCCGGCTGAAGGCTACGACGGCGAACAGCACGCCGATTCCAAACCACAGAACGAGTTGCCTCGTACTCGGCCGGCGGCGCGACCGTTTCCGGTCCGCTCGCCTATCGATCACACCAAGCGCGAGTGCGATCGCGGTCGCCGACATCAGAAACGAGTCCGCGTGCGCCCAGATCCCATAGGCGAAGGCGACCGAACCGAACAGGAACGCCGCGACCCACAACGGCGCCTCGGCGCCCAGTTGAGGCCTCAAGGCTCGCGCCGTCAGGACCGCGGCGAGTGCGAGCAGCAGTACGTTGGTCAGCAAAGGTCCATGAGTCGGTGAGAGTCTGGTCAGTGGCGCTGCCAGCAGCGGGAAAAAAAACGGTTTCGCGTAAACCAGCGTCCGTCCATGGTCGTTACTCTGCAGGAACAGCAACATCTCGGGTCGCCTACCCCAGTGCTCGACGAAGCGATCGTAGTCACGGCGCTCATAGAGGAAGTCGCCGTCCCACGCGATACTCTCGGCCGCCATGAGGTAAGTGGCTTCGTCGCCGATGAAGCCGGGCCAGCTGCTACGATCGAGCAAAGCGGCGCGAATCGCGAGCGCAGCCAGGAGCGCGACCAGGACGGCCAACCAGCGACCGTTGCGACCTTCCACGGAGGTTGAACCCAGCTTCATCCTGCGGCCTCGAACGAGACGTCGGAAAAAGGCGTGACCCTCAGGAATCCCACCACTTGACCCGATGGATGATCACTTCGGCGCCGACGTAGAATTGCGGTTCGATGACTTGACCGTCCGACCCCCGAGGGTTGCGCCCGGATTCGGTCTCGATCACCAACCGGTAGGCGTAGAGCCGTTTTCCCCACTGGTAGCGCACCTTGGTCGCCCGCTTCGGCGCAAGGGTCACGAGTACGGGTCCCGGCCTGGCGATCTCGAACAGCACCTCCTGTCGATGCCCTCCGAGTCGAAACGTCACGTGGCTGCCTGGGGCCGGCGACGAGACCTCCAGCTGAAGCTCCCGGATCGGCTTGGCGGCCGAGATCCACAGTTCGATCTCGGAGGCGCCTCTCACCCGGAATGTGGTGGTCCCACGATCCACGATCTGAAACTGGTCCCGGCGTCCCCGAATACTGAGTCCCCGGGTGTTGAAGTTCAAGTAACCGGGGACCTCGGCCGCGATCGAAAGTTCCTGCGGCAGGAACTGAAAGGCGCCGCCCCGCACATGCCACTGGAGCGTCGGATTCGGCACCGAGACCCCGAACGGGGAAAAGAGAATCGGCGATAGAAACAGGCCGCCGCCAAGATAGCCGATCGCGACCAACCAAGCCGGTCGTATTGCGGGCACCAGGAAGAGAAACGCCGGGTACAGATTGACGAAGTAGCGGTTCCCGACGAAACCGGCGCCCCCGTGCCAATTGTAGTGAATCCAAATCATGAAAAACAGCGCCACGCCAGCCAGCGCCACGATCACCAGCCACCGCGCCGGATCGCGCCGATCGTGTAGAAGAAAGAGCAGCATGCAGATCAGCGCGAAGGGCATGTACACGAACAATCCCGTATGCCGGCCGATGAAAAAGAAGCCGATGTTTTCGACCAACATTCTTGGGAACAACTCGGGCACCCGAGCCAGCCAGCCATACGAACTATGGTTCTCACCGGCCACAACCGGCTGCTGGAACGGCTTCAGCATCTCGTCGAACCGATCTGGATCCTCGATCTTGAACCCGGCCCGTGAGGTGCCCAGATAGGGAGTCGGCGTGCCGGTCAGCGCCTGGGACAAGCCTGCCTGTGCGCCCAGAGCCAGCCCGGCGGCAACCAGCCAGACCCCGGCGGTCTTCACGCCCTGCCGCTTGGAAACGAGATACAGGGCGGGCAGGCCAATCGCGGCCAACATCGGCTTGTTGAAGACCGCCAGAGACAGCGCTGCGCCCGACCAGGCGGCTCGCGCCGGACCGCCGAAGACCCGCGCCAGAACCGAGTGCGAACTGGTCGGGACTCTCTCGGTCCAGGCAAAGTATAGGCATGCCATCACCGAAAACATGTTCAGAACCTCGGGATGAATCCAGAAGACATAGACGAAGGCCAGCGAAACCAAGAAGAAGGAGCACGCGAAGAAGGCAGCCAGGGCCTCGGGCGCGACTCGGCGCAGATAGAAGAAGCCCATCCAAATCATGGCCACGAACAGGATCATGTTGAAGAACACCATCCCCCGACCCTCGAAGGCGGCGGCGAAGGGCGCGGCCAAGACCGAGTAGATGATCGGTTTGCCGAAGTGCACCGTGTTCCAGCCGTCCACCGACATCAGAATCAGGTTCTCGACCGGAAGATGCGGAAAGGCATCGAAGAGACGACGCACGTCTTCCGTCCGGCAAAGCAGATCGCCGTCGCGGGCCAGACTCAACGCGGCAAGATAGTAGGCGGGCTCGTCGGCCTTGAGTGTTACCGGAAGCCCACGGCTCGGAACCGCCAGTGGATACAAGAGCATCAATAGGCTCAGGCAACTCAAGACCAGACCCGTGGTGTTCTTCATCTGCGACTCGAGATGTGCTGGATTACGGAAGAGGCGCCCGAGGATTGCGGACTCTTGTTCGCGCCGCCCGATCTTGCCGACCGGAGTATATCCGCCGGACCACGCCCGTCTCGGCGACCTCCGAGCCCTGATCCCAATGGCCGATTCCGAAAGGATATGGGGATTCTTGCCAGCCACGATTGCGACGCGACATCAGCCTACCCGATTGACGATAATAGGCGGATGGCGCCAAGAGTCAGCATCGTCGTGCCCAACCTCGACTCCCCTTTGGCCGGCGAAACCGTGGCCGCAATCGTGGGCGGCAACCAAGCGATCTCCTTTGAAATAGTGGTCGTAGGCAGCGATACACCCGGTGTGGTGTCGGGTTCTGACCGTGTTCGCCTGATCGAGACCAGCGAGAAGCTGTCGCCTGGGGCGGCCCGCAACCTCGGTGTCGGTCAGACCACCGGCGATCTCATTCTATTCACCGACGCCGACTGCAGGCCCCGCAGCGACTGGGTAGCGATCATGGTCGACGCCCTCGAGCGCTCGCAGATCGCGGGTGGCAGCGTCGACTTCGATCTCGCCGCCAACCGGTGGGCCGTCGCCGACAATATCGCGTCCTTCCATGGGCTGCTGCAAGATCGTGCCGCCGAACTGATCACGAGCCGGCCCCTAGGTAGCCTCAACCTCGGCGTGCGCCGCGATACCTGGGAAAGGCTAGGCGGGTTCGATGAGTCGCTGATCACCAGCGAGGACCATGACTGGTTCTTCCGCGCACGTCATGCCGGCGTCGCGTGCGCCTTCGTGCCCGCCGCTTGCGTCCATCACGCTGCGGTACGCAACAGCAGAGCCGATCTCGTCCGGCACGCCACATGGTACGGTCGCCACTTCAACGATTTCAGGCGCAAGCACCCAGGAGTCTTCGATCGAGGTTTGACATGGAAGGACGCTGGCCGCCTGCGCGCATTCGCACCGATCAAGGCCTGGATTTCGGCGATGTCGATCTTCTTGAGTCACCGCAGCTTGCGTCCGGCGGTGAGGGTGCTTCCGGGAGTAGCTCTATTTCGTAGGATCTGGTACCGCACCGTCGCCGAGCACTGGACCGCCGCCCGTTGAACCCGACCACCGAACGGCGGTTCCTGCATTCGACGATTGCTTCGTACGGCAGTCAGCTTGGGCGCATGGCGCTCCGGCTGGTCACCGACCTGACGCTGGCACGGGTCATCCTACCCGAGCAACACGGCCTCTTTGCTCTGGCGTGGTCGATGGTCGTCCTGGCGGGCTTCCTTCGGGATGCCGGCCTGCCGTACGAACTCGTGCGCCACGAGCGTCAGCCCTATGGCAGCGTGCTGCTCTGGGAGGTGATCTCGGGCAGCATCGTCACTGGGGCCCTGGTTGTTGGAGCAGGCTGGTTCTCGGGCCTCCACCCCCAGCTACCCGAGGTTCTGAGAGTACTCGCTTTCTTCGTCCTCATCGAGGCCTTCGCCATAGTTCCACGGGTTCACTTCGAACGCGAGCTACAAGTCACCAAACTGGTCGCGCCCGAGATCATCCGCAGCATCGTGATGGCGACGGTCTCGATACTCTTCGCCGTTCGCGGCGCCGGAGTCTGGAGCTTCGTCGTGGGCGAGCTTGTGGCGATGGTTTGCTTCGTGGTGATTTTGTGGGCTCGTGTCTGGGGATTGATCCGCCTGGATTTCGATTGGCGCGCGATTCCGAACCTGCTTCGGCGGAGCTTCCTGCTGTTCCTGATCGCGATTGTGTCCAACGCCACCCCCCTCGTAGGTCGCTATATCGTCGAAATTCGGGACACGACCGCAATGGTGGGTCAGTACGAGAAGGCTGTTTTGTGGGCCCTGCGGGCGCAAATCCTGTTCGTTCCTGCGCTGTCGCGATCGCTCTACCCGGCCCTGGTCGTGTACAGGGAGGATGTCCAGCGATTCGTAGCCGCCTACCGGCTCGGCACAGTAGCGATCCTCACGATCGAGGTCATGGTGGCCTATTTCCTGTATTTCAACACCGAGATCGTGATCCTCGAGCTGCTGCTCGGGCCGAGTTGGGTCGCTGCCACCCGACTCGTCAAAATCCTCTGTTTCCTGCCCCTGGTCGATCCCTTCAACAGGCTCGGCGGCGAGCTCCTCAAGGTGCGGCGCCAGGACCGCATCTGGCTCACCATCGCGGTCACGAACTTCCTTTGCCTGACCGGCTTCGGCTGGTTCTTCAGCGCACGCTACGGTACCGAGGGTATGGCCTGGGCCCACTACCTGCTGCTGGGCAACATCCTCATGGCCTGGCGGGTCTGGAAGATCTGCGGACCCCAGTTCCCGAAGCTCGTTCGCGACCTCCTGTTCGTCTACGTCTTGCCTCTGCCGCTCTTTCTGGCCGTGGCCGGGATATTCCCCGCCGCCAGCTGGGCTCGCTTCGCAGCCTCCCTGGTCGTTCTTGCGGTGGTCGGATCCATCTACCTCTGGCGCTTCGCCCAGCCCTTCAAGCAGTTCTTCGGCCCCACGCCAGACGCGCCGAAATCCACCTGATCGTGAAACGAGCTTGATCACAGAGCGAGAAAGAAAGTGACGGTCAAGGCCGCTTTCGTGATGTCGGGAGCCGGAGTGGTTCGGCGAGGCGCGGAGGCTTTCGTATTGGATCTATGCAGAGCACTGCCCGCTCTCGGCGTCGAGCCCACGCTCTTCTGCCGCGGTGCCGTCGACGTACCGCACCAACGGATCGCCGCTCTCGCCCGTGATGGGAGATGGCTGACGGGCGCTTACTCGGCCACGCGGTTCGGCCGCAAGGTGCTCGATACCGCCTTTCTGGACCCGATGAACGTCGAGTGGGCAACGGCCGCTCTCTCCGCAGCTCCGAAGCTTGCTCGCGGCCGCTTCGACGTTGTGGTGATGGAGGGTGGGCTGGTCGGGGGATGGGTCGGACGAGTTTTGCGGCGCTTGGGTGGAACCAAGTTCGTCGACATAGCGCACGGTATCGACCCCAAGTGGGAAGGCGCCTTCGCCCGAAATCGGCCCGACCGCACCGTTGTCTTCACCCGAAGCTTCGCGAACGAACTCGAGAGGCTCGCGCCCAGCGCCCGAATCGAGGTAATCCCCCACGGGGTCGATCTCGAGCTCTTCCACCCTGGGGCGCGGCAGCCGCCTACCGATCTCGAGCGGCCTCTGTTTCTGTGCGTCGGTCACGTCGATGATCACAAGCAGATCGATCGCACGCTCGAAGCCGTCGCCGCACTGTCCAAGGGCAGTCTAGTGGTCCTGGGGGAGGGGCCGGGCGCGGCGCGGCTCGATTCTCTCGCCACCGCGATGCTGGGGCCCTCGCGCTACCTCAGAGCGAACGTCGCCAGGTCCGAGCTGCCGGGCTGGTACGCGACCGCGGACTGCTTTACCCTGGCCTCACGCACCGAATCCTTCGGCTTGGTGTACACCGAGGCCATGGCCTGTAATACACCCTGTGTTGCACCGGATGACGCGGTGCGCCGAGAAGTCATAGGGGAAGGCGGCTTTTACTTCCCACAGGGTGACCCTCGCGCCTACTCCGAGGCACTCGAGCTGGCGGCCGCGGAAACCTGGGGAGACCGCCCTCGGCGGAGAGCGGAGCAGTTCCCGTTCTCCCGCACCGCCGACGCATACGCGAACCTTTTCCAGGAGCTGGCTCGATGAAGCGACTGCGAAGCCCGGTACTCATGTACCACCATGTCGAGCCGGCGCCGTTTGACCCCACACCCCACTTCGCCGGAAGCTATGTCTCACGAGCCGAATTCTCGAGTCACCTCGACTGGCTTGCCGACCGGAACTTTTCCGTGCTTTCGCTGGCAGATGCGATCGCTCGAAACGACCGCGGGGAAGTCTCCGGCGGCCGCAGCGTCGTCCTCACCTTCGACGACGGCTGTAAGTGCTTCCTAGAGCACGCCGTGCCAGAACTCGAGCGTCGCCACATGAGTGCAACCGTGTTCGTGGTCTCGAGCCAAGTCGGCGATCATAACGTCTGGGACGTTGCGCGAGGCGAGCGTATCGAGGCTCTTCTGACCACGGGCGAGTTGCGGGACGTGGCATCGCGGGGATTCGAGATCGGCAGCCACAGTCGCAGCCACGCCGACCTGCTGGGAATCGATGCCGCCGGCCTGGGTCGCGAAGTCTCCGGCTCCAAGAAAGAACTCGAGACCCTTCTGGATCGCACAGTCCAGACCTTCTGCTATCCCTACGCCCGGTTCAACGGAGCCACGGCGGCGGCGGTTCGCGATGCCGGCTATCTCGCCGCCGTCAGCGCCTACGGCATGCCCGGCGTTTCGACCCGTAACCGGTTCGCCCTGCCGCGGGCGGTGGTTCAGCCCGGCAGCAGCCTTCTCGAGTTTAGACTCCAGACCACGGGCTGGTACGGTCTCTGGCGCCGACTGCCTCACCTCGGCGTCTTGAGCCAGCTGCGAAAAGCGAAAGGAACTCGATGAGCATGTGTCCGCGCCTCCGGCGCGATTTCCGAAGACTGGCAGATATCAAAGGCTGGGGCACCCTGCGCGCCCTCTTCGATGGCGTCTTCCTGGATTCCGGCTTTCAGGCGTTGATCGCCTACCGCTGCGCCCACACTCTCAAGAACTGGTCCGTGCCACTGCTGCCGGCCGTTCTGCGCCGCTGGTCGATCGGAGCCTGCGCCATCGACATCGTCCCGCAGGCCGACATCGCCGGCGGCTGCTACATTCCGCACGGGCTCGGCATCGTCATCGGCGGTGCCTCGGTGATCGGCGAGGATTGCACCATCCTCCAAGGGGTCACCCTTGGCGAAGCTCGCTTCAGCACCGATGCTTGCCCTCGGATCGGCGATAGGGTCACACTCGGAGCCGGAGCCAAGATTCTCGGCCGCATCGAGATCGGAGACGACACGTTCATCGGAGCCAACTCCGTGGTGCTCGACGACGTGCCTCCCGGATCGGTCGCGGTAGGCGCCCCGGCGGTCGCGAGACCGCGGGACAGGGAACTATAGCGATCGACCTCCGCGTCAACGGCCTACCCTCGAAGCACCAAAACGTGATCAGGTAAGACGATCGACAGGGACAGGGGTCGACCGCTACAGCCTGGGCGGCTCCCCGATCGGATCCCTCAACCCTCGCCAGAGCCCCTTGGCCTTACCGAAAACCGCCTTCGTGTTCCCGCGCGGGAGCTCGCGCAGGAAGGCGGCCGGGAGCGCCGCGGCATTGGCCAGCAGGAAGCCCAACAGGCCGAAGACGCTGTAGTGCCGACGCACGAAGAGCGCGTTCGAGCGCGCGGTATGAAAAGTACGCAGCGGCGTGTAGCCACCACCGGTCGAAACCGCAACGCGATGCCAAATACTACTTTCCGGAACATAGCGGAGCCGGTACCCGGCGTCGGTTGCTCGCCGGCACCAATCCGCGTCCTCGACGCAAATGAAGTACATCGGGTCGAGCAGGCCCACGGCTTCGAGAACATCGATCGGGATCAGGATGCAGCAGGTCGTCAGATAGGCAACGTCGAGCGGGCGATCGAAGGCCGGGCCGTCGCGCTGTCCCCGCCCCCATTCCTTGGTGACCGTTTCCCGCACCCGCAAGGTGCCGCCGGCGGCCCAGAGGCGATCCGCGGGTTCGGCATAGAAGATCTTGGGACCGGCACCAGCGACCTCGGGATCGCGGCAGGCTTCCAGCAACGGCGGCAGAAAACCGGGATCCACCCGGATGTCGTTGTTGACGACGAGCACGAAGCCGACTCGCGGATCCTTAGCCGCCCTGCGCATGCCCACCACCGTGCCACCCGCGAACCCCGGGTTGCCTCCCGCCTCGACCAGATTCAGCTCCGGACGCGCGGCCCGCATCGCCGCCACGGAGTCGTCGGTCGAGTCGTTGTCGACGACGACGTACTCGAGCTCCGGTCCCTCGACGGCGTCGAGCTGGTCGAGAAGCTCGAGCGTGTCTTTCGAACCGTTCCAGTTGACGATAATAACGGCGACCTTGGCATTCGAGTCCCGCGCGGGCTCTTCGGCTCGCGGGGTTGTCAACGGTCGAGCGCCAGGATCTCTTCGGCCGCCCGCCTCCCGCTTCTCATCGAGTGATCCATGTTGAAATACTGCCATTCGCCGAATCGGCCCACGTTCCAGATGTCGTTCTCGCGCAACCAGCCGCGAATGATCTCTACGTTGGTAGCGTGATTCAGGTCGTAGATCACGTAGGCCGGAAAAATCTCTTCGGTGTGGACCAGCTCGATCGTGTCATCGTCCGTAATCAGTCGAGCGGCCTTCAGCGCATCAATGGTCTTCTCGACCACGGTGTCCTTGTCCAAAGGGCGGTACTTGGAAAAGGCCACTTCGGTAGCGATCGAACTTTTCCCCGGCGGCACCGTGTCCGGACTGAAGTTGGCCGGCAGCGACAGTCGATGGAACGGAAAGACGTCCTCGTAGTAGTAGATCCAATGCTTGTCCGAGATCTGCTCGCGATCGATGCCCAGATTGATGCAGTAGATGCCCTGGTACTCGAGTCCCTCACACGCCGCGCGAACTCCAGGCGGCAGGTTGTCCACAAAGCGTGGCAAGAAGGGCAACGGCAGGGAATAGACCAGCCGATGGAAAGGCACGACTTCGCCATCGTCGAAAACGACCCGCTTGGCCGGCAACTCGATCTTGACCGCTGTGCGCTCGAGGTTAAGGTTCTGAACTCGCGCGGCCAACGCTCGGGGCAGTGGCTCGATACCGCCCCGCTTGGTGTACCAGAACTGGGCGGTGGCGCCAACCTGGTCGACTTCGTCGCTGAGCGCTCCGCCGATAATGCGCTCGTAGTTCGGCGTCGGGACGCGCCTTCCGATCCAGCTGAAATCCATCAGATCGGGCTCGATGGTCCAGATCTTCTTGGCGTACGGGATCATCAAGTGGTCGGCAATACCGTCGCCGAAAAAGCCTCTCATCCATTCTTCGTAGTTGGTCGGATTGAACTCGCCTCTCGCTTGCTTCTCCACCGCGCCCATCAGCCCGTTGAGGCAGTCGGCCACGATCGAGGTTGGCAAACCGTGGAGGTGAGCTTGAAACGGGAAGCGCGTATAGAGATCATGGGCATGGTGGTAGATGTAGGCTTCGCGATCCTGAGCGTGAAAGTTTTCGCCCAGAAGGTCCTGAATCAGCTCGCGGATCTCTTCATCAATGGTGAACAAAATGTGAGGACCGTAGTCGAAGCGATAGCCGTCGACCTCCATCGTCCTGGCCAAGCCACCCGGGTTCTTGTTGCGCTCGAAGACCTGCCACTCACTCTGGCCAGCACTTTGGAGCGAATAGGCCGCCGACAGACCGGCCAAGCCTCCACCAAGGATGACGTCTTGTCTTTCCGGCATCAAGTAAGGCTTGGGAAGGTACGGGGGGGCGACTTTTGAACGCTATCCGGCTGGATCGGTAGTATCCGCCAGGACCTGATGGCTGTCAAGAACCTCCACAGAGCTTCAATGCCTCGCCCCAAACATCTTCTCTCCTGCCTCGACTCTAAGACCCAGCTTGTTCTCGGGCGGCGGCAGCGGACAGGTTGCGTAGGGCGTGAACACACAGGGTGGACAATAGGCCTTGTTGAAATCGATCACCACCGTGCCGTCGGCCTGCACCGGCTCGGTATAGACAAAGCGGCCGCCGCCGTAGGTTTCCGATCCGTTGGTTCGGTCGCCGAAAACCACGAAGAATCCCTCGGCAGGATCTCCAGACGACCGTAGGCTACGCACCTCGCCACCGACGTCGAACCTGATTTCGCCGTTGATCTCCTCTTCGGTCACCGTTCCCAAGACATTCGGTGTTCGCAGAATTCTGGGCTCATCAAACAACACGTAGCGCCCGATTAGCCGCCAGCTCTCGTCGATCGGGAAGTACTCCATCCCCTCGAACTCAGCCAGCACCGAACTTTCGCGATCCTTGAGCCGAACGCCGATCATGTCGCCGCGTTCGATTGGATAGAAAGTGAGACTGCCGCTGTGGACGATCGTCGGTCCGTCTTTCGAGGTGTCGAGAGACAGAAGGGTGGCGCCTGCAATGGGGGCGCCTGCCGTGGTCAGAGCGACTCCGGCGGCGGGCAGCAACGTGACCTCGCGTCCGTTGCGAATCAGGACACCGGCTACCGCGTCGATCTTGCCCTCGGGGAACACCAAGGCGTTCGCGGGATCCGAGCCGAACGAGTTGTCGCCCTCCTCGAGCCAGTAGAGACCGGCGAGAGTCAGCCAACCATCCGGCTTTCGCAGGCTCGCATCACGCTGCTCGCGCCAGGACTCGATCTGCGAACGATGCTCGCCCGGGTCTCCCTGGTCGGGCGCCGGAGCCTCGGCGGCGCCCGAACACCCCGCCGCTGTAACCACCGCGACCACTGTGACCGCTACCAGTACGCCTAGTCCTAGTCGCCACCACCCGGTTCGTTTTCTTCCTAGCACCAAGGGCATCTTCTCTCGGGTGATCCGTGACACCGGCAGCTTCGCAGAGACTCCGAGCCGGCGCAAGCTCATTGATAGGCGGTGACCAAGACCGGCGAAATCGCCGGCTGCTCGCAGATGGAATGCATCGACTGCCGCCGCTGCGGGTTACGGCCCTTGCCTTCGAAGTACTCGGCGATGACACGCTTGGAAGGGTTCGGGCGGCGTTCGATTGCCCCGTACCGTCTCATCCGAGCCTGAACGGCCGGCGAGAAGAAACGATCACAGTACTCGGCCACCAGAATCGGCCGCACCCTCTTCCATCGCGGAGGCGAATAATGGTTATTGTTGTACGACTCGTCGAACAGCGGGGTTACGTACTCTCGCAGGTCGATCCAGCGAGCGGGCCGCCAGCTACCGCCCTCCTCCCGCACGATTGGTCGCGATCCTTCACAGAAATCCCGCGCGAGCCGCAACCCCTGATAGTTGGCCTCGAGATCGCCGTACGAAACCACACCATCGGCCGGCCCTCCCACGAAGAAACGTTCGAAGCGCAGGCCCCGCAGAATCACCTCGCGCAGCGCCTCTTGTTCGCCGACTCCACGCGCTCGCGCTTGAAGGTAGTGCTTGTAATAACTGCGGCCGAAACCGAAGAGATGTCCGAACTTGTCCAGCCCGAAGCGAACCTCGCCAATTTGAATCGTCGGCGAAAGCGGCAGGACGTAGGGAAACACAGGCTTTCTATAGACACTCCTGTGTAGGTGTTCACGATAGCTAAGACCCTTCGGGAACAGATCGATGCCGGGATCGCTCTTCAAGAACTTCTGCAGCCGCGAAGCCAGCAGCCCACGAAACAGATAGCGGTAGAAGCGAGGCGGTATTTGGCGGCACCCGAGCCGGTCAACGCGTGGACGGTTCAGAAATGTCTCGAGTTCCCGGTTCAAGTAGGCGTTGACCACGACGGCAGAATCTGCGATCTCGGCGTCGAGCGCGAGGTACTGGTCAGTCTCGAACGAAAGCAGGGGCTCGGAGGTCGCCGCACAAATCACCGACAGCGCCGCGGCCCACCAACCAAGCGACCTTTCTCCGATCATGGACTACCTGACGCTAGCATCGGACACGGCCTACTTCCACTGCCTACCGCCACTGCCTACCGCCACTGATAGCGGACGAGGTTGACTCTACCGCCCTCGGTGAACACCACGCCCTCCGATTCCAGGAGGACTCGCTGGTAGTGCTCACTATCGCCGAGTCCACGGCGGCTGATCTCGCCTCGCGCGTTGATCACCCGGTGCCAGGGCACGTCGCTCTCTTCCTCGAGAGAACTCAGGGCATGACCGACCAAGCGGGCACGACCAGGCTTGCCGGCAAGCTGCGCAACCTGACCGTAGGTCGCCACGCGCCCTTCCGGGATGCTCTCGACGACCTTGTAGAAGCGACGGTAGCGGGAGTTTTCCGGCATCTGCCCAAAAGCCTACTCAGCAGCCGGCTCAGAATCTGGATCAGGAGACGGCGCCGGCCTTCGCCGCCAGGCGCTCTTGCCACCAAGCGATGGTGCGGTCGAGACCTTCGGAGCGCCCGATCCGGGGCTGCCAACCGAGTTCGTCGCGCAGGCGGGCAATATCCGCGATCACCAGCGGCGCTTCGTTCCCGCTCTGTCCCACCTTCCCCCACTCGATGCGTTCGGCGCAGCTATCTCCGCCGGCAACGCCAGATCCGCCAAGGCCGGCAGCGTCGACACGCTCGGCCAGCTCCAGCACGAAATCGCGCACCCGGACTCCCTCGCCCGAGGCGATGTTGACCGGGCCGGTGATCTCCGAGCCCAGCAACTCGACCAGGGCGTCCGCTGCGTCCTCGACGAACAGGTAGTCGCGAATCTGGGTGCCCTCGGAGCAACGCACGGGACCGCCCTCGATCAGCGCGCGCGTGACCGAGGCGGCCAGGCGCCCCTCGGACTCATGAGGTCCAAAGAGGAAGAAGATCCTCGCCCAGGCTCCGCTCACGCTCCCGTTCTCGCCATCACCATAATGCTCACAGAGGCCATGAAACAACTCGGCCAAGCCGCGCTTCGCCGCACCGTAGGCGCCGCCGCCCGCGAGCGGAGTGGTTCGCTCCCGGCAGATGCCGCTCGACCAGTCGTACTCGGCGCTTGAACCGGCAAAGACCGTCCGCTGGCCACCGTTTTCGAAGAATTTCTTCAGCAACCGGGTGCTGGCGCTCACCCAGCGGAAGTTTTCGGGCGAATCATAGATAGGGCGCGCCTGCGCCCAGGCCAGATGTATGAGAAACGGGGCGTCCGCGCCGGAAAGCAGCGCTTCGATTGCTGCGCCGTCCAGTAGGTCGGCCTCGCGCCAGCGGAGAGCTTCGTGCTCGACATCCGGATCTGGAGAATTGCCGGAAGTGACGGCATCGACACTCCATCCCGTCTCGAGCAGCCGGCCGACAACCGCCCGGCCCAGAAACCCCGAAGCGCCGGTCACCAGGACTCGTCGCGCGTGCGAATCGCCTGCCAGACTCTCGGCTTCGCCGCCCTCTGGCGCGGTGTCTGTCGATTCAGAAAACATCAACCCTCCAAAGGATCTACGACCTCTCGGAAGCCTAGCAGAGCGCTCATCCATCATGTCCAAGACCGGGCATACTCGATCTCGAGCTCACGCTGAGCGCTCCACGATGGGCGCGCGCTCCATCCGCGCCATCGCCATCGCCATCGCGACTCGTCGGAGAAATCGCCCTTACGCCCTTCTCATCCCCGCCTCCTCATGAAGCGATCCGTGGATATGCAGGTACAATCGCAAGTC
>JADFQD010000014.1:29907-40993 GCA_022561975.1 Acidobacteriota bacterium
GACGGCAGCGACGATGCCCGGGCGCACGTCGTCACGAGTAGCCTCGCCTATGAGCTCGAGGAAACTCTGCCCTGCCACACGACACAGCTCGCCGAGCGGCTCGCGGCGATGTCTCTGGCCCCACCGGAGGCAGCACTCGTTTACCAACGCCTGTTGTCATGGACATTTCAGCCCGACGAGTATTCAGACCACACGGAGTCAGAGTCTTGCTCGGCCCCGGAGAGTGCGGCGGTCAGGTCATGTTCAACGGCCAGATCCCGTGGAGCACCGCCGGGATCCACAGGTTGCCGGAACGCCGATACACGATGCCGAAGAGCAGACCGATGCCGAACACCGCGCCGAGACCAGCCCAGTTCACGCCCTCCGAGTTCGTCAGGTAGTTCAAGTGCAGCGGCCCGAAGGTGAACACGACGTTCGCGGCCAGCAATCCGACCAGCGCCCCGAAGCGACGCGTCAGTTCGGTCTGCAACCAGCCGCGATACAGGAATTCCTGGACCAATCCCCACAACAGGCCCGTGACGACCGAGAAGAGCGCGAATCCGCCGACCCCGTGGAACTCGAGGAGCGCCAGCAAGTAGTGCTGGAACAAGAAGGCGAAGGCAACCGACGCCAGGAGAGCGACCTGGAAGAAGTACAGACGCTCGCGCCCCGTCCAGGCGGCGAACGGGCGCAGGCCGACATCGTTGAACGGTGTGCCCACGTACCAGCGCTGCACCGAGAAGAAGGCGATGATCAGCAGCACCACGAACACCAGGTTTGCGGCGGGCGCACCACCTAGCCCTGCGGCGTCGAACGCGAAGCGCAGCGAGAAGAACACGCCGCCGGCCACAACGAGAAACGCTACCAGAACGCGCCTGCCGACGCTGTCCTCGTACCCCGGCGAGAGCGGCTTCTCGAACATCATCGCGTGGGCGCGCAGCGATTCCACGAGGAAGGAGCCACTCCTCTCGGTGTTCTCCACGGACAGCCATTCTAGAGGCCCCGGCCCAAGACATCCAGGGGCCGCGCGCGTGGTACTTGCACGGCGGAGAAAGCACAAGGGGGTGTCGCTGCGGAGGGAAAACCACTCCGTTCAAAGTATTGATACATTATTTGTATTTTGCTCATAGCAAGACACATAGCCTCCTGACCTGCGGGCGCAAACCTTTGCGCCCGCAGGACGTATCAACGAGACCGGAGTCGATCGTATAGATCTGCGACATGTCGAAGTCACCCGCGTCCACGGCCGGTGGCAGGGCAACCGCCGCGATGGTGAACAAGCACGCGAGGAAGAAGAGTTCTCGCATGGAAACCTCCGGGGGATTGTACTAAATGGTGACGCCCATGGGCGTCCGCAGCAAGAACGCGAAGCCGATGGTGAGGATGAAGAAAGCAATCAGCCAGTGCGTCCGCCAACCGAAGAAGTTGACCTCACGGTCCGGATAGGTGATCTCGACTGACTCGATTCCCTCTGTCGTCTCGAAGGGCGGCTCGGCCGGATAGATCAGTTCGGCCAAGAAGCCCTTGGCGACCCGATTGGGCGACAGGCGAGTGATCTCCTCGTTCACGACCACCGATTTCTCGATCTCATCGTCACCGAAGGTCACCGCGGCCCGGTAGTCCCCGAACTTCTCCGCCCCGATTCGCCAGGACATCTCGCGCAGCGCCGGTGCCCAGACCGGCCCCACCTCTACGACCAGTCCGGCGGGCAACTCGAGCGCAGCAGACGGCTTCCCCTCCTTGCCCAACTCCTCGGCCCCTTCACTCAGGCGAACCGTCAGGATTGCCGAATCGCCGGGCGCCAGACCCGCAAAGCCGTAATGAAATTGGAGCTGGGCGACGACAAAGAAAAACGGCACGATGATCCAAAGCATCGGTGGCAGCGTATGCCACAGGTACCTGGCATTGGCTTTCAGGATCTGGGTCTGAGCCCTGAAGATCGCCGGCAGGTCGTCGTTGAACAGCCGAATCTCGAAAAGACCAGCGTGAATCTGGGACTTGATCGCGGCCAGCGCGTCCTGATTCGAGGTCCGCTTGAATACCCAGAGCATCCCGATCGAACAGACCAACGCCACCACAGCCAGCCCCACCATGTCGGGCATACCGGAAAAGGGTGCGAGAACGATGTCGAACCCCACCCGCAGAGCTGCGTTGATCCAGGTCATTTTTGATCGACTAGATTAGAGACAGATTGGACAGATTGGACAGCGCGTCGAAAGCTATGAGATATAGCCGAGGCCCTGCAGCCGCTTCTTGATCTCTTCCTCCGAGCCCGCATCGGCCAGCTTCGCGATTTCTTTCTCCAGAGCGTGGGTGATGAATTCCTCGGCCGAGGAGTAGCCGGCGATCTCGGCATAGCGCTTGATCTTGGCTACCAGATCACTGTCGAGTTTGACTTTGGTGGTTCCGAACATGTGTCTATTCTCCTTATCCGCCGACTACCCGCCAGCCGCCGTCTCGCTCCAGCCGATGCCGAACTCGGCCAGAATCGAGCCACCGAGTTCCTTGAGCGATCTTGCCGGCCGCACCAGCTCTCGGTTGGTCAACAGGATTCCAGGGACCTTGGTGTGGTCCATGCAGTGATCGCCGCTCCACTCGTCCATGTTGTCTGAAATGACCTCGTCGGTGAGGTCGCCGATCGCGGACTGGAAAGAACAGCGAGTTCCCTTGTTGTAACCCACCTGCAAATCCGGCCCGATGCCCAAATACGGGCCCTCGTAGGTCTCTTCCAACTCGTACATCCGGGTGACCGCGGGCTCGCCGGTCTTGGGGTCGATCTCGGCAAGCAGCTTCCGCGAGATCTCCGCGATCAACTCGTCACGCTCGGACGCGGGCACGATGCCCTTGGACTCGCGGCCTTCGATGTTGAGATAGAGGCCGTTGAGACCGAGGCCGTAGGCGCGCGTTCGCGACCAATCGACATTCGAGTAGATGTTGGTGCCGCCTACCTTGTCGGGGTTCTTGACCACCATGTAGCCGTTTTCGATCAGCCAGTTGTTGAGATGGAACGACCGCCGCCAGCTGGCGAAACCGTGATCCGACATCACCACCAGCTTGGCGTTCTCCGGCATGTTGTCGAGGGTATAGCCGACAATCCTGTCGAAGGCTTCGTAGGTCGCCTCGATCACCTTCAGATTCTCGGGATCCCGCTCGGGGTCGTAGGCCGGGTGCCCGGGATCGGTCGATCGGAACATCATGTGGGAGATGAGGTCCAGGTTGCCGAAGTAGTAGAACAACAGGCCGCCGTCGAAGTCATCGAGCACGAACTCGTATTGGTCGAGAATCTCATCACCGGTAATCTTCGCCTGCCTCAGGAACTCCTCGTGGCTGAAAATACCGCCGGTAAGAGCCTTGGTGTCTTCCGGCATGCCCTGGGTGTAAAACCGGCCGGTGCGGCGCGCCAGCTTCTTGGAGAAATTCTCCGGCGTCGAAATCGGCAGCGCCGGGTTCATCGGGTCGATCTGGAGCGGCGAGACGTAGAGTTCGACCTCGGGGCGGAGGCTCTTCAGATAGAAGCGTCCCATCGCAGGCAGTACCTGCGTCGGGATCATCTCGAACTCGATCGGCACCCAATCGCTCCACTCGCCCACCGCCAGAATCCGCTGCTCGTCGCCGACCACGAGCTTGGCCACCGGAGCTTCCGGATCGACGTGCAGTGTGAAGTCTACGGACAGCTTCTGCCGGCGCCTGAGGAACGGATTCTCGGGTCCGCTAAGTCGGCCCTCGGCACGGTTGTCCCAGAAATCGAGCGCGTGAATCTCACCGCCCGAGATCTGCCGCTCGTTGACGAAGATGTCGGAGGTGTAGAACGAGAAGGTGCCCGGTGTGCCAAGAATGTCGGGCGTTCCCATGCCCGACAACTCGATCGTCGCCGAACCCGAGGGCGGAAAATTGGCGGGCATCCGATAGATATGCGATTCGACTCCGTTGTCCTCGAGCAGCTCCCAGAAAGGCGTACCATGCCGCAGCAGCTTCACTTCTCCGCCGGCAAGCGGGAACTTGTACTTGCCGATCTCGATGGCGCGCTCGGAGCCCTCGGTTTTCGAGGTCGACAGGTAGGGCTGCATGGTGTCGGGATCGCGATGCACGAAATCGAAAATCCCATGCCCGCCGGAATCCATTCCGGTCATGAAATCCGACCAGGCCACCGGGCTTTGCGGCGGCACCGAAGTTGCCAGCGGTCCGAAGACACCGACGGCCGCGACCTTCGAGAAGTTCGGCATCCGGCCTTGGCGCATCAGTCGCCGGGTGAACTCATAGTCCATACCGTCGAAACCGAGAACGATGACCTGCTTTTCCGGAGGAGCCTTGGCGCACGACAGCGCGAGTGACGCGAGTGCCGTGGAGATGGCCGCAAGCGCCACCATCCTCGCCAGTCCGTCCCTCGACTTCGACTTCATCAGGGCCATGGGGGTCAACAGGGTCAAATCTCCGAGCCGGAGAGCGGATTGTCTTCCAGGAAGAGGAGCTTGCCGTCGATGTGATCCGGAACTTTCTGTCCGAACAGACGCAGCACGCTCGGTGCGATGTCGATGATCGCGGGATCGATTGCATCGATCTTGTTGTTGCAGAAAAACACGCCGGGCACGATGCGAGGATCGACGCCGTGGTCTCCGCTCCAGGCCTTGGCGTTGTCGTCCCACACCGGCCCGGCCACGACGCCGGTGGCGCCGTCCCACGAGATCCGGTAGCCATGGTTGTAGCCGACAATGAAGTCGGGAGCGTTGCCGAGATAGGGCCCCTGATAGAGCGCTCGGGTATCGAACAGTTCGTTGATGCCGACGTCCCCAGTCTCGGGATCGACCAGGCCGGACATCTTCTCGATCAGTTCTTGCTTGAGGCCCGCAACGTCGCTCTGCGCAACAATGCCCTGCGCCTCACGCCCCTTGATGTTCAGGTACATACCGCAGAGTCCAAGAGCGTAGGCCCGGGTCTTGGACCAATCGACGTCGCGCAGCCACTCGGCGCTCCCGTCGGCGCCCTCTTTGAGAACCAAATAGCCGTTTTCCTGCAGCCAGGTGTTGAGGTTGATGCCGCGGCGAAACGAGGTAAACCCATGATCCGAGATGACCATTAGCAAATCACCCTTCTCGAGCTTGCTCATGACCTTGCCGACGAGTCTGTCGTTGTGGATATAGAGCTTCTCGATCGCGTCCCCGTGCTTGGCGTTCTCCTTGCCGCGAGCCGCCGGATGCCCGTCCTCCAGGTAGCGCCAGAACATGTGCTGGATGCGGTCGGTGCCGTCGAAAACGCACACCAGCGATCCCTTCTTGAGACGATCGAGCGCGTTGAAAAACATCTGCTGGCGCTCGCCGTCGATGTCGTAGGCCTGGGTCAGGAAGGTCTCGTCGCCGACGACATCCTCGTTGAGAGCCCAGGTGTCCTCGGCCAGGCCAAGCGTAGAGAACGGCCCCTGCTGCTTGGCCAGATAGGTCGAGTAGTAGCTCGGATGCGAGACCGGCATCGCCGGCTTCTCCGGATCGAGCGCGATCGGCGTCACGTACAGCGAGAAGTGCTCGCCCATCTCGGTGACCTGCATCCGGCAGAGCCCCGAGACCTTGACTCCGACCACCGCCTTGAAGGTGAGCTTGATCCAGTCCGAAAGCTCTCCGAGCTTGATTTCGTGCGCATCGCCACCGAGTTCGACCCGAGCCGACTTCGCCGAGCGATCCAACTCGATCTCCATCGAAATCGCCATTGGGGGCGTATCCTTGTAGAAGATATTCTCCGGACCCTCGACCACCGTCGAGAAGCGGTCCCGGCCACCATCACCGCCGTCGCGACCGTTACTGCCCTTCGCCTTGAGAGCAATTCTCATGCCACCTTCCTTGAACTTCTGGTCCGACGTGCGGGTCGAGTACAGCAGAAACGTTCCCTGCGTGCCGAGCAGATCCGGAGTCGCCATCGCCGAAAGCTCCGCGCCGTAGAACTTGTCCGGGGGGAAGGTGATCGGCACTCTCAGCACGGTGCTCCAGATGCCGGCCTCGCCCAGAAGGGTCCAGAACGGTTTCGACTTGCGCAACAGCCTCAGCTCCGGCTTGTGCATGGGAATCCGGAGCTTGCCGAGTTTGAGGAACTTCTCGATCGTCCCGATCTCGGTCGAGGACATCTGCGGCAGGTAGGTCTTGGGGTCCCGGCTCAGGAAATCGAAGATGTTGTGCTTGGCAGGATGGGTGCCGGTCGCGAACGATGACCAGGCCACCGGAGAGACCGAGGGGTAGGTCGTGGCGAGCCGCTCGTAGCAGCCCGCGGTCGCCAACTTCTCGAAATTGGGAAGCTTCCCCTCCTTCATGAACTTGTCGGTGAGCCCAGGGTCCTGACCGTCCAAGCCGACCATGATGAAGCGCTTGATGCGAGGCTTGTCACCACCGCGGCGGCGAAGCTTCCGGTAGACCCACCGGAAGGGCCAAATCAGCAAAGTCACCACAGCGATCAGAGCGGTCACGAAGACCACCAGGCAGGACGAGACCAAAGCGAAGCCGGCCCCCGGCCCGACATAGGCCTCGGCGGCGGCGGAGCCCACGAGCAGAAGCGCACCAAACGAGGCTAGTGACAGCAGCGCCTGCTGGGCGCGAAGATCATTCACTGGAGGGGTAGTCTCGGACCCGCAGAACGGGTTATCGTAAGTCTGCCTGTTGAAGGTGGGTCGGGGCCTTCCGGCTCCGGCACGGAACGTCCCGATAGTAACGCCTTTTATCCCCCCGGCCAACGCGTCCCATGAAATCACGTTTCCGCCGACTTCTCTACGGCCGTCCGATCGTAGTGGTTTCCGGACTCCCCCGATCGGGGACCTCCATGACCATGAAGATGCTCGAGGCCGGCGGCCTCGAGCTGGTCCAGGACGGCGTCCGCAGCGCCGACGAGGACAACCCCAAGGGCTATTACGAGGACCAGCGGGTCATGAAGCTACATGACATGACCGACAAGAGCTGGCTCAAGGCCACCCGCGGCAAAGGCGTCAAGATCGTCTCGAATCTGCTGCGGTCGCTGCCCGCCGACAACAACTACCGAGTGCTTTTCATTCGCCGCGACATCCAAGAAATCCTGGCGTCACAAGCCAAGATGCTCGAGCGGCGCGGCGAAGACTCCGCGACCGACGACCAGCGCATGGCCGAGTTGTTCGCCGCAGACGTCTGGCGGGCTCAGTATCTGCTCGAGCGCCAACCGCAGTTCGAATGGATCGAGGTGAACTACCGCGAGGTGCTTGCCGATCCCGGGAGACACGCGCGCCGCATACAGACATTTCTGGGGCTCGATCTGGCGGTCGACAGGATGGCCGAGGTCGTAGACCCGAGTCTCTACCGCAATCGCGCCGCCGACAACGCCAACCCGTGATGAGTCGCGCGACGCTTCTCGCCCTGGGCTTGCTGATCGGCTCCGGGCTAACGCCGATGATCAACCCCGCCGTAGCGTCTGCGCAGGAGGCCAGTGGAGTCCGATTCGAGCTGGTAGTGAACGGGGACGACCTGGGCCGCGCTCTGGGTCTCGTCGATCCAGGCGACGGTTCGGGCAGGCTTTTCGTGCCTCAGCAGAACGGCCGGATCGGAATTCTCGAAAACGATGTCCTTCTCCCGACGCTCTTTCTGGACATCTCCGACCGGATCTCGTGCTGCGAGAACGAGCGCGGACTCCTGGGGCTAGCTTTTCATCCGAAATACAAGAAAAACAGCTTTTTCTATGTCGTCTACGTAAGCAAGAAGTCGAGAACCATCGTGTCTCGCTTTTCGGTCTCGGGGAATCGAAACGTCGCCGACCCGTCGTCCGAGGAAGAGATCATTCGCTGGAAGCAGCCGGATCTACCGCACAACGGCGGCGCAATTCAGTTCGGCCCCGACGGCATGCTCTATCTCGGATCGGGCGACGGTGGCATCCGGGACAGCGCTCAGGATCTCGGCAATCTGCTCGGCGGGATTCTGCGCATCGACGTCGACAGCGCCTTCCCCTATGCCATTCCGGAAGACAATCCCTTCGTCGGCGATCCGAAGGCGCGCGACGAGATCTGGGTGTACGGACTGCGCAACCCCTGGCGATTCTCGATCGACCGCGAGACCGGTGATCTCTTTATCGGCGATGTCGGAGGGAGGCTCTGGGAAGAGATCGACTACCTGCCGGGTGGAAGCCCGGGCGGAGTGAACTTCGGCTGGCCGATCAAGGAGGGACCGCTCTGCCTGCGGCGGGAGCAGGACTGCTCCGACGAGAGTCTGATCTCCCCGATTTTCGCCTACCCCCATGACGAGAACGAGCCCTGCAACTCGGTTACCGGCGGCTATCGCTACCGCGGGCCATCGGTCCCCACCCTGCCCGGTTTCTACATCTTCGGCGACTTCTGCCGTGGCGAGATCTGGGGCGCGCGCCAAAACCTGGCCGGCAACTGGGTGGTCAACCAACTCATCGACACCAACCGGCTGATCGCGTCCTTCGGCGAGGATCGAGATCGCAACCTCTATGTGGTGACCTTTCGCAGCGGCATCTTCAGACTCGTTGGCCAGTCCCTCTTTGCCTCCGACTTCGAGTCCGGCAATGCCCTCGACTGGTCGCACCGCCGGGGAGACGTCATGGTGATCCCCGAGGGACTCAAGCGCTCGAGCGGAGCGCTGGAGATCGAGTCCGGCGGCGACAAGAGTTTCGTCCGGTCCAAGCATCCGTCCGCCGAGAAGACGTTCCGCGTCGGTTTCCACCTCAATGTCAACGACGTCAACCTGACCAACGCTTCCGCGGAGATTTTCCGCCTGGCAGGCAGCTCGAACCGCGGCCACGTTCGACTGGTTCTCGAGCAGAACGAGACCCGCTACTGGCTCAATCTCATGGTGCGTAACAACTCCGGAGGCTTCTTCTCCCTCGGCCGGACCAGAGTTCCACGCTCCAGAACCGTACGCATCGAGCTCGACTGGATGGCCGCCAGCGGCCCGGATGTGAGCGACGGCCAGATCATGCTGTCCAAGAACGGCAAGGTTCGGGTCGTCGCAACCGACCTGGACAACGATCGGCGAAAGATCGGCGTGACAACTCTGGGCTTCCCCGCGGGCTCGAGCGGTTCCGGCACCTATCTTGTCGACAACTACGTTTCCACACCCTAGAGCAGCCCGCGGAGAGGTACCCCGATGAACCATCGCGCACTCCAGACCCACCTACAAGCTCTTGTCACCATTCTGGCGCTCTGGTTGTCGATGTCGCTGGCACTCACGGCATCGACCGCCGCCCAGCCCCCCCCAGCGGGAATTCGTCTCGAGAAGCTCTTGGACGGAGAACACCTCAGCCGCACGGCAGGGCTCGCCGACCCGGGCGACGGCAGTAATCGTTTGTTTATCGTCCAACTGTCCGGGCAGATCGCGATCCTGAAGAACGGTGCCCTTCTTCCCGAGCCTTTTCTCGACATTTCAAAGAAGGTCCTGTGCTGCGAAAACGCACACGGTCTTCTCGGGCTCGCCTTCCACCCAGACTACGAGAACAACGGCTTTTTCTATGTCGTCTACTCCGACAAACGGTCCAGGACCGTCGTGGCGCGTTTCTCGGTCTCGTCGGACCCTGACATCGCCGATTCATCCTCCCAAGAGCGAATCATTCGCTGGAACCAAGAACCCGATCTTCCGCACGGCGGTGGCGCCATCGCCTTCGGCCCCGACGGCTATCTCTACCTCGGCTCCGGCGACGGAGGCGTGCGAGCGACGGCACAAGACCTCGAAAGCGTGCTCGGCTCGATCCTCAGGATCGACATCGACAGCGCGTTTCCCTATGCCATCCCGGACGACAACCCGTTCGTCGACAACCCCAACGCGCGCGGCGAGATCTTGGTCTACGGCCTGCGCAACCCCTGGCGGTTTTCACTCGATCGCACAACCGGAGATCTTTTCATCGGCGACGTCGGAGCCGCCCAGTACGAAGAGATCGACTTCAAGCCGGGCACGAGCTCGGGCGGAGAGAACTACGGCTGGCCGATCAAGGAAGGCCCTCGGTGCATCCTGGGAGAAGACCAGTGCGCCGACGAGACCTTGGTCGCACCGATCATCATCTACCGCCACAAGGACGGCACCTGCAACTCGGTGACCGGCGGCTACCGTTACCGCGGTCCGAACGTTCCGACCCTGCCGGGCTTCTACATTTTTGGTGACTTCTGTCGCGGCGTGATCTGGGGAGCCCGGCGCAATGACGCCGGAGCCTGGGTGGTCAACGAGTTACTTCAAAGCGGGCTTCTGATCACCTCGTTTGCCGAAGATTCCGAAGGCAACCTGTTGCTCGTGCATTTTCGCGGCGACATCTACCGCCTCCACGGGCAAGAGCTATTCGCCTCTGACTTCGAATCCGGCGACACGCTCGACTGGTCGCAACGTCGCGGCGGGGTCACCGTCGTTGCGGGCGGTCTCGCGCGCTCGACCCGCGCGCTCGAGGTCGAAGCCGGCAGCGGCAAGAGCTTCCTGCGCTCGAAGCATCCGTCGGCCGAGAAGACCTTCAACGTGGCCTTCGACCTCAATGTCAATCGCGTCAACCTGGCCAACCGATCGGCCGAAATCATGCGCCTCGCCGGGAGCGGCAAGCGTGGCCACGTCCGGCTCGCGCTGGAACAGGACGGCGATTCCTACTTTCTGAACTTGTGGACGCGGGAAGATACCGGCGGCTTTGCCCGGATCGGACGCACCGTGCTGCCGCGCTCGAGAACCGTGCGGATCGAGATCGACTGGATGGCGGCGAGCGCTCCGGGTGCCGACGATGGGCAGATCAAGCTATCCAAAAACAACAAGCTGCGCATTTCGGCAACCGACCTGGATAACGACGGTCACAAGATCGGATCGGTCACCCTGGGTTTTCCGGCGGGCTCGAGCGGCGCCGGCACCTTCCTGGTAGACAACTACGTATCGACGCCCTAGCAACCCGTCACCTCAAAACGATGGTGACCAGATCACCCCTGCCGACTTCGGCCGAGCCTTCCAGGTCGTTTTCACCCCGGGTCGAGGCGCTGCCGTCCTGATCCAGGCGAACCATCAAAGCGCCTGACTCCGGCAGTTCACCGTCGGCCGCCATCATCATGTCCTTCGGCCCCAGGCTTACGAGGATCGGAAACGTCGGCCGGTCGATGCGCTTGACTGCGATCGGGGGACCGCCCCCGGCGGTC
>JADFQD010000131.1 GCA_022561975.1 Acidobacteriota bacterium
AACCGCCGTTGACGTTGTAGGTGTCGAAATCGATCTCACCCATGGGCTCGCTCGTACCCAACTCGTCGCAGGCGAATTTCTTCGACGCGCAGGCCTTCATGTTGGAGAGAACCTGAGCCGCGAAGGCCTCGTGCATCTCGACCAGATCCATGTCGGAGAGCTTCATTCCGGCGCGCTCGAGCGCGAGCGGCGCGGCATACGCCGGGCCTTGGAGAAGCTGGCTCGCGGGATCGAGGGAAGCGTAGGCCCACGAGCGAATGTAGCCGAGCGGCTCGTAGCCTTCCGCCTTGGCCTTGTCTTCTTGCATAAGTATCACCCCGGACGCGCCATCCGTGAGCGGACTGGAATTGCCGGCCGTGAGCGTGCCGTAGTGTCTGTCGAACACGGGCTTCAACTGGGCAAGAGCTTCGAGCGAGGAATCGGATCGAACCCCGTTGTCCGTGGTCACCGCCCGGTCGTGCGCGGGTTTCGGATACACCGGCACGATCTGGCGGTCGAAACGTCCCTCCGCAGCAGCCGCGGCGGCCCGATCGTGGGACATCAGCGCGATCTCGTCCTGCGAGCGCCGGGAAATGTCGTTTTCCTTGGCCATCTTCTCGCAGGCCTGCCCCATCGACATGCCGGTGGTGTACTCGGCAATCGCCGGCGGCACCGGTAGGAGATCCTTGGGCCGAACCGACGCCACGACGCCGAGCTTTTGTCCGGCCGACCTGGCCTTGGACAGCGCCACCAGCTTGCGAGCGCCGGACTTCGAATACTGGATGGGAACGTTGCTGAGCGACTCCGCACCGCCTGCCAGCGCGACCCGGCACTGCCCGGTCAGCAGCGCCTCCGCTGCGGACGTGATCGCCCGGTTCGAGGACGCGCACGCCAGATTGACCGTGGTGCCCGGAATCTGCATCGGCAGTGAAGCTCGAAAGACCACTTCCCGTCCCAGATTGGGCGCGTGCAAGGCCGGCACGACGACGCCCCAGATCGAGAGTCCGATGTCGTCCGGATCGACTCCACTTCGCGTGACCAGCTCGGACGCGACCGCGCCCGAGAGATCGATCACGTCGAGATCTCGCAGAAGGGTGCCCGACCTGCAAAACGGGGTCCGGCAGCCGTCGACGATCGCCACCCGGCCACCCTCGCCGCGCACGCTCTGGGTCGCGACCCGCCCGATCGCCGGCGCCGAGCCGCTGCCGCGGGTCCAGACGGTATCGGCCCGCTGGTGCACTTCCTCCCGCGCGGTGGCTTCGTTGACTTGCGGAAACATGACCGGTTCGGCGGCCGGTAGGGGAGCTTCAATCGGTTCTGTCATGGCTCTTCATGATACCCGATCGCCGGCACCGCCTGGCACCGAAAGACAGCCGAACCGGCCTTCGGCACGATTCCTGCTACCTTGGAAGCCGATGCTCGGATTGCCTGCACTGCTCAGAGTGCCCTGCCTGTTCAGACTGCCCCGTCTGGCCCGCCTGCCAACACGGCTGCTGGCGGCCGGTCTTGTCCTCTCGGGAGCCGCCCACGGCCAGGAGGTCGTCAACAGCAACATCTTCTTCAAGAGCGCCGAGGCCGCGCGCCAGGCAGTGGACCACTACGGCACCTACGACAACCGGGAAGAGCTCGAACGGATTCAGGACATCGGCTACCGCCTGGCCCAGGAGAGCTCCTTTACCGACTATCCGTTCAGCTTCTATCTGGTCGATATGCCGATCCCGAACGCCTTCGCCCTCCCCGGCGGACAGGTTTTCGTCACCCGAGGCATGCTCGACCTCGGACTCACCGACGACATGCTCGCGGGCCTGCTCGGGCATGAAATCGGTCACGTGGTGTTGCAGCACGGCACCAAGATGAAGAAACGGGCGACCTTGCTCAACGTCTTGAGCCAAGCGCTGCTCGTGGGTGTCATCGTCTCGACCCGCGACAGCGATCGCGACCCCGGCCCGGCTCCGGTGCCCTATGGGACGCGCTCGGAAGGCGCAGATCGGGTGATGGGAGCGGCAGCGGCCGGCATCGTGTTCAGCGAACTCCTGCTACGCGGCTACAGCCGGGAGTTTGAGGACCAAGCCGACGACGCCGGCGTTCGCCTCACGGCGGAAGCCGGCTTCGAGCCCGGGGGCTTCGGGGCATTGATGTCGCTGATGAACATTCGACTGCCCCAATCCAAGGAATACGGCTACTGGAGCACCCATCCGTTCTTCGACAGCCGCCTGCGAGCGGCCTTGGTACGCGAGGACCTTCTAAGCAAACAGGAGTCCACGCCTGCCGACGCCTACCGCCGGAAAACTCAAGCATCCCTGTTGACCCTGGCCCGGGAAAAGGAATCCAAGAAGGATAGGGAATCCAAAAAACCGGGCGAGGAGCCTGACGAGATGATTGAGTTTCTGCAGGACTCCGCGGTCACCGCATGGCCGCGCAGTACCGAGGCCCACGCGATCCGTCTCGAGCGTCTGCAGGCCGGATTGGACCAAGAACTCGAAAACAACCGGTTATCCCGGGACTACGGGCAGCTGATCTCCCTCTATCGGTCGGAGCTGGAACGGGTCGAGGCCCTCGATCCGCAGAGTCCTCATGCCGTCCAACTGCGTGAGGCGCTCACCGGTTTCGACGAGACCGTAGCCGAGATCTACCCGATCGCTGTCGAGGTGTTTCGTCGTGGTATCTACGAAACCGACTTCTTGGAAACCTTTGTCAGCAACTACCCCGACGCCGACGAGCTCGCGGAGGTGTCTCTGGCTCTGGGCGAGGCCTACAGCCGCCTGCGGCGCCCCGAAGACGCCGTCTCGATGCTGCTTCGGGCCTGGCGGGAGGCCCCGGAAAGCGAGGCCGGCGAGCGCGCCAAACGCGGCCTCCTGATCCTGACGCCGACGCTCCAGAAGCTGGGAGCGCTTCAGGAGCTCGCCAGCCAAGCCGAGGATCCCAAACTCAAGGCACTCGCTTTGGATCGATTGGCGGAATCCATCGGTACCTTCGAAGCTCTCTCGAATGGTGCCGAGTTTCTCGAGAAGTACCCCGAAAGCGAATTCAGCGAAGCCGTCAACGAGCGCCTGGACAAGCTGGCCGAAGATCTCTACGGCGAAGCGCTCCTCTACCAACGAATCGGCGACCAGGCGAAAGCGCTCGAACGCATTCAAAACATCCTCACCAACGCCCCCCTGTCTCCCGTGGCGTCTCGTCTGCGCGCGAGTGCTGTCCTGGAGAGCTGACCCCAGCCGATTGCCCGCCGGGCGTTCGCACTGCTACCATTGCCCCGTAGAGAACTCTCTTGTGAGCGTCGGCCGCTTTCGGCCGTCGCTCGCGCTCGAACTTTCGATCTGGAGGTCAAAGATGAGTGAGTTCAAACGTCGCTTCACTCTCGGTCTGCTGTGCGTGTGTCTGAGCCTTGCGCCGGCGCTGGCGCAGGACAGCGAGGAAACTGCCGAGCCGGACGAGGCCATGCAGAGAGTCGAAGACATAATCGTTGTCACCGCATCCCGAACCGAGCAACGGCTCCACGAAGTTCCGGCGGCGATCACCGTCTTGACCGCCGAGCAGCTGGAGCAGATCCCGGCCGACGACTACGGTGACTATCTGCGCAATGTGCCGGGCTTGAACGTGTCGCAGATGAGTGCCCGTGACATTCAGATCACCGGCCGAGCGGCAACCAACAGCCTGGCCACCAGCCAGTTGGTTCTGCTCGACAACCGCACGCTCTATCTCGACTTCTTCGGTTTCGTCATGTGGGACTTCGTGCCCCTCGATGTCAAGGAAATCAAGCAAATCGAGGTGGTGCGCGGACCCGGTAGCGCGGTCTGGGGCGCCAACGCCATGACCGGCGTCATCAACCTGATCACCAAGAAACCCTCCGAGATGGTAGGCACGAGCTTGACGGTGGGCGGTGGCGAATTCGGTACCGTGTACGGGAGCATAACCCACGCCGGTGTCGGCGACTCCGGGAAGTTCGGCTACAAGCTGTCGGCAAGTTTCTTCGAGCAGGACCCCTACGACCGACCCACGGGTGCCATCCCCGGTTCCATGGGACCCTTCAACCCCAATGGCACGCAGTTCCCGCCGTTCGAGAACAAGGGCACCGAGCAGCCCAAGTTCAACGTGCGGTTTGATTACGACCCGACCCCGGATACCAGCTGGACCGTCAGCGCCGGACATGCCGAGACCGACGGCATCATTCACTCGGGTATCGGGCCCTTCGACATCTCCAGCGGCTCGCTCATGGACTTCGTCAAGGTCGACTGGAGCCGCCGCGCCCAACGGATCACCTTCTTCGTCAACCTCCTCGACGGCGATGCCGACAATCTCCTGGCAATCGGCCTCGACGGGAAGCCGTTGGGTTTTGCCTTCGAGAGCGAGACCTACAACCTCGACTACAGCAATACCAAGGTCTCGGGGACCAAGAACATATTCACCTATGGCGTTACAGTCCGGAAGAACAACTTCGACTTGTCGATAGCTCCGGCGGGCGACAGCCGCGAGGAGAAGGGTGTCTTCATCCAGGACGAGATTCTGTTCAACGACAAGTTCCGCTGGCTGATCGGAGCGCGCTGGGACGAAATCGACCCCATCGGTTCCGTCGTGTCGCCGCGCACCAGCCTGATGTATGCGACGACTCCGAACAACACGTTCCGGCTGTCCTACAACCGGGCCTTCCGGGCTCCGTCGATGATCAACGGCTTCCTCGACATCACGATCTTCAATGCCGCTGAGCTGCCACCGATCCCTGAGGCCGGTCTGTTCACTCCGACCGCGGTGTTCTTCCCTGCTCGCGCAGTGGGTAACCCGCTGGTAACCGAGGAACAACTCGACGCAATAGAGATCGGCTACGTTGGAACATTCGGCGCCAATACCTTCACGGTGTCGATCTATCGCAACGAAACCACAGACTCGATCGACTTCTTCACCGCGGCCAACCATACCAACGCGGCGTTCTTCATAACGAATCCGCCGATTCCGGATCCGATACTGAACTTTCTGCTGGCAACCGCGCTCAAAGACGCCTTCCCGTCACTGTTTTCGTACCGAAACATAGGCGAAACCATCGACAAGGGCCTCGAACTCTCCTACAACGCGAGACCTTCAGACAAGTGGTCGTGGTTCGCCAACTACTCCTATCAGGAAAAGCCCGAGGTGTCGGGTATCGACCAGACGACCCTGCCAAACGGCACCGTGCGTGACAGCGTCAACACGCCGCCCGAGCACCGTGCCAACTTGGGGGTGGCTTACGATGCCGAGAAGTTCTTCATCAACACCAACGTCAACTTCGTCGACGAGGCTTTCTGGACGGACGTTCTGGATTCGCGCTTCTGGGGTCCGACCGATGCCTTCACGCAGGTCAACTTGGGGATCGGCTTCCGCTTCGCGAACGACCAGACCACGCTGACCATCAATGCGCAGAACGTCTTTGACGAGAACGTCCAGCAGCACATCTTCGGCGATCTGATCGCCCGGAAAATAACCGGACAGTTGGTGTTCCGCTTCTAGTGGACCGTAACGGGTCTGTCCCAGCGACCAAGACCGGGGCGAGGCTCAGAGCCCGCCCCGGTTGCAACCCTTGGTGAGTCGAAACGCCATCCCGCTCTGGCTCAAGATTGCCTACACCGTCTGGTTGGCGGTCTGGGTGACCGGCTACTGGCAGTCCTACGGGCCACAGAACTTTCTGTGGATTTGCGACCTCGCCAATTTGATTCTCGGCGTCGCCATCTGGATCGAGAGCCCGCTGCTGTTTTCGTCACAGGCGGTCGCCGTACTCGTCATCCAGGCGCTCTGGATCGTAGACGTCTGCGGCCGGCTGCTCCTCGGGTTGCATGTCATCGGCGGCACCGAGTACATGTTCGATCCCGAGAGGTCGATCGGCCTGCGCGCGCTCTCGCTGTTCCACGTCTTCGTGCCGATCCTCGTGCTCTGGGCGATTCGGCGCCTGGGCTACGACCCGCGCGGCTGGAAGCTCCAGACCCTTATCGTGTGGCTGCTGCTGCCGCTGACCTATCTGGTGACCGACCCCGACCGCAACATCAACTGGCTCTGGAAGCCCTTCGGCATTCCCCAGACCGTCCTCCCCGAGCTTGGCTATCTCGCCCTCGAGATGCTCGTCGTCCCGCTGGTTCTCTACCTGCCGACACACGCCGCGTTGAGCTGGTGGATGCGGAACCGCTAGCGCGACTTGGGGCCCAGCACAAGAAGATCCTGCTCGTTCACGGCGATCCCGGGGTTGTTCGACCAGAGTCCGGGTACGATCCTCAGCACCTCCAAACCGGCCGAGCCGGCCGCTCTCCCGATCGCCTCCTCGCTGTAGGCGATCACGGTGTCCGGGTACTCCGGGTACTTGACGGCGACTCCCTGGTGGCCGCCGAACGGGTGCTCGAACTCGTAGTCCTTCGAGATCGGCGTCCCGGCACCCCGGTAGAAATCGAGAACGAACAAGCTGAACAGCGCCTTGCCACCCGTTCTCAGAACTCGTGCCGTCTGCTGGAAATAGTTCGCCAACTCCTCGGGCAGCAGATGCGTGAACACCGAGGCCGCGTAGACACAGTCGAACGATGCGTCTTCATAGGGAAAAACGAAATCGCTGGCCTGGACCGCACCCTGCGGGTTGTAGTGCCGATTGTAGATATCGGCGTGTGAATACCTGAAGTTGGGCGCGATCGCGGTGATGCGCCGCGTGGCATCCTCGATCTGGACTCGAACCACATCGAAACCGCTGTAGCTGCCGGGACTTCGAAGACACTGCAGAAGCCCTCGCGAGGTGCGGCCGTGACTGCAGCCGATCTCCAAGACCGACGAGTGCCTTTCGACGTCGCACAGCAGCGGCAGATACGCCAGGTATTCCCAGATCCAGCGGTAGTAGTGGCTGATCGGCTCGTTTTCGTCCTGCCACAAGGACCGCTCCGGCGTGAGCCGATCTTCTTCGTCCGTCAGCCAAGCCTTGGGCTTGGTTCGCGATCTATTCCACAGACTCATGCCAAACACTCGAATCGCCGCCTCGGTGAGAATGATAGCGCCCCGGCGACCGAGGAGCATTCGCAACACGGTCAAGCGAGCCAACGGCGGGGGAGTAGCTCAGTATCCCGTACTTCTCCCGACTCGACCTACAGGATTCCCTGAGCTGAGGTCCCTCGGCCGGGGGAAGTCCATGCTCGCCAACAGAGCGGAACGCGAGAAAGATTCCTACTCACCCATCGAAAGGAGTTGACCTGACGTTTGGAAAGAAACTGGTTTCTGAGGCTCTCGGGTTCGCTCTCCTCGGCTTGGCGCTCAGCGCTTGCCCCAGTGGGACTGTGAATTTCGCTACCAGCCGAGGGTAGACTTCTGACCTTTCTCCACACCCGGTTCTCTTCATGCTAGAATATCGGCGGCACTAGACTGCGAACCATCGTAGCGCTACTCGAGGACAAGTCCTCGTGCGCCGATACGTCGAGCGAGCCGTATCACGCCGCCCGACGAAGTTGCCGTCGTCGAGAGCGATTGCTCGCTTCTTTCGGCGATCGAATCCAGGTTCGGCGGCGAGGGTCGAGAAATCGGCACAGTAGAAAGATCACCCAGAATCCCTGAATAGGAGCCGACAATGCAAGAACCGACAATGCACGAGTCCATGATGCAAGAGCCGACGATCTCCATTGAGCGCTGGCCACGAAAGGATCTCGAGCGGCAGGGTTACGCATGTTTCAAGGGCTCTGAGCTGTCCATCCCAAACCACCTGCAGCGGGATCTGAGCTTGCTCCGGCAGGAGTACGAGGCTCTGCCACCGGATCAATACTGCGAGAGTGGCAATCGATATCGCAGGCACTCGCGTTACGTCTTGCTGCCGTGGCTGAACCTACTCGAGCCGCGGCCGATATCGCATTACATCCAGGACCGCGAGCTGAATCCGACTGACGGCGGCGTGATTCGCACCTTCGAGAGACTGAGTACGGCCGCGGAGGCCAACTCGTTCCTCCGTGAGATGATCCTGTTCGATTTCTTCAACACGACATTCGAGGAAGCGATCTGGTCGACGCCGGTGGACGTCGGTGTCCACGCGATCCGCTACGTTTCGCGGCCGGATCTGCCTGGAGTTTCGTCACCGAACAGGCTCCACAAGGATGGCGAGCCGTTCACCTTCGTCCACTTGATCGATCGCCATGCGATTGCGGGCGGCGAGAGTCTGGTAACCGATAACGACAAACAACCACTGGTGAGGACAACCCTCACGGACTGTCTCGACACGGTGGTCGTCTCGGATAAGGACGTTTACCATCAGGTGGAACCCATCGAAGTGGCTGCCGGTGAGTCCGAGGGCTACCGCGATGTGCTGTTGATCGACTTCACGCCCATGCACCCGGTGACCCTTAAAGCCCCGGAGCCGATGTAGGGGCTATTGTGCCGCCGAACTCCAGGCCCAGTCGGCGTCGCTCGGGCGCGCGCTAGGGGCTTTCGGTTCCATGGCCGACTCCGACAGGAGTCGGGGTGCGCTGGCGCTACGTCCGGCGAAAACCGCGGGCCGAAAGGCCGGCACGGATCTTGGCAAGCGGGAAACGATCACGGCCGTACCCGCTGTCTCTCGAAACTTCTGGACCAGAGGGAAGCGTCGGACCCACACCGAGAGCCGGTTCCTGTCACAGAGATGGACCGGCTTGTCGGGTCGAGAACCTTTGCCGTGGTGTCTTCGTAGTATTTTTGAAGGTGGGAAGGCGCCATCGGTGCGCTTGGACGAACTTTGGAGACCAAGATGCGATCTATCCAGTTGTTACGAGCATCGGTTCTTGTCGGCTTGGTTTCCACTGGGGCCGCCTACGGCGGGAGAGATCTCGGGAGCCTGAATCCAAAGGCGCCCTCCGAGACCGAGCAGTTCTCGTTCGCGATCGGGGAGTGGTCGTGCAAGACACGAGGCATGAAGCCCGACGGCACGATCGAGGAGAGCGGGCCCGCGACCTGGACCTTTTACTACATCCTCGACGGTTGGGCGATCCAGGACGACTGGGTTTCCGAACAGCCCGACGGGTCCCGCTTCCATGGCACCAATATTCGCTCGTTCAACCCGCAGACAGGAAAATGGGACAACCGCTGGCTTTCTCAACCTGGCCTGGAGTGGAAGTACTACGAGTCCGAGCAGGTGGGCTCGACGATGATGATGACCGGTGGCGAAGGCAAGGACCGGCAAGGCCGGGACTTCATCGACCGTAATACGTTTCACGACATCACCTGGAACTCCTGGAAATGGCGCAAAGACCGTTCGTTCGACGGCGGCCAGACCTGGGTTGAAGGCGTGTTCTTCATCGACGCCCAGAGGATCGCCGGAGGGTCGGACGCTGGCACGGGTGAGGCTAGCCCACAGCTGGTTCCTCTCAGCGAATTCCTGGATTCGCAGTAACACCCTGGCGCGAAGGTCGGGCCAGGACGCGGCTCAACCGTCGAGAATCGCCTTGCGGTGCCGAATGCCCCTTGCTATGGTGCGCCGCGAACCCCGAAGGAGCCAAGTCCCATGAAACCAAAGACCATCGCAGCCCTACTCTGCTCGCTGCCATCTCTGATAACGGCACCCCTCCTCGCTCAGCCGGCCGGTCAAGACCTGGCAGCGAAGATCGAAGCTCTCAAGGCCGGCCAGCAGGAGATTCGCAAAGAGCTCGCCGAGATCAAGAAACTCCTTCAGACCCGTCCCGCGGCAGCGCAGCCCCGGAGACAGGGTACCAACGTCAAGGACATCGTCTTCGACCTCGCCGACAATCCAGTCAGAGGGGCCTCGACAGCCAAACTGACACTGGTCGAGTTCTCCGACTACCAGTGACCGTACTGCAGCCGTCACGTCCGTGAGACGTACCCGCAAATAGCCAAGGAATATATCGACACCGGGAAGATCCGTTACGCGATGCTCGACCTGCCGCTCGAGCGCATTCACCCGCTGGCGTTCCAAGCCGCTGTCGCTGTGGCTTGCGCCGGCGACCAGGATCGCTACTGGGAGATGCACGATCGTCTGTTCGCGAACCAGCGCCAGCTCGAACCGTGGAGCGGACACGCCGAGGCCAT
This sequence comes from Acidobacteriota bacterium, assembly GCA_022561975.1. Taxonomy (GTDB): domain Bacteria; phylum Acidobacteriota; class Thermoanaerobaculia; order Multivoradales; family JAHEKO01; genus CALZIK01. Next base: position 9,976 of record JADFQD010000131.1, read on the forward strand.
CGAGCTCGACGTTGCCACGTTCGACGATTGTATGGAGAGCGGCCGGCACGACGCCGGCGTCCGCAGGGACATGAAGGAGGCGGCCAAGGCCGGAATCACGGGAACGCCGGGTTTTCTCCTGGCCGTCGCCGACCCTGAAGACCCCTCGAAGGTCAAGGGCCTCTCGACCCTGCGTGGCGCGCAGCCGTTCAATGTCTTCAAGACCCAGCTCGATGGCGCTCTACGCGAGCTGGCTAAGCAAGACGCTCAGCCCGTACAGGCCCGGGGCGCGACGCAGTAGCCACGGCTGCCTCGAAGTGGTCAGAAAAAGAAGGGCCGGAGCCACGAGAACTCCAGCCTTTTCC
>JADFQD010000015.1 GCA_022561975.1 Acidobacteriota bacterium
AAGTTTCACCGCCTCGCCGCCGCCGTACTTCCGCCACTGGTCGTCGAGCCGCTCGATCCACCACGGCAGCCAGCCGCACGCGCCCTCGAGGAAGGCGATGCGCAGGTCGGGGAAGCGCTCGCACACGCCGCCGACGAGCAACGCGCCCATCGCCAGCATCAACTCTTGCGGGAAGCTCGCGGCGTGGTTGAGCGTGCGGAAGCCGGGGTGGCCGCGGAAGCGGTTCGAGACGTAGTCGTCGCTCGCCCCGCCGCTCGTGCCGTGCACCGCGAGCGGTACGCCGAGGCGTTCGACCTCGCGCCACAGGACGTCGCATTCGGGGGCGTTGAGGTAGCGCCCCGCGACCGGCATCGGCAGCACCACCACCGCGGCGTGGCCCTTCTCCGCGACCGCGCGGCGCGCCTCGGAAGCCGCCAGCTCGGGGTCGTGCAGCGAGACGATCGCCGCCGGCCTGAGGCGGCGGGGAAAGGACCGGTCCATGAGCGCTGTGCCCGATCTGGAACGCCTGAGCGACTACGTGTTTCACTATGCCTCCGAGGACCCGGAGCGCGTGTTCTCCGAGTATCACCTGCGGATCGCGACGATCTTCGGCCAGCATGCCTCGGTGGCCATCCTGAACGCCCGGTTGGTGGAGACCCTGAGAAGCTTGAGGGTGCCAGCCTAGCTATAGCTGGCTGTCAGACCCGCGAGAGAGCGGTAAATACGCCTTTTCGATGTAGTCCCGCACCATGCGGTGGGAGGAAAACCCCTGGCCGATGGTCACGATCGAGCGCTTCATGCGGGCGATCCAGTCGGTCGGCAGGCCGTCGTCGCCGCGCCGGTAGAACTCGGGCACGATCTCTTCTTCGAGAGTCCGGTAGAGGGACTGGGCGTCGAGCTGGTCCTGCTGCCATTCCTCGTTGGAGGACTGATCCGGGTTGCCGATCACCCAGCCGTTCTCACCGTCGTAGGCCTCGGGCCACCAGCCGTCTGAGATGCTCAGATTGAGCGTGCCGTTGATGGCGGCCTTCATGCCACTGGTGCCGCTGGCTTCGAGCGGCCGGCGCGGGGTATTCAACCAGAGGTCGCAGCCCTGGACCATCATCCGGGCAACCCGCATGTCGTAGTTCTCGAGGAAGACTACGCGGTCGCGCAGGTCGCCGGAGCGGCTGAGATGGAAGATGCTCTGGATCAGCTCCTGGCCGGGCCGGTCGGCGGGGTGGGCCTTGCCGGCCAGGATGACCTGGACCGGGTGCTCGGCATGATGAAGGAGCATGCGCAGCCGATGGAGATCGCTGAACAGGAGGCCGGCGCGTTTGTAGGTGGCAAAGCGACGGGCGAAGCCCACCGTGAGGATGTCGGGATCGAGAACCTTGTCGAGGGCTCGAAGCTCCGCAGGTGACTGCCCGTGTCGGCCGAGCTGCTCGCGCAGACGCGCTCTCGCGAATCGGCTCAGGCGCTCCTTCTGCGCCCGGTGGGCGAGAAAGACATCTCTGTCCGGCGCCTGGAGAAGAGCCTTCCAACCATCGGGCTCGAGGGCGGCATCGACCCAGTCCGGCCCCACGATGCGACCGATCAGACCGGCCATCTCGAGACCCATCCAGGTCGGGGCATGCACGCCGTTGGTGATCGAATGGATCGCTGGACGATCTGCGGGGAGCGACGGAAAGATGTGACGCCACATGCGGTCGGCGATCTCTCCGTTCAGGCGGCTGACGCCATTGGCCCAAGCGCTGGTTCGAAGCGCGACCGCGGTGAGGTTGAGGGGTTGATCGCGCTCCCCGTGGTCGGCCGCTCCGAGCGCGAGAACCGTGTCGGTGTCCACCGCCAGGGCTTGGGCCCAGACCTGGCAGTAGGTCTTTGCCATCGGCCGATCGAAGGTCTCGTGGCCCGCCGCAACCGGGGTGTGGGTCGTGAAGGTGGTGTTACAACGGATCGCTGCGAGCGCCTGGTCGAAGGTCGTACCGTGCTTGACGATGTGATGGCGAGCGCGTTCGAGCTGCAGGAGGGCGCTGTGGCCCTCGTTGATGTGCCAGACGGCCGGTTCCAGCCCCAAAGCCTCGAGCGCCCGCACGCCTCCGATGCCGAGGACCGCCTCCTGGGCCAGACGCATCTCCCGCCCTCGAACGTAGAGCACGGCCGTGATCGGCCGGTCCGAGGGGTCATTCCGGCGCAGATCGGTATCGAGCAGGAGGAGGGGTACGCGCCCGACTTGAGCCAGCCAGACCTTGGCCGCGACCTCGTGCCCAGGGAAAGGCACGCGCACGATCAACTCGCGGCCCTGCAGGTCGAGCACGCCTCGCAGCGGCAAGCGGTTGAAGTCGGATTCGGTATAGGTGTGCTGCTGGAAGCCGTCGGCGTCGATGGTTTGCTGGAAGTAGCCGCGCCGGTAGAGCAGGCCGACTGCCAAGAACGGTAGGCCGAGGTCGCTGGCGCTCTTGCAGTGATCGCCGCTCAGGACACCGAGGCCGCCCGAGTAGATCGCGAGCGACTGATGGATGCCGTATTCGGCGCAGAAATAGGCAACCGGGTGTGCGGAATCGGGGGCCGGACTCGGAACGGAAGTTTCGTCACCCTGGACGGTTTGTTCCAGGATTCTGCGGCTAAACCAGGTCTCGCCGTCGACGGCCATATAAGCGTCGAAGGCGGCGGTGACCTCGGAGTACCGAGCCATGAACTCGTCGTCGTGAATGAGCGTCTCCCAGTGCTCCCGGTCGATGTTGAGGAGAAGCTCCACCGGGTTGCGGTAGCGCGCCCAGCTGGCTCGATCGGCGGCGGCAAAGAGCCGGCGGGCCGGTGAGTTCCAGGTCCACCAGAGGTTGTAGGCGAGGTTGTTCAGACGCGACACCTCGTCGGGCAGGTGAATCTCGGTAATCTGCAGGCTCGGTACGCGAAGGAGTCCGTTCGAAGCTGATGGAATCATCTTGTCGGGGTCGATCGGAGAGGCGCTGGGGGCGCTGGACGTGCTGATTTCTACCACATCCGGACAGATCCCGTAAGTGGCTCCAACCGATTAGAATCCGGCCTATGCAGGTGCGATCGGCGGGCGTTCTACTGCATCCCACCGCGCTACCGGGTGGCTTCGGCATCGGAGACCTCGGACCGTCGGCCCGGAGTTTTTTGGACTGGCTCGAGTCGGCCGGCCAATCGGTGTGGCAGGTCCTGCCACTCGGTCCCACCGGACACGGTGACTCGCCCTACGGGACGACTTCGGCTTTCGCCGGCAACCCGTTGCTCATCTCTCCTGAAGACCTGGTGGCGGACGGGCTTTTGGCGCCGACTGCGGTCGAGTCCCTGGACGAGAAGCCCGGCAATGGATCGATCCATCGGATCGACTTCGGGCGGGTCGACTTTGGCGCAGTGCGGGATCAGAAAGAGCGGATGCTCCGCGAATCCTGGCGCCACGTTCGCTCGAACGCAAGTCATCAGGCGCTCGCCGAACTCGAGGCCTTCGCAGATGACGATCGCCGCCGCGTCTGGCTCGAGGATTGGACTCTCTACGCCGCCCTCAAGTGCCGCTTCGATCAGAGGAGCTGGACGGACTGGCCGGCCGAGCTCCGCTCGCGGGAGGCGGCGGCTCTGGCGGACACGGCGCGTGATCTCGACGCCGAGATCCGGTTTCAGAGTTGGGTCCAGTACCTTTTTCATCGGCAGTGGGGCCGGCTGCGCTCCGAGGCTGCTGCGCGGGGCATCCGGCTCTTGGGTGATGTGCCGATCTACGTAATCAACGACAGCGCCGATGTTTGGGCCCGACAGGACCTTTTCGCGCTCGACGGCGAGGGCCGGCCGAGTGAGTTGTCCGGAGTTCCTCCGGACGCCTTCAGCGAGGACGGTCAGCTCTGGGGGCAGCCGATCTACCGGTGGGATCGGATGCGCAAGGACGGATACGCCTGGTGGCTGGCGCGGATGAGAGTCGCGTTCGAGCGCGCCGACATCGTGCGTCTCGACCACTTTCGCGGTTTCGCGGGCTACTGGAGCGTACCGGCCTCGGCCGAAACCGCGCGCGCCGGGCGATGGCTACCGGGTCCCGGTGCTGCACTCTTCGAAGCCTTTGCGGCCGGCCTCGGCGAGGTCGAGATCGTCGCCGAAGATCTGGGGGTCATCAGCCCCGATGTGATCGCGCTACGCCAACGCTTCGACCTCGCGGGGATGAAGGTACTGCAATTCGGGTTCGGTGAAATCGACAGCCCGCACTTGCCACATCGTCACAACCAGCACGCGGTGGTCTACACCGGCACCCACGACAACGACACAACCCGCGGCTGGTACGACTCGCTCGACAGTGACTCGCGACATCGCCTTCACGAGTACCTGAGCTGCGATGGATCGGATATCGCGTGGGACTTGATTCGCACGGCGCTCGAGTCGGTGGCGCGGATGGCGATCGTTCCGATCCAGGATGTGCTCGACCTCGGAAGCGAAGCGCGTTTCAACACACCGGGCGTCGCCGAGGGAAACTGGACCTGGAGACTCTCCCGGCTTCCCAGCGGCGAAGAGGCGGGCAGGTTGGGTCGCCTGACAGAGCTTTCCGGCCGGCTCAGACCGTCCAAATCCGATACGGCAGAAGCCGCCACCTCCAGCGATGCCGAGTCCTGATTCCCGAGGGTCGTTGCTGGGCGCAGAACTAGGAGCGCAAGGCGTCACCTTCCGATTGACTGCGCCGCATGCGACCGGCGTCGAGTTGTGCCTGTTCGCCGCCGCCGCCGGCAACAGCGGTCGAGAGACCGAGCGAATCGCCTTGGCCCGTGACAGTGACGGCGATGGCGACGGAGACGGCGCTTGGACCACGCAGGTTACCGGGCTCGGCGCGGGCCAGCTCTATGGCTATCGCGTCGATGGGCCCTACCGGCTGTCGGAAGGCCACCGTTTCAACCCGGCGAAGCTGGTGATGGACCCCCGGGCGGGAGCGATCGCCGGGCAGGTCACCTGGTGTGAGGCGCTCCTCGGCGCCGACGCTCGCGACAGCGCTCCGTACCAGGCTCGCTCCGTCGTCGTCGACACGGGCTTCGACTGGCAGGGCGACCGGCCTCCGGCGCGGTCCTGGGGCGAGACCGTGATCTACGAGTGTCACGTGCGCGGGCTGACGCGGCTCCATCCCGAGATCCCGGAGGCGCTGCGAGGCACCTACCTCGGACTGGCCTCGCCGCCGGTGATCGAGCATCTGACGAACCTCGGAGTCACGGCCGTCGAGCTGATGCCGGTCCAGCACTTCGTGAGCGAGCGGCACTTGATGGAGCAGGGTCGTGCGAACTACTGGGGCTACAGCCCGCTGGCCTGGTTCGCGCCGCATGCCGGCTACGGCTCCAGAGACGGGGGCCGGCCGGTGACCGAGTTCCAGACCATGGTCCGCGACCTCCATCGCGCGGGACTCGAGGTGATTCTCGACATGGTGTTCAACCACACCGCCGAGGGCGGCGCGTCCGGTCCGACCCTGTCCCTGCGCGGCATCGACAACGCGCTCTACTACCTTTTGGATCCGGAGGATCGAAGTCGCTACGTGGATTTCACCGGTTGCGGCAACACGGTCCATGCGGCCCATCCGCAGGTTGCCGAGCTGATTCTGGACTGCCTGCGCTATTGGGTGGAGGTCATGCACGTGGACGGGTTTCGTTTCGATCTGGCGACGACTCTCGGACGTGAAAACGGCGCCTTCTCAGGCCGGGCGTCGCTTCTCGAGGCCATCGGCGCGGACCCGATACTCGGCCGGGTCAAGTTGATCGCCGAGCCCTGGGATCTGGGCCCCGGCGGCTACCAACTGGGTTCCTTTCCAGCCGGCTGGTCGGGTTGGAACAATCGGTTCCGCGACACAGTGCGCTCGTTCTGGCGCGGTGATCCGGGGCGGCGACCGGACCTCGCCACCCGCATCGCCGGCAGCGCCGATCTCCTCCATGGCAAGCGCCGGGGACCGCTCGGCGGCATCAACTACATCACCTGCCACGATGGCTTTACGCTCGAGGACCTGGTGTCCTACGAGCGCAAGCACAATTCGGCGAATCTCGAGGACAACGGCGACGGCCGAGACGACAACCTGAGTCGTAACTGGGGAACCGAGGGCCCGTCCGAGTCCGCCGAGACTCTGGCCTCGAGGGATTGCGCCAAGAGAAACCTCTTCGCAACCTTGGCGCTCTCATCCGGTGTGCCGATGCTCTCGCATGGTGACGAGTTGGGCCGAACCCAGAACGGCAACAACAACGCCTACTGCCAGGACGGTCCGCTGACCTGGGTGGATTGGGTACCGGCTCGGCGGGGTGAGGAGTTCTGCGACTTCGTGCGGAGGGTCTTGGCGCTTCGGCGCGAGATCGGTTGTCTCGGCAAGGAGCGCTTCCCGAGCCGGGACGACGTCGTGTGGTTCGGGAGCAACGGCGAGCCGCTCACCGAGGGGGACTGGCGGGAGGAGGGCGACCCTGTGCTCGGTACTTGCTGGCTGGGCCGGCGGGGCGGGGGCGACGGCGACCGAACAGGCGCCGACGTGTTCCTGGTCTATATGAATGCAGGGCGGGAGGCGCGGTCGGTCGAGCTTCCCGCGTTCGAATTCGAGCGCCGCTGGCACGAGCGCCTGAATACCGTAGCGCCGGAAAGTGCCCGGGTTCTCGAGATCAGGTTCGAGCTACCGGCGCATGCGACGATCGTGCTGGAGGGGAGCCTCAGTCGCCATAGGTCGCTTTGACTAGCCGTGTCGAGCCGAACCAGCGGGGGACCTCGAGCACGAACAGATGGTGAAATTCGCTGTTGCCCGGCTGATCGGGGATGCGGCAGTCGCCACCGATAAGGGCGAAGTAGTCCGGACACAGCGTTGGGGCGCCGGCAGCCTCCACCATCGCGGGGACCGTGTTGCTGTGCCCCACGATCAACACGGTTCGGCCACGATGTGCCGACAGGACGTGCGCGACGAGGTCAGCCGGGCTTGCTACGGATGGATCCAAAAGCGCTGTGGCTTGATCAACTCCGCAGTGTTCCAGCTGGTCGCCCGCGTTGGCGTTGGGTTGGATCTGGATCTCGAGCCCCAGCGATGCCGCAGTCGGCTCGGCCGTCAAGGCGGTGCGGCACCACTCCGTGGCGTACACAGCTACGACTCCCGCACCCTCCGCGACGTGAACAAGAGCTTCGGCTCGGTTTTCGCCTGCGGCTGTAAGTGTTGGATTCGAGTCGGAGCCCTTCTCGGCGTGGCGAACCAGAAGAAGCGTCGTGGACTGGTTGGTCCAGCAGATCCACAAGACGACCACAGACAAGGTCGCCACGACCACCAGTGCGATGTAGGGTGATCGGCGCTCCTTGATGTCGGGGAATTCAGGTGTCATCGGGATTCCTTTCTTTTCGCGCGGACCCCTGACTCCTACCGTTCCTTCTGATCTCGGAGCCGTGCGATCACCGGCGTGATCTGAAACTCGGCCTCTTCGATCGCTTGGCGCAAGCGCTCGAGGACGTCGCACCAGCCCACCACGGCTTCGGAGGCCTCCTGCGGTGGACCACTGGGAGCCGCGAGCCAGCTCAGGGCCGCTGCGGTGGCTCTCCAGGTAAGGAATCGCTGGAGCAGCTCGCCGTCGAGGGTATCCGCGTCCCGGTCGTAGCCCAGGATCCGTGCCGCGGTTTCGCTGCTGGTGGCGCTCTCCAGGATCCGGCGGGCCCGCGCGAGTCCGGGCGGCGGTGTGGTCTCGAGCCAGTCATCGAGGGACGCAATGTCGACGAGCGCCGCGAGTTCCGCCGCGCGCGGGTCGGGCACGCTACGGTCGGCCAGAATCCGAGTCAAGGTCGGGCCGGGCTCGAGCGCCCGGAGTGCCCAGCCTCCCCAGCGCTGGTGAACGTAGCCGAGGAGCGCGAACGCGGGCAGCACGAACCGGGCATCCTCCTCCTTCTCGGAGCCCACCAACAGCTCGAGGGCGCCGAGCATGCGCTCTGTCCGGGGCCAGTCGAGAGCCAGCTCGACGGCCGCCAGCCGCGAGATCGCTTCGAGCCATCCCGCTAGATCGGCTGGCTGCGGTAGGTGCGCTGGCTCCGCTGGCTCCGCTGGCTCCGACGGCTCCGGCGACAGCTCATCGGAAGCGTGGGCTGGCTCCGCCACCCCTGGCAGCCGAGTAGGTTCGAGAGCGCTGCGCAAATGCCGGTCGAGTTCTTCGAGTTGTTCCTCCATCGCCTGCACGGCGGGCGCCGATAGCGGGGCAGCGACCGACAGGGTTGCCAGGATGTCGCCAAATGCAGAGCGCGCGTCTTCGAGGTGGATTTGGCGACCCGCCTCCTCGAAGCCCGGCGTTCCGCGGAGCCCTAGATGCCGGCTCAATCGCGGGTAGATGCCGCCGTCCTCCGAGGCGGCGAGTTCGCGAAAGTCGACCAGGACGAGCGACTCATAGCCGGCCAATTCGAGTTCCAATCCGCTGTTGTGGATCGCCGAAGCGGTGCGCAGAAAGTGCCGCTGCGACAAGCGGTCGCGAAACCGGCAGAGTCGATCGGCCGCCGTCGAGATGCCGAGATCGCGGTTCAGCTTCAAGACGCCGCGCACCGGAACCGGTTGGTTGTTGAAGACCACGAGCGAGACGTCGTGAGCGCCGGCTCCACCGCCATCTCCACTTCCATCTTTACCGTGGGCGCCACCGTGGGAGAAAGCGAGGACGTTCTCGTCGATCGCCCCGTGCCGATCCACGAAATCGTGCATCGAGAACCCGTCGACATCGGCGAAACGCCTGCGTTCCCGGAGTAAGGGAACGATCTGCTTGTCGTGCCGCTCAATCAGATGTCGATTCGGCGCTTCGTCGACGTACGCCCGCCGGTACTCCATGCCGTAGCGCTCGGTGAGACCCTCGATCTGGCCGTGCGCGAACATCGGCAGGCCGGGCATCGTGGCGAGCAGCACACAGGCCCCGAAGTAGCGATCTCCGTCACCGAACTGCTCGATCGCGGTCCGCTCGTCCGGGTTGCTCAGGAAGTTGACATAGCGCCTGAGGATCTCGGCGTCGAAGTCGAGGGATTCCCTGACCAGTCTTCGGTAGCCACGGTTGTCGTGATCGCGCAGCATGTTCATGAAGGCGCTGTTGTAGACCCGGTGGAGACCGAGGTTTCTGACGAAGTAGCCTTCCATCAGCCAGAAGGCCTCTGCCAGCAAGAGGGTGCCCGGCGCTTCGGTCTCGGCGCGGTCGACGACCTCGCGCCAGAACTCGCGCGGCATCTTGGCGTTGAACTCGGTCGCGCTCATCGCGTGCTCGGCGCGCGATGGGATGGCCCCGGCGCTTCCAGGCTCTGGGTACCAGAGCCGTTGGATGTGACGCTGGGCGAGCGTCATCGCAGCGTCGAAGCGGATGATCGGAAATCTCTTTGCGACCTTCAGGATCGTGCGAGTAACCGCTTCTCGCGTGGCCGGGTTCAGATAGTCGAGCTGGGCGGTGTCGTTCCAGGGTGTACCGGTGCCGTCGTTGCCGTGGTAGACGAAGCGCACCTCTCCGGTCGTCCTGTCGACTCGCTTGAAAACCACTGCGGCGTCGGTGCGGTCGAAGTAGTGGTCTTCGAGGAAGATCCCGACCCGGCGATCGCTCGACAAGTCCGGTCCGTTGAACGTGTACGAGGGGAAGGGACAGATCGGCACCGACAGAAACCACTCGGGATGCTCGATCATCCACTCCGAATCGATGCCGGTGTGATTGGGCACCATGTCGGCGGAAAGCCTGATCCCGAAGCGATCGGCCTGTGCTTCGAGGCTCTCGAGAGCTTCGTCGCCACCGAGATCATCCGCGATCCGGTAGGCCATGAGGGAGTAGGCGGAGCCCGCCGCTTCCGGGTTGCCGCACAGCTGTTTGATGCGCCGTGATGCGCGGCTGCGCTCCCAGAGTCCGATCAGCCATAGGCCGGTGATGCCACGTGAGCCCAAGGTTTCGAATTCGGCGTCGGGAATCTGGTCCAGGCGGGTGATCTTCCGGCGGTAGCGGCTCGACAGCTGGTGAAGCCAAACGTGGGTGTTTTTGGCGGCAAGGACCAAGCGCGACATCCAGCCGCGGTCCGATCCATAGTGCACTTCCCGGTCGTCGAGAGGGTCGAAGGCCGGGGTTTCGGGCGGCCCCGGTCCCGGCGGAAACCTGGGCATCTCTTCCTCGGCGATGAGGTCGAGAGCAGCGATGAGCTCCGGTTCGAGATCGGTTGATAGATCGCGCCAGTTCTCGATCATCCAGCGCAGCTGATCCGCGAGCGAATCCGGGGCCGAGTCGATCGGGCGACGCAGGCCCAGGACCAAGCTGCCGTCCCCCTTGTGGAGTCCGGGCTCCTGGTCCAGCAGTTCATTGAGGGCACCGACGAGCGGGCCGTACTCGGGGTCGGCCACCAGGCCGCCGGAGTGCAACACCTGGCCGAGGCCCGCGCCGGCGGGGTTTGCGTGAATGATCGAGAAGATCAGAAGCTCGGCGAGGAGTTCCTGATGCCCGTGGCGCCGGCTCGAAGCCGGCTCCGGGTCCGGGGTCTGGTCCGGGGCTGGCGACCCACCGGGTTCGGGCGCGAGCGAAGTCGCGCGATCCGGGAGAAACTCGTCTTGGAAAGAGGCCAGGAGACGGTTGACGGATTCATCACCAAAGCGCTGGTCGAGGGCCGAAAGAGCCCGCCCAAGGACATAGGGATCGTGCTCGGTCAGAAAACGACCGAGGTATGCGCGTAGCGCCCGCTCTAGCCGGCCGAAGGCGTAGAGATCCCCTGCCGAAACCTTCGCCGCGCCGTCGGGGAGCAAGGGGCCCAGTTTCTCGGCCAGGATGCGGGCTTCCCGGAAGCTCTCCGAGAGCCTCTCTTCCGAGGTCTTCGAGGGGATGGCCTCGGGCCGAGCGGCCGGCGCCTCGAGCTGGAGAGCCCGCCGAGCGCCGCGGGACAAGAGCAGCCGCATGGGTAGAGCCTAACCCGGGCTGCTAGCGGGCAAAGACCTTGACGGTCTGACCCACCGCGTCGAGTATTTGGCGCAACTCGTCGTAGTCGGTATGGCGCATCCGGATCCAGGCGTTGGCCATATAGCCGGCCTCGACCGGCTGGGTAGGTGTGCCCGGGGGCGGTAGATGGCTGTCCAGGATATTCGAGCCGAAGCGGGCGTGGATTTCCTCGAGGCCGCCGTAGCCGGTGATCGTGCCGTCTCGGTCTGGGCGCAGGTTGATGATGCCGGTCGAGTACTGGCGCGAAGGCTTGCTCGCGGTGCGGCCGTGCGCGATCGCCGAGGCCCATTCCCTGTAGAGGTCCATGTCGTTGGCGGCCGTGTAGAGATCCCAGGTGCCGACACCGGGCGGCCGGCATCCGATCTCCGAGAACTTGAGCCCCTTGGGACCGAAAAACCACTCCATGTGAGTTGCGGAGGTCTCGATGCCGAGCACCTCGATCACTCGCTTGCCCATCGCCCGCACCTCGTCGTAGGACTCGGCCTCGACCCTGTTGGTGGTCAAGAAGTAGGGAGAGATCCAGCGTGTGCGCAGGGCTTCGAGCACACCCGGGTAGTAGTGCGAGATGAACTCGTGCGCGATCCGACCGTCAATCGTGAGGGTGTCGTAGAACGCTTCGTGCCCTTCGATGAACTCCTCGGCCGCGGTCGCGGCCCCACGGTCGATGCCGCACTCTCGAATCGCGGCCTCGAGGTCGTCGTCGTTGTCCACACGATAGGTACCGGCGGCGCCGGCCGAGCTGCGTGGCTTGAGAATGATCGGATAGCCGACCCGCTCGGCGAAGGCCCGGGTCTCCTCCGGCGAGGAAACGCCGGCCGATCGGGCGCACGACACACCCGCCTCGCGCAGCGCCTCCTTCATGGCCGGTTTGTCCCGACATAGAAACGCCGTCCGAACCGAGGTTCCCGGGATCTTGCAGGCCTCCCTGACCCGCGCGACCGGCAGAATGTGCGCCTCGACGGTGGCTTCCAGGCGATCGACCCAGCCGCGTCCCTGAATGCGCCGCATCGTCGCGAGCATTTCCTCTTCGTGGCAGACCGAGCCGACGTGCTCGTAGCCGTTCAGATAACGCTTGATTCCGTCAGGCAGAGCGTCGGCCGGCAGCTCTCCGATGCCGGTGACCGTAGCTCCCACCTCGGCGAGTCCGCGCACGAACTCGACCTGATTTCCGGGGAAGCTGGGTTCGACGAAGACGACGTGCATGCGACTTGTCTTTCTCTGATGGTGCCAAATGCATTATAACTGTGCGGTCATGGGGGTCATCATTTTGCTCGGCCCGCAGCGGCTGCGCCCGAGTCTCGCCCGCGTGGTCGCGGATCACGGGATCGACGGCCGCATCGCCGCGATTACCGCCGGGTGGCAGGAACGCGAGGCCGAGGACGACGAGCTCGCCGAGCATCTGAGCGGCCGCACCGTCAATCTGTGCTTGTATCGACGTGCCGAGCGGGTCTTTGCGTCCGATCCCGAACTGGCCGCCGCCTATCACGCCCGCCAGGATTCGCTCAAGCGCGCCCAGGAGCTCTACCGGCTGCGCCTCGATCACAGCATGGCGGCGGTGCGCGACCTGATGCGGCTCGAAGGCGAGTCCGAATGGCTCGAGGACGAGCTGAGGGCGGCATTCGAGGTGGTTCGCCGGCTCGACGACGGCCACGTGGAGCGGGTACGAGAGGTTCATGCGGACTTCTCCAAGAAGTGGACGCCCCGCAAACGGCCGGCTGTGCGCAAGCACCGCAGGGAGCTGGCCAAGTTGCTTGCCGGCTGTGACGCTGTGGCGGTGGCCGGCGGCCATGTGGCGGTACTGCTCAATCGCCTGCGACTTTTCGGTATGGATGAGCTTTTCGGTGATCTGCCGGTGCTGGCCTGGTCGGCCGGGGCGATGGCTCTGGGTCGGCGGGTGGTTCTGTTTCACGACTCGCCGCCGCAGGGATTCCGCAATGCGGAAGTTCTGGAGTCGGGGCTCGGACTCTATCGCGGGATCCTTCCGATGCCGCACGCGCGGCGCCGTCTCGAGATCGGAGATCGCCGCCGGGTAGCGGAACTCGCCCGCCGCTTCGCGCCGCGGGTTTGCGTTCCGATGGACGACGGCGGCTACCTCAAGATCGACGGGCCGTCGCTCTGGGCCGAAGCGCCGATCCGAAGGCTCACGGTCCAAGGTCATGTCGAGAGGCTCGAATCGACGCCCGATGAGCTCGCTGAAGGAGAACCTAGTTGAGCCTGGCGATTCGCGAACTCGAGAAGACCTACGCCGGCGATTCGGAAGGGATCGACGGATTCCTCGCAGAGCACAGCTTTCCGTTGCAGGAAGGCACCACGACGACGTTCGTCTACCGAGGCGAGGCCGAAGAGGTCCATCTCCTCCACTGGATCTTCGGCCTCGAATCCACCCTTGCCTTTACCAAGCTGGGGGACAGCGATCTCTGGTACCTGGTCATGGAATTGCCTGAGTTGTCGCGGGTGGAATACAAACTCGATGTCGTTCGAGATGGCGAGCACAAGTGGATCCGCGATCCCTTGAACCCGCTCCTGGCCCACGACCCGTTCGGTGCCAACTCGGTGTACCAGGGGGTCGGCTACGAAACGCCGGAATGGACCGTGCCCGACGAGGAAGCCCGGGTCGGGGACCTCGAAGAGATCGCCTTTCGCAGTGAAGCCTTCGGCGAGGAGCGGACGGTGCAGGTCTATTTACCTGCTCGATACCGGAAGAACCGGCGCTATCCGGTACTGATCGTGCACGACGGCAGCGACTACCTGCGCTACGCCGGTCTCAAGACCGTGCTCGATAACCTCATCTTTCGTTTAGAGATCCCGGAGCTTTTGGTGGCCATGACCGATTCGGCCGATCGCTTCGGGGAGTACACTTCGAATCCCAACCACGATCGCTTCATTGCTCAGGAAGTTCCGGCCGAGCTCGAGCGCCGATTCCCGATCGATCCGGATCCCTCGGCTTGGGGACTGATGGGAGCAAGTCTCGGCGCGGTGGCGACGCTGTCCGCCGCCTGGCGCAATCCCGGCCGCTTCGGGAAGCTCCTGATGCAGTCCGGCTCGTTCGTCTTTACCGATATCGGGGATCGCAACTGGCGCGGGCCCCAGTGGGACGGCGTGGTCGGTCTGATGAACGCCTTTCGCGAGGCACCGGGTCGACCCGCCGAGCGTCTGTTTGTGAGCTGCGGCATCTACGAGTCGCTCATCTATGAGAACCGGTCGCTGGTGCCGATTCTTCAGGCCACCGGAATGGACCTGCGCTACGTCGAGGCCCGAGACGGTCACAACTGGGAAAACTGGCGCGACCGGTTGAGAGTCGGTCTGTCGTGGCTGTTCCCGGGCCCGCTATGGATGGTCTATGAATGAGGGTGGCTAGCTATACTCACGGGTCTCATGGCTGAGATCACCCGCAGAATAGGCCTTTCCCTCGGCGCCGACATCGATTGGCCGATCTCGTTCGAGCGGATCGTCGAGAACCTCGATCTGGCGATCCCAGTCGACGGCGATACGGTTCGCTTCGAGGTCGAACGAGTCACCATCGAGCCCTTCGATCTGCGGCAACCCTGCCGCTACGATCTGGTCGTGGATCGGGTGACCCACTGGTACCACGCGAGTCGCGAGTGGATCAAGAAGGCGATTCTCCTCGACGATCTCTACGTGTTCAACAATCCCTGGTCGCTCCAGGCGATGGAGAAGCACACCAGCTACTGCGCGATGATGCGGCTCGGTCTGCCGGTCCCGGACACCTGGATGATTCCGCCCAAGGAATACGAGCCGAGCCCGGACCTCGAGACGACGCTCGCACGTTACGCCCGCCATTTCGATCTCGGCCAGATCGGAGAGAAGCTCGGCTACCCGATGTTCATCAAGCCCTACGACGGCGGCGGTTGGGTGGGCGTCAGCCGCATCGACAACGAAGAGCAACTACGGAGTGCGTACGAGTCGAGCGGCACGCGTCTGCTGCATCTGCAAAAAGCGGTGGAGCCATTCGATCTCTTCGTGCGATCGATAGGCCTGGGTCCGCAGGTGCGCTGTGTGCGTTACGACGCCGGAGCCGCGCTCCACGAGCGCTACCAGGTAGCGTTTGACTTCTTGACCGCCGAGGAAGCCTCGCTTCTCTCCGACATGACCCTGACCATCAACACCTTCTTCGGCTGGGACTTCAATTCCTGCGAAATGCTCCGATCCGAGGGGGTCTTTCACCCCATCGATTTCGCCAACGCATGTCCGGACTCCCAGGTCACCTCATTGCACTACCACTTCCCCTGGCTGGTGAAAGCGCAGGTTCGATGGGCGATTTTCTGCACCGCGACCCACCGCAAGATGCGAAAGATGGTGGATTGGGTGCCCTACTTCGAGATCGCCGACACTGATCGCTCGTACCGGGAGAAGCTCACCGCCTACGCCGCCATCGCCCGCGAGCGCCTCGAGGCCGATCGCTTCGAGGACTTTTGCGAGACTCATCTAGCCCATCTCGACGAAGTGGCGTGGGAGTTCTTCGGCTCGGATCGGGCCAAGGAGGCGGTACGGCTCAAGGTCGATTCGCTGTTCCCGGATCATGAGGTGGAGCAATTCACCGAGCACTTCTGGGGCATGCTGCAGTTCTGGCGCAGGACCGAGGGCGAGCGCCTGGGGTTGGCCGAGTCGCCGGAGCCCGAACCGGAGCCCGAACCCGAGATAACCTCGTGAAGACCGTCTCGCGTTGGTTCTCACCACGGGTTCAGCAAGAGGTGGCAGTGGCCCGCTGGGGAACCTTTGGCGTGCCGGTGCTCTGGTTCGCCACCGCCGGTGGCGATGCCGAGGAGCCCGAGCGCTTCCTGATGGTCAAGGTCCTGGGTCCGCTGATCGAGCAGGGACGGATCAAGTTCTACTCCTGCGACAGCGTTGCCGGACGCGCCTGGACGTACGGCGAGGGTTCGGCGCGCCATCGCTCCTGGCTCCAGAATCAGTTCGACGGCTTCATCTATAACGAAGTCGTGCCGGCGATCCGCCAGGACTGCGGCGGTGAGGATCTGGAGATCATCACTACCGGTGCTTCGATTGGCGCCTTCAACGCCCTCGCGTCACTGTGCCGGCATCCCGATGTCTTCAGCCATGCGATTTGCATGAGCGGCACCTACGATCTGAGCAAGTGGCTCGACGGCGACTGGAACCACGATTTCTACGTCTCATCGCCGCTCCATTTCTTGCCGGATCTGGGCGAGAGACTGCACCTCGAAGCTCTGCGCAAGCGCTCCATCATTCTGCCGACCGGTGAAGGTCGCTGGGAGGATCCGGGCGAGTCGTGGCGGATGGCCGAGATCCTCGGGTCGAAGGGCATCCCCAACCGCGTCGACCCATGGGGCACTCAGTGGGATCATGACTGGCCCACCTGGCGCAACATGCTGCCGAAGTACCTCGAAGAGATCGCGTAGCGCTCGCCACCATGTCCCGGCTTGTGGCGATCGATGCCGCGCTCCGGTTTGTGGCGGTCGCCGTCGCATTCCCGCTTGTAGCGGTCGACCTCCGTGTCGACCGTCTGTCGCTACGAGTGCCCGGCCAGCCTTCGGTAAAGCTCGACGTAGAGAGCGCCCTGACGGTCCCAGGAGAAGTCCCGGGACATGCCGTTGTGCATCAGGCGTTTCCAGGCTTCGGGGTCGGCGTAGGTCTCGAGCGCGAAGGCGAGTGCCCTGCGGAAGGCATCGATGCTGAAGTGGTCGAAGAGGAAGCCGGTGCCCTCTCCGGTCGCGGGGTTGTAAAGATCGACGGCGTCGGCCAGCCCGCCGGTTCGCCGCACGATCGGCACCGTGCCGTACTTCAAGCTGTACATCTGGTTCAGTCCTGACGGCTCGAACTTAGAAGGCATCACAAAGATATCGGCCGCGGCCTCGATCAGGTGGGCGAGTTCCTCGCTGTAGCCGCGATGAAAAACCGCGCGACCCGGAAAGGCATCTTGGAGGCCTTGGAAGGCGGATTCGTAGCGGGACTCGCCGGTCCCGAGCGCCACGAGCTGGATGCGGCCGGCGCCGAGAGCCTGGCGCATCGGCTCGATAACCAGGTCGAATCCTTTCTGGGCCGTGAGCCGTGAGATCACACCGAGGAGCGGCAGCCTCGGGTCGGTGTCGAGGCCGAGGCGTTCGGTGACCGCGAGCTTAGTTCTCTGCTTGCCGCTCAGATCGTCCGGAGAGTAGTGATGCTCGAGGACGCGATCGGTAGCCGGGTTCCATTCTCCGTAGTCGACGCCGTTGAGAATTCCGACCAGATGATCGCTGCGTTGGCGCAGGAGATCCTGAAGCCCCATGCCGTAGGCGTCGGTCTGTAACTCCAAAGCGTGGGTGGGGCTGACCGTGGTCAGCACGTCGGCATAGAGGATGCCGGTCTTGAGGAAGCTCAGAATACCGGCGTCGAGATCGTCCTGGTAGAGGAACTCCCGGTCCTCGCCGAGGCCGACTTGATCACAGATACGTTCCGGAAAAATCCCCTGGTACGCGATGTTGTGAATGGTCAGTACCGTCCGGCTGTTCTGAAACAGTTGGTCCCACGAGAAGGCCCGCTTGAGATAGAGGGGCATCAGGGCCGTGTGCCAGTCGTTGCAATGAAAAATATCGGGAGACCAACTCATGTGCTGGCAGCACAGGAGACTAGCGCGAGACAGGAAGGAGAAGCGTACGGCGTCATCGTCGCCGCCGGCATAGATACCGGATCGCTCGTAGAGCGCCGGGCAATGAATCAGATAGACCGGCAGGCCGCTATCGGGAAGCGGTGTCGTGAAAACGGAAAAGCTGGTCCGATGGAGGCCGATGTCGAGTTCGAGGTGGCGAAGAAAGTCGACTTCGACGATGTCGAGCCCGCGGTTGTCGATGCTCGAGTAGAACGGCAGAAAGATCCGGACATCGTGACCGACGCGGTGGAGGTAGCGCGGCAGAGCCGCGCTCACGTCACCAAGACCGCCGGTCTTGGCGAACGGTGCGACCTCGGAAGAAGTCCAGCAGATTCCGAGGGACATCGAAACCGGCTAGATCACGCTGCCCGGAGGGATCACGGCACCGCGCGGGATCACGATGATGCCACCCCGGATGCTGTAGTTCTCGGTCTCGATTTCATCGACGCCGGCTGCGTTGACCAACTTCGAGTCGTGCCCGATGCAAGCGTCCAGATCGATGATCGCCTGCCGAATGTGGCAGTTGGTTCCGATTCCAAGCGGCACCTCCTGGGTCTCGTCGCTGTGGGTTACGAAATGTGTGGCGCCCATGATGACGGTGCGGTCGATGATCGAGCCCGAGCGCACAACACCTCGGATGCCGACTATCGAACTCGAGAGCTTGCTGCCGGAGATGATCGAACCGTCCGAGAGGATCGACTGGGTGATCTCGCAGCTGTGAATTTTGCTGCCCGGAAGGAAGCGCGGGTGCGTGAAGATCGGGAAGTCGGGGTTGTAGAGATTGAGTTCCGGTACCGGAACGGTGAGTTCGAGATTGGCCTGATGGAATGCCGGGATGGTTCCGATGTCGCGCCAGTAGCCGGATTCGACGAAGCTGTAGACCTCGAGGCTGTCGATCGCGCCTGGAATCACTTCCTTGCCGAAATCGGTCGCGGTGGTGCCGTCGAGAAGTTCCTTCAAAACGGCGGGTCGAAAGACGTAGATGCCCATGCTGGCGAGCAGCATGCCGGGCTCGGCCTCGAGCCCCAGCGTCTCGATCGTTGCCGAGTCGAGCATCAGGCTCTCGATCACCTCGGGGTCTCGGGGCTTCTCGACGAAGCGGGTGATGCGCCCATCGCTGTCGATCTGCATGATGCCGAGCCCCGGAGCCTCGGCCGCAGAGACCGGTTTGACCGCGATGGTCAGATCGGCTTTCTTGGCGCGGTGACGTCTCTCGATCATCTCGCGCAGGTCCATCAGGTAGAGCTGGTCGCCTGAGAGGATCAGAATTTCCGAGGGGTTGAGATGCAGAAGGCGCTGCAGGTTTTGCCGGACCGCGTCCGCCGTGCCCTGATACCAGTCGCGGTTTGCCAGCGACTGCTCCGCGGCCAGGATGTTGACGAAGCCGTCGCTGAAGGCGTCGAAGCGGTAGGTCACCGCAATGTGCCGGTGCAGGCTGGCGCTGTTGAACTGCGTCATCACGTAGATACGGAAGATGCCGGCTTTGAGGCTGTTCGAGATCGGGATGTCGATGAGACGGAACTTCCCTGCCACTGGGACCGCCGGCTTGGCTCGATAGCGGGTCAGCGGCGCCAATCGCGCCCCCTGCCCGCCGCCCAGAATCGCTGTCACTACGTTTTTCATCGGAGCGGGAATCCTACCCCAGCATACAATTGGGCGATGCGCCGAGTCGTTTTTGTGGCCCCGTATTTCCTCGAGACGACGTTGCGCTTCCTGGAAGCGACTCTGGATTTGCCGGACACCTGTGTTGGCTTGGTCAGCCAGGAGCGTCTGGAGAGACTGCCGCCGCGCCTGCGGGCGCGGCTCGGAGCGCACTACCGGGTGGATGACGCTCTCGACGTCGGTAAGCTGACCCACGCGACCCGGCTGCTCAGAGGCGAGTTGGGATCGGTGGACGTCCTCATGGGGGTGCTCGAGCATCTGCAGGTGCAGCTCGCCGCGGTGCGCGCCGAGTTGGGCATTCCTGGGCTCGGTGTCGAGGCGGCGAAGAACTTCCGCGACAAAGCGCGAATGAAGTCGGCGCTGCGCGCCGCCGGTCTGCCCTGTGCGCGCCATCGCCTTGTGTCGACGCTTTCGGCGGCGCGAGAATTCGCGGGCGTCGTCGGATACCCGCTGGTCATCAAGCCCCCGGCCGGAGCCGGCGCCAAAGGCACCCACCGCATCGACACTGCGGGCGCTCTCGAGGAGGCGCTGGCGATCTACCGCGTCGGTCCCAGCGCCGAGATGCTGCTCGAGGAGTTCGTCTCGGGCGCCGAGTACTCGTTCGACAGTATTGTCATCGACGGCCGAGCGGTGTGGCACTCGTTTTCCCGGTATCTGCCGTCGCCGCTCGAGGTGCTCGAGAACGATTGGATCCAGTGGTGCGTGCTGCTGCCGCGCGAGATCGATGCCGCGCCGTTCGACGGATTCAGCGAGATCGGCTTTCGCGCCGTGCAGGAGTTGGGACTCGAAACCGGCTTGAGCCACATGGAGTGGTTCGATCGCGGTGAGCTGGGCGTCGCGATCTCCGAGGTCGGCGCCCGCCCGCCCGGCGCCCGGATCACGACGCTACTCTCCTATGCCCACGACTTCGACTTCTACCGAGGCTGGGCCCGGCTGATGGTCTTCGGTGAGTTCGATCCACCCGAGCGGCCGTATGCCGCCGGCGCCGCCTACCTGCGAGCCCAGGGCAAGAGCCGGGGAAAGGGAGAGAGTCCGGGACGGGTCGTCGCGGCGATCCAGGGCCTCGATCGAGCCCAGGCCGAGCTGGGCGAGCTGGTCGTCGAAGCCCAGCTGCCCGAACGGGGCCAGCCGATCAACGACAGCTACGAGGGCGAGGGCTACGTGATCGTGCGCCATCCCGAGACCGCGGTGGTCGAGAACGCTCTTCGGCGACTGGTCTCACTGATACGGGTCGAGGCGGGTAGCTGAGAGAGACACCGAACCCCATTGATCGCCGGCCTGCTGGTATGCGCTGTGACAGCACGGGCCGAAACGGACACGCAGAAAGAAGTTCGAGACGCCATCATCAAGGCGTCGGCCTACAGTAATGAGAAGCTCACTGCCATGCCGGATGCAATCTCCAAAGATGGCGCTCTGCAGTTCTGGTCGAGCGGCGGCCTGCTGATCGAGATCCCTCCGAACGAAGACGCTGGGACCAATGTGGCGGATCGGGAACCAGTCAGACCTCCCTCGACTGATCTTAGAGGTGGTATACATTGCAAGGGGAGAAAGAATACCCAGAGTCTTGATTACAGCGCGAGTCGAGGACTCGGCGAAATGGGAAGAGGGATTCCGGACTCACGGCGATCTGCTGCGAAGCATGTCGCAAACAGTCACCTATTTTGCGACCACTGGTGACAATGAAGGCGCTCTGTATTCCGAGCCCGAGGACCTCGAGAAATTCATGGAGGTTTTGGAATCTCCAGCCACCGCGGAGGCCATGGGAAAGGATGGCGTCAAGCGAGACACGGTGAAAGTCTTGGTATCGGACAAGGAGTTTGTCTACTAACTGGCGATGGAGAAACGTATGTACGACAAGAAAAATCTCGGAAAGCTGGAAAAATTCGGACAATTGTGCCCAGATCAGATGAAAGCTTTCATGGCGTTCGACAACGCATGCATGGAGGAAGGGACGCTTTCTGTGAAAGTCAAGGAGCTGATAGCACTCGGTGTCGCAATGACTACACAGTGCCCCTACTGCATCGGTATTCATACCGACAAGGCAACTCAAGCTGGTGCGACAGAGAAAGAGATGGCTGAAGCAGTTTTCGTCGCAGCAGCACTGAGAGCAGGTGGCGCGATGACCCACGGAACCCACTGCTTGAAGTAACGATCGTCTCGGCCTCGGTGACCGTCCCGGCCCGGGAGCTTGTGCCAGCCGTTTCTGGAGGGGGACTTGAACACCCTGGCTTTCTTGAGCCTCTACTTCCGCGATCGCGCCGAAGCCGAGGCGGTGCTCGTCTATGGGGCCGCCTGAAGACGAAGCGCTTCTTCGAGACATGCTCGACCATGCCCGGCGGGCTGTCGCAACGGTCGCTGAGAAAGAGCGATCCAGTCTCGAGCGAAGCCTTCTTTGACTCCGTGAGCAAGGAGATAGCGCAGTCTCTCAATCTGCAAATACGAGAACGATCTGGTTGAGACGACGGGAGGACTTGAGCAGAAACCGCCCGTGAATCGTCCGGCAGGTGACCTCGACCAGGGCCCCGCCTTCGGGAATGAAGCGTAATCGCCTCGCCATGTCGACCGCAGTGCTGGAGCTCGTCGGCGGATGCAAACGGCCCTGTTCCCGGAAGGTCTCGTCCAAGCCGAACGATGCACTTCGAGCTCTGCTTTGTCGTGAAGCTTGGGTAACAAGAGCGCTATCTGAAAATAGTGCAGAGCATGCTGGATTCGAACCCGTGTTGCGGCCCGAACCAGCACGGAATAGCAACGATACGGCAACGAAAGTGCCCCGAGCCTCCAGACGACCGAGGGCCGGCTTGTGAAGCGGCAGTAACCTATTGACTAATGAGGGTTTAAGAATGGTGCACCGAGGAGAACTCGAATCCACAACCTCCTGATCCGTAGTCAGGAGGCCTGGGCCTCGAAGCGTGCCCTACTCAGCGAACATCTGAAGTTCGACCCCAAATAGATCGGCAATCTCCATCGTCGTGCCAAGATCCGGGTGCCGAACGATCACGTTGCCGTCCGAGCGCAGGGTCTGCTTCCAGTCCCGGCGGTGGGCTCCGATGGGCAGGAGATCGACATCTACGACGTGCCGGCCGTAGCGGTGCAAGAGGGATTCGAGCCCCTCGATGCGTTGAATCCGGCCCTGGCCCTGGGCGCGCTTGAAGATCACCGCCGCGTTGTAGCGGCGGTCGAGGGTCTGCGAGAGCCGCCGGTGGCAGACGGCTTCCGCCCAGCCGGTAAAGACATCGATGTCGCCGGCGTAGTTCATGAGATCGACGGAACGGGCCCCCGGCGGTCGGGCGCCGATCTCGCCGAAGACAACCTCGCCATCGCTTTTGCGGAACCACTCCATGTGGGTGAAGCCGGTGCGAAAGCCGAGCGCGTCAAGGACCTCGCGTCCCATCCGGCGCCCGTCTTCGAGTTCCGCGGTGTCGGGGTCGCGCAGGGTCACCGTCTGGGGGCTGATCCACTCGATACTTCGGCCGATCAGAGGCCGTGGCCGGTACCAGGCGATGTTGTAGTAGAGGATTCGACCGTCGGCGCAGATCGTGTCGAAGGTGAATTCCTCGCCGTCGATGAACTCTTCGACGCTCACTTCCGGGACGTGTCGTATCAACGGCAGGACTCGCTCGAGATCGCTGTTGTCGTCGACTCGATGGGTATCGGCGCTGCCGGCGCCGGCGATCGGTTTGAGGATCAGCGGGAAGCCGATCAGCTCGGCGGCGTTGCGGCACTCGGTGGCGGTGGTTGCCCGGGCATGGCGTGGAGTGCGAATGCCCTGCGCGTCGAGTAGTCGTTTCATCTCACCTTTGTCTCGAAAGGGCACGGTCTGGGCCAGGCTGAGCCCGGGGAGTCCGAGCTTTTCTCGAACCGTCGCGGCCAGCAGCATGCCGGGCTCCCAAAGACACTCGATCCGGTCGAGGCCGACTCGGTCGGCGATCGCCCGGGCCGTAGCCAGCAAGCCGGACTCATCCCACAGGGAATCGACTCGCTGGTAGTCGGCCAGACCCTCGCGAGCGGCGTCGGGGAGGGCCTCGGCGGGCTGATCGCCGACACCGAACACCTGCGCCCCGACTTCGGCCAGTCCCCGGACGAACTGCGGCATCTCGGCCGGGAAGCCGGGAGAGAAGAAAAGAACGTTCATCGACGAGCTAAGAGTCGGCGTTCAGCTCGAGTTGTTGAACCCCGGTGTCGCTCTCGTCCGTCGAGGGGGCGTCGCTGTCGCCGGCGCTCTTCTCGGAGCCGAGGTACATCCACCGGCCGAGACCGCGCATGTACTGGAATCCACTCTGGTTGCGTGCGGCCTGGCGAAGTTGCGCCAGCTTGGCGTCGAGGTTGTCGATCGTGTGAAGCGCCAGGGCCTCGGCGGTGCGTGGCTCGATCGGCGATCCGTACTCCAGCCGGCCCTGGTGCGAGAGAACCAGGTGTTCCAGGTGGACTTGTTCTTTTTTGGGAAAGTCGGGGATCGCGGCGCAGCGCTCGCGCAGAAGATCGCGGCCCATGACGACATGCCCCACCAGCTGTCCTTCGGTGGTGTAGTCGTTGGCGGGCATGGCGCCGATCTCGAGCAGCTTGCCGAGATCGTGGAACAGGACGCCGATCAGAAGCAGATCGCGATCGAGTTCCGGATAGTGCCCGGCGACCATCGACGCCAGTTCCGCCGTCGAAACGACGTGCTCGAGGAGTCCGCCGCGATAGGCGTGATGGATGGTCTTCGCGGCCGGGTGCTCCTCGAGCGCTTTACCGTGTATAGCCAAGGTCTCGCGGGCGAGGCGATCCAGATGGGGACGTTCGATCGTCTGATAGAGGGCTTCGAGCCGGCGCCACAGATCCTCCGGATCTTCCGGCGTCGAAGGAATCAGGAGGGCCTCGTCGAAACCGTGCTCGCGATCGCTGTCGGTGGCCCGCCGGCATTGGTCGATGCTGAGCTGGATCTGGTCACGGTAGCTCTTGACCGCGCCCCGATAGGCGACGAAGTCGTGGGCTTTGAAATCGGCGTCGAGAGCCGCGCTGTCGGCCCAAATCTTCGCGAAGACGGTGCCCGTATTGTCGGTCAGCTCGAGATCGATGTAGTCGCGAGCATTGCGGTCCTGGCGGCGCTCTTTGCGGGTGACCAGGGCGAAACCGGCCACGGAATCACCCTCTTGCCATTCTGCGATCGGAATGTTTTGACGAGTGGGCATAGTTTTTGGCCTTGGTGATCTTCTTAGGTTTTGGTACGGGCGTTGGCCCGCGCGGCAACGCAACTATAGTGTTTCTGGCAGCGGGCTTGCACCCCCGACGACGAATGAGGGATTCTTATGAACCGAATGAGTAGTACTTGGCGGCAAACGGCCGCGACCTTTGCGGGCCTCGTCTGCCTGCTGGTGCTGACTTCGACATCTTCGACATCGTTTGCGGCCCACACTGAGGCCAACAATGAGGACAGCCCCGTCCTCTGGCCGGAGCGCGACCGGGAGTTTTTCTCGGATGGCCCGGGGCTGCTCCTCACTCGCGACCAGCGCGACGAGCTCGTTGCGAGACCGGAAGCCGAGCGCAGGTCTTGGATCGACACGTTTCTCGATGCGGATCCAATTCCGGAAACCCCGAACAACGAGCTCGTCGAAGCGATCTCCCGCCGCCGCCGGCTCGTGTTCTCGGAATTCAACACATTTCTCGACGACCGCGCGCGAGCCCTGTTCCTGCATGGAAATCCTTCCGAGCGGCGGCAGGTCGAGTGCGGACAGACCTTCCAGCCGATCGAGGTGTGGACCTATCCGGAGGTGGTGAGCCGTTACCGGCTCTTGTTCTACCGGCGCGGGCCGGAAGGCCCGCACCGGCTCTGGATTCCGCTGGACTCGAAAATAGCCCTCTACAACAAGGACATGGCGTACTGGCTGCAACAGTTCGAGGAACTGCAGGGCCTGATTCGAGGCAAGCGATTCGACATCAAGGCCTGCAAGGACGCTCGGTTCATCGACGAGGTCACCGGTGTCGACGGGCTCAGAGGTTTCAAGAAGGATCGACCTACCAACAACGTGCTGCTCGAGGTACTGAAAGCGCCGAGCGATCTGGCGGCGTGGGTGCGCGCGGTCGTTGACGGCGCGGTTCCTGAGCCGGCTCGGGTGTTGGAGATAACGGCCGGCGAGATCGTGTTTCCGGAGCGCCGAGGCCAACGGATCGTGGCTCGCCAGATCCTCACCATCCCCGCGGATGCCGAGTTGGGCCTCTTTGAGGAGGGAACTGCCGCTGCCGGGGGCGACGCCGTTCCCGACGCCGGGGCCGACGGCGAGCCCGCGGGCGCGATCGATGGCGAGCCCGACGGTCAGACCCCAGATCAATCCGATACCCAGACCGATACCCAGACCGACACCCAGGCCGATACCCAGCCCAATGGTGAACCGGAAGACAGATTTGGTGCCAAGGCCGGCACCAAGGTTTACAAGCTCACCGTCGAAGGCACGATCGAGCAGGGCGGCACGGTGTTCGAGGAATTCCGGGTTCGGTTCAAGATCCCCCCGCCGGAGAGCGATGTTCCGATCGGGCTGGTGATCGAAAGAGCGCTTCGCCCCGACCGCCTGATGGTCTTGCGCCTCAAGGTGATCGACGAGGTGTCGGGCGCCGAGGCGCGCTTTGCCAAGGGCTTGCGCGTTCCCAACGTGCCCCAGGCTGTCGCTGAGATTGCCGTGCCGGATGCCGTGATTATCGAAATGGGAGAGGCCCTGGCACTCGAGGCCATTGCCGGTGAAGACAGCCTTCTGCTGGCGCCGCCGGATGGTCGTTTGGCTCTCGGTACTTGGCGCGCCGAAGCGCTGGTCTCCGGGTCGCGCATCGTCGAGGTCGTTTTCTCCGTCGATGGACGGTCCCAACTGCGCCGCAAGCAACCGCCGTTTGGCGCCGACCTCAGGCTGTCGGAGTTTCCCACCGAGCAGGTCGTCCGGGCCGAGGGGTTCGACGTCGATGGCGAACTGGTGGCCTATGACGAGATAGTTCTCAATCAGCCGCGTGGGTCTTTTTCGGTGCGCATCATGTCGCCTGGGGAAAACGAAGAGCTCGCCGGTAGCGTGCCGGTGCGCGCGGAGATTGCGATTCCCGACGAGCGCCTCATCGAAGAGGTTCGATTCCTTGTCAACGATGTGGTGGTGACGACGCTCGAGGAAGGTCCCTGGAGGACCACGATCGACGTGCCCGACAAGGCCAAGCAGGAGACCGCATACCTGACGGTGGTTGCGATCCTCGACAATGGCGCTCGAGCGGAGGCGGTCCGATTCCTCAACTCACCTCAGTTCACCGAGACCGTCGAGGTAAATCTGGTCGAAATGCTGGTGACCGTTCTGGACGATGGCAATCGACCGGTACAGGGTCTGACAAAGGCCGAATTCGAAGTCTTCGAGGACGGTCGGCTCCAGGTGATCGACCGTTTCGAGCAGGTCAAGGATCTGCCGCTCTCGATCGGCATTGCGATCGATACGTCGGGCTCGATGGCGACGGCTCTGCCCGAAGCGCAAAAAGCTGCCGTGGGCTTCCTGAACAACATCATGAAGCCCAGGGACCGGGCCTTTCTCCTGAGTTTTTCGAAGGACCCGGTGCTCTTGGTGCCGCCCACGGACGATCTCAGAGCGATCGAGGCCTCACTCCAGGGGCTGCAGTCACTCGGCTGGACGGCTCTTCACGACGCCGTCGTGACCAGTCTCTACTACTTTCGCGGTTTTCGGGGGCAGCGAGCCTTGATTCTGCTCTCCGACGGCGACGACTCGGCGAGTCGTTACGCTTTTCGCGAGGCTCTGGAATATGCCCGGCGCAGCGGCGTCGTGATCTACGCGGTCGGCTTGAACGTAGGCACCATGAAGACCGGTATCCGAAAGAAATTGAGTAGGCTGGCCTCCGAGACCGGAGGTCGCCATTTCTTCATCCGCGAGGCGTTGGAGTTGGAGGACGTGTACCGGGAGATCGAGCAAGAGCTTCGCAGTCAGTATCTGGTGGCGTACACCTCGGATAACCCCTCCGCGGAGGACGACTTCCGGACGGTCGAGCTCAAGGTGCGTGGCGGGAAGTTGAGCGCAAGATCGCTTCGCGGGTACTATCCCAAGTAGTCATGGCAAGAAAGACCGGCACGTTGGCGTTTGTGGCGGTCCTGATGACGGTTCAGCTGGCGGCCGTTCGGCTGCCGGCGGCGGGCGTCGATTTTCCGTTCGACCGCGTTTGCGGAACCTACGAGAACGTCAACATCGAGACCTTGCCGATGAGCAACGGTGCGATCGATTTGCGGCTTTTTTCGCCCAAAAACACGGTGACGCTCGAGAGCGGCACCCTGCATCTCGAGCCGGCCGGGGACGGTCTGCACAAAGCGGTGCTCCAAGTCGCCTTCTCGGGCGAGGGCGAGCTCATCACCGAGGTCAAGCTCGGCACGATTCCCGCGCGCTTCGAAGATCAGGTGCGCTTTCCCCTGCAGGAACACACAGTCACGGCCTGGGTGACGATCGAGGTCGAGGAGGACGGCTATCGAATCGTTGCCAAAGAACTGCCCGAGACCCTACAGATCGAGCTCGAGAGTTCCCGCGCGGAGGGTCTCGTGGGTTTCTGCCGCCAGATGTCACTGCTTTTCGCCGGGGATGCCGGCTGCGAAAAGCTCGAATCGATGCTCTCCAATCCGAAAGTCCCGTTGCCCAAGCCGGGCTCAGATTTCCTGGTGCGGCGCTCGGCACTTAGCGAATCGGAGCGCCAGCGGCTCGATTTCTACCTCGCAGGTTCCAAGCTCTAGCAGCCGGCTTCGGACCGGGCTCGAGCCAGGAGGTTGTTGATCCGTTCCAGGGAGACCGCAGGGTTGGAGATTCCTGTGCTCGTGCCACGGACCATGGCGTCGAACCGGTTGAGAAGTCTGCGCTGCTCGAGCAGGGCGGCCGCCGCGCTGGTGCAGGCCTCATGAGGGCAGCGACAGGCGGAATCCGCGCTCGAGAGTTGGCCGCTCGTCTGAATCATGAATGTCGACCACATGCCGGCGTCCACCGGCGGTCGAGAAAACTGACGGATTTCTCCGGCGAAGTCACTGCTGACGGATTCGGCTACGGATACGCAGTGATGAGCCTGCTGGCTGTCCTGATCGGCCTCTTCGTGGGCCGCTTGGGATTCCCTGTGGGCTCGGTACCGTGGCAGGAGTTGGGTGTAGCCGAAGTAGACCACGGCCGCCAGGATGGCAAGTTTGATCAGTCCTCCCATCGGCCAAGGCTATCGCGAAATCAGGTTTGCGCAGGGTAGGAACGGTCGACTTCTACTACGGGCTGCCACTGGCTGCTAGGTCCGGGCCTCTTTGGCATCCAGCCGGAGACGTTGTAGGCTTCAGTCGAATGAGACGGTTCTTCCCAGCACTCTTTGTGTTCGCGCTGACGGCGTTCGGTTTCCTGGCCGGCTGTAGTGGTAGTTCCACGGAACCGATCGCGGTACCGTTGGTCTTCGAGGGCGAGGTCGCTTTCCAGGGCAGCGAATTCCACAACTTCACGGTGGTCAGCACCGGTACGGTCCGGGTCGAGCTGGTCCGGTTGCAGGAGAAGGTGGCCGATGGGGCGGAACCCCTGGGCCTCAGCCTGTCGATCGGTCTGGGACTGGGCCGGCCCGCAGCGGACCAATGTGCGACGCGCTACTCGGTGCAAGCAAGCGAAGGCGAGTTGGCGGTTTTTGGGTTGACCGGTGCTGAGTTCTGTGTCCTCTTGTTTGACGCCGGCTCGTTGCTTCCCGGCCAGGTCGTCGAGTACACGGTATCCGTGTCCTCTGGGTAGTTCGGCGGGTAGTTCGGGCCGGCGGGGCTCTCTCTGGTCGTTGCGGATCGTGTCTCGGCGCCAAAACAGAGGAGGCGTTCTTGTACTGCGTATCCTGCCAAGAGTTCGAGGCCTGACGGACACTTTCTTTGACGCAAGACCCAGACGATGAAGACATTCACCAGACCCCAAAACCGGGCTGTCCCGGCGATAGCACTCTTGGCGGCGGCCGTCCTGGCGACGGCTCCAGCCGTGGCTGAGGATGAAGAGGAGCCCAAGCTCGGCTGGTTCGATGTCGCCGAGTTCTCGCTGCTTGCGAGCAGCGGCAACTCCGAAGTCCAGACCATCTCGCTGCGCAACACCGCCACCCGGTTTTGGGAGAGTTCGTCGCTCGAGATCGTGGCGGGCGGCATTCGTGCCCAGAGCACGACCACCTCGCGAGTGGCAGTCGGAAGCCCGACCGACTTCCTTGTGCGCAAATCGAGTGAGACCGCCCTTACCGCCGAGAACTACTTTCTGCGAGGGCGATATGACCGTGAGGTTGAGGAGAAGCTCTTCTGGTTTGCCGGTCTGGGATGGGATCGAAACGAGTTCGCCGGGATCGACAGTCGAATCGGAGCCTTCGGAGGAGTCGGACATCTGTGGTTCGAGCGGGACAGCGCACGATTCCAGACCGATTACGGCGTCACCTACACCGATCAGGAAGATGTTTCGGGAGCGACCAGCAGGTTCGCCGGCCTGCGGCTCTCCTACGAATATTGGCGACAGCTCAATGACGCGACGGGCCTTACCAGCACTCTCGCGATAGACGAGAACCTGGACGACACCGAGGACTATCGTGCTGACTTCGTGAACACCCTCAGCGTCGCCATGAGCGAACGGTTGGCACTCAAGGCGAGCCTTCAGCTGCTCTTCGACAACCGGCCGGCGCTCACCGAGATCCTCTTGATCCCGTCGATTTCGGGGGGTTCGCTTGAAGGGAGTCGTGTGCTGGCCGAGCTGGACAGTCTCGATTCGATCCTCACGGTTTCGCTGGTCGCCAACTTCTAGCCGGCCATCTGCCGACCATCTGCCGACCATCTGATGGGCTGGCCGCCGGCAGGGGGCTTTGCCGGGCGCCGGCGCCCCCTTTCTCCGTGCTATTCTCCTCGGTCCGCAACGGGGACACCCCTTCGAGAGTGTTCCCTTCCCATCGGGGACACTCGTTGGTCGGGGTGTCCCTTCCCAACTCGGAGTCCCCTATGTCCTCTGTTTCTTCCACCACCCGTCCCGATCTGCGCAACTTGGCCATCATCGCGCACGTCGATCACGGCAAGACCACCCTGGTCGATGCCATGCTTTGGCAGAGCGGAATCTTTCGCGACAACGAGAAGGTGCGGGTCCGAGTCATGGACTCAATTGATCTCGAGCGCGAGAAGGGCATCACGATCATGGCCAAGAACATGGCCATTCACTACGGCGACGTCAAGATCAACATCGTCGACACACCCGGCCATGCGGATTTCGGCGGCGAGGTAGAGCGCACGCTCAAGCTCGTGGACGGCGTGCTTCTCCTGGTCGACGCCAGCGAAGGACCGCTACCGCAGACCCGGTTCGTCCTGCGCAAGGCGCTCGAAGCCAAACTCGCCCCGATCGTGGTAATCAACAAGATCGATCGATCCGACGCCCGGATCATGGAGGTCCTCGACGAGGTCTACGATCTCTTCATCGATCTTGATGCCGACGAAGAGCAACTTGACTTTCCGGTGCTCTACTCGATCGCCCGCGACGGTATTTGCCGGACCGAGCCGGACGGAGAGGACCAGACACTGCAGCCACTCTTTGAGGAGATTCTGCGGACGGTGCCGGCTCCAGAGTTCGAGCCGGGTCATCCGCTACAGCTGCTCGTAACGACGCTCGACTACGACGACTATGTCGGTCGACTGGCGATCGGGCGGATCTTCCAAGGTGAGATCAGCAAGGGCCAGCGAATCGGGCGCGCTCGTCACGACGGCCAAGTCGAGGCGACGACAGTGGCGCGGTTGTATGGCTACGAGGGGATCGCGCGCTTGGAGATCGAACACGCCGGCCCTGGGGATATCGTAGCCGTCGCGGGCTTCGAGGAAGTGGCGATCGGCGAGACGCTTACCGATCTCGAAGATCCGCGGCCGCTGCCGGGGATCACGATCGATGAGCCGACCTTGGCGATGGTGTTCTCGGTTAGCGACTCCCCAGTGGCCGGTCGGGAGGGCAAGTACGTGACCTCGAGCAAGCTCAAGGCGCGGCTGATCAAGGAGACCTGGACCAACGTCTCGATTCGGGTGAGTGAAACGCGCGACGCCCGTGGCTTCGAGGTTGCCGGAAGGGGTGAATTGCAGCTGGCCATTTTGATCGAAATGATGCGGCGGGAAGGTTTCGAGTTTTCAGTCGGTCGCCCCGAGGTGCTGACCCGGCGCGAAAACGACATCCTCGAAGAGCCGATCGAGAAGCTAACCGTGGATTGCCCAGAGAATTTCGTCGGGGTCGTTACCCAGAGGCTCGGGACGCGTCGGGGGCGGATGATGAGCATGGTCAACCATGGCAGTGGACGCGTGCGGATCGAGTTCGAGGTGCCGACCCGGGGTCTGATCGGATTCCGCACGGATTTTCTGACCGACACCCGAGGCACCGGTATCATGAACCATCTTTTCGACCGCTTCGGCCCGTGGCAGGGCGATATTCCGCAGCGAACGACCGGCGCGCTGGTCTCGGACCGGTCGGGGAAGGTGACCGCTTTCGCCATCGAACACTTGCAACCGAGGGGCATTTTCTTCGTCTCTCCGACCGATGAGGTCTACGAGGGCATGGTCGTAGGCGAGCATTCCCGCGCGGGTGACCTGGACGTCAATATCACCAAGGAGAAGAAGCTCACCAACATGCGGGCGGCCTCGGCCGACGAGCTGATTCGCCTGGTGCCGCCCAAGCTCCTGAGTCTGGAGCAGGCGATCGAGTTCATCGCCGAAGACGAACTCATCGAAGTCACGCCCCTCGCCTTCAGGCTGCGCAAGCGCATCCTGCCCGCTAATCGGCGCAAGTAACGACAGCTCAAGACTTTCCTGGACAAAGGGGCGACTTTACCCTATGCTTTTCGCTCACGAGAGCAGGGTGTCCCATTCGGGGCGCGCTAACCCTGAGAAACCCGAGTCCTTTTCAGAAGTAGCCGCTTTTCCCATCTCCCTTTAGGCGAGGCTCTCGTCGACGGTTCCGAATGTGAGGGACCAGTTTCAGTAACCGTGCGCCAACCAGCATTTGCCCGAGCGCACTCATTGCAAGATTGTGAGTTAGAAGAAAATGAAGAAGATTTATGTGGGCAACCTGCCCTACAGTGCAACCGAGTCCGAACTCCGAGATCTGTTCGGCGAGCACGGTACCGTCGAGAGCGTAAGCCTCGTCAGCGACCGTGAGACGGGCCGTCCGCGAGGCTTCGGCTTCGTCGAGATGGATGACGATGGCGCCACCGCGGCGATCTCGGCCCTCGACGGCAAAGACATGGGCGGACGAAGCCTGCGTGTCAACGAGGCCCGACCGCGTCGCGAAGGCGGTTTCGGTGGTGGTGGCGGCGGCCGACGCAATTCCGGCTGGTAGTCGAATGCCTACTCTGGGGGCCTCGGGACCTCAGCAGGGCGAGCTGACCTCAGCTACCCAGAGCCCTCTCTTCGGAGAGGGCTCTTTTAGATTCTCAGTCCCCTCCGCCCGCCCGCCGAAGACTCCTGAGACTTTGGGCAAAGGGGACTCGTAGTACCGGCACCTATGCCAATGTCCAACAGTTTCTATCGCGGCCGCTCTGCTGACGGACGCT
The DNA here is from genome assembly GCA_022561975.1 of Acidobacteriota bacterium. Lineage (GTDB taxonomy): Bacteria > Acidobacteriota > Thermoanaerobaculia > Multivoradales > JAHEKO01 > CALZIK01. Next base: position 32,686 of record JADFQD010000015.1, read on the forward strand.
TCGAGCTCGAGGTGCCCTACCGAGGCGCCGAGCTGATCGAGCAGCCGATGTACAACAAGAGTTCGGCTTTCACGCTCGAGGAGCGCAGGACCTTCGGCCTGGAGGGGCTGTTGCCCGACCAGGTGAGCACGATCGAACTACAGGCGCGCCGCGTGTACGGCAACATCGTGCGCAAGATCGAGCCAATCGAGCAGTACATTGGACTTGCGGCCCTTCAGGACCGCAACGAACACCTTTTCTATCGAGTGCTCCTCGACAACCTGGAGGAGTTTCTGCCCATCGTTTACACGCCCACCGTTGGTCAGGCGGCACGAGAATTCAGCCACATTTTTCGCCGAGCTCGGGGCGTCTGGATCACTCCAGGGCATCGAGGCCGGGTAAGGGGGGTCCTGGCCAATCATCCCTTCTCGGGTGTTCGCTTGATTGTGGTCACCGACAACCAGGCGATTCTGGGCATCGGAGATCAGGGTGCCGGAGGCATGGTGATTCCTGTGGGCAAGCTTGCGATCTACAGTGCTGCCGCCGGAATTCACCCAGCTTCAACCTTGCCCATTTCGCTCGACGTCGGTACCGACAACGAGGAGCTGCTGAACGATGATCTGTATTTGGGGTGGCGTAGGCCGCGGTTGCGTGGCGAGGAGTACTTCGATCTGATCGAGGAGTTCGTCCAAGCGGTCGCCGAGCTCTTCCCTGAGGCGTTGGTTCAATGGGAGGACTTTCGCAACGAGAACGCGCACGAGTTGCTCTCCAGGTATCGCGGTCGGCTGCTTTCCTTCAATGACGACATCCAAGGTACAGGGGCGACGGCGCTCGCTGGAATCCTGGCCGCCGGCCGAGTGACCGGAACACGTTTTATCGATCAGCGGATCCTGATCGTGGGTGCCGGTGCCGCCGGCGGCGGTATTGCCTGTCAGCTTCGCGCGACGCTCGAAGCCGAGGGCCTGTCGGGAGATGACCTGGTCCGGTCGCTGGCGGTGTTGGATTCGCACGGTCCCCTGGTCGAGAGCCGTGAGGATCTCAACGGGTGCAAGCCGGCGCTGGCGTGGCCGGATGAGCTGGCCTCTGAAGCCGGTCTCTCGGCTGGCAAGAGCCTGGTGGACTTGACAGCTGCGTACCGGCCGACGATTCTCATCGGAACCTCAGGTCAGGCCGGGCTGTTCACCGAGGAAGTGATCCGGACCATGGCCGAGCATGTCGAACGGCCCTTGGTTTTTCCGTTCTCGAACCCCAATCGGCTTGCGGAGGCCAAACCCGCCGACCTGGTTCGATGGACCGACGGCAGGGCCTTGATCGCTACCGGCAGCCCTTTCGATCCGGTCCCTCACGGCGGTCACGAGCATCGCATCGGCCAGGGCAACAACGCCTTCATCTTCCCTGGCATCGGGCTCGGAGCTCTGGTGGCCGAGGCCGGGGAAGTAACCGACTCCATGTTCACGGCTGCGGCCCGGGCCCTGGCCGACAGCGTGTCGGACGACGAATTGGCCGCGTTCTCGATCTATCCTGCCGTGTCTCGGTTACGCGAGGTTACCCGGGCCGTCGCCATCGCCGTGGTCGCCCAGGCGAGCGCCGACGGAACCGGCAGAGCCTTCGAGAGCATGGACATCGCCGCCGCGGTGGACGACTACATGTGGGAGCCCGAGTACCCGGTCCTGGTTCCGGTGTAGACGGTCGACACGGAGTTCGACCGCTACAGGTACTCTTCTCGATTCTAGCGGCCGTTCTCCTTGTCGACGGCCCATGCCCCGTCCTCGATTGTGGTGGTCGGCCCCCGTGTCGACGGCCGAGGCACTGTTCTCGATTGTAGCGGTCGAGCTCCGTCTCGACCGTATGTCTACGCCGTCGCTCGTCGAAACCGCTCGAGATAGCGTTTGATGACGCGCCCGAGGTAGCCGTCTTCGGTGGTGATCCGGAGCAGCCGGATCGTCACCCACTTGGCCGGCTTGAACAGGTACTTGCCGGGCAGGCCCCAGAGGCGCCGGTCGAGCCAGTACCACTTGCTCCAGAAGCGCATGAAGAAAACCTGGGACTTGGGCAAGCGCTTCGCGGCCTCGGCCTTTCGCACCAGCGGACAGGCCTGAGAGTCGAGGCAGTAGTAGTGGAAGCGGCCGGCCGCGAGTTCGCGGCGGAGGTCTTGAAACAACTGCGAGTTCCAGGCTTCGCGGTACTCGTCCATCTGGCCGACGCGGGCCGAACCGTAGCAGCACGGCAGGACGCCACGCCGCAAGATGTAGAGGCTCTTCCAGGGCTCGGTGCACATCGGTACCTGGTCTTCACCAAGTGGTGGCAGCTCGGGTTTGGCCTCGGCGACTTCCATCGCCGTCATTGCGATCGGGTTGCCGGAAACTTCCGCGACCGGCTCCCGGGTGGTGACGATCGACTCCGGCTTCCCGTTCGATCCCGGCTCGACCGAGTCGTTTGCGGACTCGTCGGCGGCAAACTCATGGGCGAACGCCTCGGCTTCGCCGCTGCCGAAGTCCATCTGATCCGAAATCTCGACGCCGTGCTTGCGGGCCAGATGCGCCGCGAGCGCGCTGGTTCGGGCCAGCTGGTCGAAGGGCAGCAGCTCTTTGCGATAGCTGAAGTGGTAACCGCCGCGCTCCCAATCGAGATTGGTGATCTCGCTGTAGTTCAAGGGGCGAAGAATCATCCGGTCTACATCGAGGTCTGCACACAACTTGACGAAGATTTCGAGCTCGTGCACGTTGACCTGCATCGGCATGAACACCAGGTTGATTCTGGGCAGTTGTCCCGAACCACCCTTGGCCTGGATGAGCCGGCGCAGGTTGACCAAGATGTCGTCGAAGCGATCGTTGCGCAGCTTGGCGTAGGTTTCGGGCGTGCCGGCGTCGAGCGATATGTAGAGGTCGATATTGCGGCCCAGGAGCTTGTCAATGTTTCTGTCGGTCAGGATCTGGCCGTTGGTGGTGATCTCCAGGAACTTGCCGCGATCGCTGAAGATATCCATCAACTCGTCGAAGTTCTTCATCATGAACGGCTCGCCAATCGAGCAGTTGATGAGGTCTTTGGAGTTGTCGAAGAAGTCGCCCCACTCCTCGAGCAGCTTGCTGTCGAAGGGTGCATCGACGTAGTCGCCTTCTTGCGCTTTGGAGAAGTCCCACTCGCAGTAGACGCAGGCGGGTTTGACGTTGCACACACCGTACATGTCGATACCGAGAGCCGGCGCGGTCGAGTGCAGGAAGTGCTTGCCGTCGAGCATCTCCCGCCGGTTGAGCACGGTGTTGGCGTGCTGCTGGGCTACGTGACGATGGCGTTCTGCATCCTGGTGCAGGCGCGGCATCCGGTAGCGCACCGAGAGCGTCCGAGGATCGCTGGGATAGTACTCGCGCGGATAGAGCTTGTTGGTCTCGAGTTCGACGCCCTCGCTCTCGGGCGCAACCGGCAGAGAGATTCGGTTCCAGCCGCGCACCAGCTTCAACTCGTGTGCGCTGCCGGCGATCTTCACGGTCAGCTCTTGCGAGAGATCGTAGAATTCGCAAAAAACTTCGAATTCGAAAAAGCGAGAACTCGAGTCGGGCTCGAAGTCGATCGAACCGCGCGCCGTCATCCAGGTGAAGGCGTCGAGGCCGACACCTTCTTGGTCATGGAATCCGGAGCCGAAGGTAACCGGCCGGGTGGTCTGAATGAAGTACGGGAGTTCTCTCGTGTGCGTGTTCTGTTGGACTACTCGGAGCATGGCTGGTCTCAGTGTTGAGAGGGTTGCGCAGCTGGAACTGCCGATGATATCAGAGGATGGCGGGGCGGACGCGCTTCGGGCCTCGGGGACACCTTTCCCAGGTGTCCCCTCCCGACCGCGAATCGCTGGGATCCTCGCTAGCCGTGTTTGCCTTGGTCCCAGCCCCGTGGCGCGAGCGCGCGGTCGGCGAGTTCCTTGGGCGCCGATTCGAGGGTTGTCGCCATCGAGTCGTTCCAGCGGTTGAGGAAGCCATACAGGCTCACCGCCGCGAGAATGCGCACGATTTGCTCCTCGGTCCAATGCGCCTTCAAGTTGGCCATGATCTCGTCGTTTACGGCGTTGGGCACGGCGCCGGCGGCGGCGGCGAAATCGAGCGCGGCGCGCTCGGCCTCGGAGTAGAGCGGTGAGGTCTTGTAGTCCCAGATCGCGTCGACTTTCTCCTCGCTCACGCCGTGAATCTGTGCGGCCACCAGCGAGTGGGCTTGGCAATAGCGGCATCCGGCGGCGCGGCTCGAAAGATGGGCCGCCAGGCGCAGAAAGCCGAGGTCCACGAGACCACGACAATCGCCGTCGGCGCTCATGATCGAGCGGGTCAAGGTGCCGAAGCCCTCGACGATCTCGGGGCAGCGCTGCATGGTGAGCAGACTGTTGGGCACGAAGCCGAGAATGCGCTCGAAGGTCTGGAAGTCATCGACCAGGCGGGGATGGGTGTCGGTGGCGAGGGGTTTTAGATGGGCCATGGTGATCGCTCCTTGATTGGAATCGGGGGACTCGATCCGGTCAGCCGAAGACCAGCTCGACGAATCGTTTCAGCAGCTCTCCGGTTTCGGGGCTGTTGCGGTAGTTCTCGAGGGTCCTTTTCCGTTCTTCCTCGGTCAAGTGCTCGGCATAGCCTTCGAGGTAGCGCAGATACCGGCTCTTGTTGGTATGGCTGTCCAGCTCGGGATGAAACTGGGTTGCCCAGATCGGTTTGTTCGGAACCCGAAAGGCCTGGAACCGGCAGAGCTTGCTGGTGGCGAGGTTTTCGAACCCCGGCGGCAATTCGTCGGCCCGGTCCTTGTGCCCGAGTTGGGCGTTGAAGGTGGGCGGGAGTGTGCCGAGGAGCGGGTCGCTACGACCGGCTGCGGTCAGAGTCAGCTCGAGGGTGCCCAGCTCGGTGTGCGCGGGATCGTGGACGATTCGGCCGCCGAGAGCCAGGATCAAGAGTTGGAAGCCGAAGCACGAGGCGAAGGTCGGGTAGGCGCGATCGGCTACTTCTTCGAAGAATCGCGTCAGTTCGTCAAAGGCGGGCAGGTGGCCCTTGGAAACGTAGTAGTCGCCGCTTCCCCCGACCAGCAAGCCGTCGCAGGCCGCGACCGCAGCGTGGGTCGGCGGGCCGTCGAGAAGGTTGTGAAGCAGAATCTGTTCGACATCGAGACCGGCCTTGTCGGCGAACGAAGACCGCTCTTCCTCGATCACCGGATCGTCAGAATCGCGAATCTGGAGTAGCAGCAAACGCAGCCGGGCGTTGGCGGACATTGTCGGAGTCTAGCGCCCCGCCCTTGCCATTTCGCCTGTCCCGAGTCCCCGAGAGAGCAACCCCTGTAGCGGTCGACCTCCGTGTCGACCGAATTCCTGTGCAGAGTCGGTCGGTCGAGACGGGGCTCGACCGCTACAATCGACTGTTCGCATTCGGTCGAGACAGGGCTCGACCGCTAGACGGAGGGCGTTAGTGGCTCGAGCCGTCGGTGATCCGGCGGCGTATCGCCGTGGCTTCCTCGAGCACGGTATCTGCATCCAGGGTCAGGACGCGGCCGTTCTCGACCACGAGTCGACCCTCGACGATCACGTGACGGACGTCGGAAGCCTTGGTCGCGTAGGCCAGCAGCGAGTAGGGGTTGAGGGCGGCCGGTTGCGGTTGCTGATGAAAACCGTCGGCCGAGACCACGATGAGGTCCGCGCGCTTACCCACCTCGAGCGAACCGATGTCGGCGGCCATGCCGATCGCGCGCGCGCCTTCGATCGTCGCCATCGCGATCGCCTGGCGCGCGTCGAGCACCGTCGGGTCGCCGGTCGTGACCTTGGCGAGCTTGGCCGCGGTGTCGATCTCTTCCCAGAGGTTGAGGTCATTGTTCGAAGCCGCCCCGTCGGTGCCCAGACCGACGGCGACACCGGCCTCGATCATGGCCGCTACCGGCGCGACGCCGGCCGCGATCTTCATGTTGGACTGCGGGCAGTGGGCAACGCCGACATCTCGGTGGGCGAGAAGTTCGATCTCGCTCGGGCTCGGAAAGACCATGTGGGCTGCGAGCACTCGCTGGTCGAGAATGCCGAGACTCTCGAGATAGTCGACGGACGTCATTCCCGTCGCCTGGGTCACGCGTTCGATCTCGCCCCGGTCCTCGGCCAGGTGGATCAGGAGCGGCACGTCGAGCGCGGTGGCGATCGCGTGGGCTTCCACCAGGTGTTCGGCCGACACCGTGTAGGAAGAATGAGGACCGAGCGCGGCTGTGATGGTGGAATGGCCGCGCCACTTCTCGATGAAGGCGCGGGCGTAGGCGATGGCTTCCTCCCAGGTCTCGTTGTCAGGCGCCGGAAAGTCGATCAGGGTCGAGCCCAGCACCGCGCGCATGCCGCAGGCTTCGACCTCCTCCGCGATCGCGTCTTCAAAGTAGTAGCCGTCGACAAAGGTGGTGATGCCGCCGCGAAGCATTTCCAGACAGGCGAGCCGGGTGCCGACGCGCACGAACTCTTCGTCCACGTGCTCGGCCTCGGCCGGGAAGATGTGGTTCTCCAGCCAATCCATGAGTTCGAGATCGTCGGCCAGGCCACGGAACAGGACCATCGGAACGTGGGTGTGGGCGTTGATGAGTCCGGGCATGATCACGCCGCCATCGGCGGAAACTTGGTAGGCCTCGGCATGAGCCGGCTGCAACTCGGCTCGGGGCCCGACCGCCGTGATCCGGCCGTCTTCGATCGCCACCGCCCCGTCGGGAATCACCGTGCCCTCGTCGTCCATCGTGACCACCGTGCCGCCGGTGACCAGGAGATGCGTCGCCGACTCGGACTCGGTCTGCGCGCGCCCGGCCCAGTCCGGAGCCGTTTGGCAGGCGAGCGCGAGACAGCCCGCCAGAGCGCACGGCGAGATGCGCCGGAGACCTGTCGAGAGAATGTCGGAAATCATGGTGCGGAAGATCATTTCACAGAGCCGAGACGACACGACGGCAAGAACGCCGGATCCGGAGCCGGATCCGCGCCCGCATCGGGCATCGGGCATCGGGGACACGATTCATTCGTGTCCCCTCCCGACCGGTTCTCTTCGAGGGTTACCTAACACGGCCCGCCCTCGGGTTCGATTGTCGGTATACAATCGCTTTGAATCGCAGGCTGATGGCACTGGAGTGAAGAGCCAAGTCCCCTTCCTCCGAGGGGCGTCCCCGAAGATCGAAAAGGAGTCGCAAATGAATCGCGCACGTTGTTTTTCCTGGGTTGCCGCCCTTGGAGTGATCTTGACCATGGGTTCGATCGTGGCCCACGCGGTACCTCTTCCCCGAGTCTTGAACCACAACTTCGACGTCGATGCCATCAGCGCGACGGTTTGTGAAGACGGCGCGATTTTCACCGGCGAGGCAACGGGAGCGAGCGCTCTCAACCTGCTGATGACTTCGCAGGTCTTCACCGGCGGCGGGACCCTGATGGCCACCGGGAACACCCACACGTTCACGGCGGTGGGTGAGATCTTCACTTTCAGCGTTGTCTATCCGATCGGCACCTTCAACGTCGGCGATCCGGTCCAGCTCTCGGTCACCGACAACCCCCCCACCATCTTCGGCGTCGAGGGCGATGTCGCGACCGCTACCGTGGCCGCTTGTCCGATCCCTGTTCCCACCATCCCCGGCGGGGGCTTGCTGCTGCTTGCCCTGATGCTGCTTGCCGGCGGAGCGGTGCTGCTGGCCCGGCGGTCGCGCGGTTCCTTGGCCCGACCCGCGCACGGTCTCTGGATCGGGTTCCTTCTTTTCGTCGCCGTGGCTGCTGCCCCGATCGCTGCGACCGTGGCTTCTCCACCGGGTTTCTCCAAGGTCTTCATGCCGGACACTATCGGCCCGGGCAGCACCAGCATGTTGATCTTCACCATCAACAACTCGGGATCGGTATATCCGGTCGATATGTTGGCCTTCAGCGACATGCTGCCGGGCGGAATGACCCTGGCCGAGCCGGCGTTCGTGTCCAATACCTGTGGCGGCACGGTGACCGCACTGGACGGCGGCGGCACGATCACTCTCACTGACGGAATGGTCGGGAAGGAAGAGATCTGCGAGATTGTCGTCAATGTCACCGCCGCCGACACCGAAGGCAACCCCTACACTAATACGACCGGCGCTCTGACCTCGGACGCCGGCAGCATCTGCATCCCGTAGTCGGCAGCGCCGATCTGGTTGTGCATCCGCTTGACGAGATCGGCGCGCTG
>JADFQD010000016.1 GCA_022561975.1 Acidobacteriota bacterium
GGCGGTTCTGCGCGCCCTGGGCGCTCGAAGAGTCAAGCTCGCGGTCGGAGACAGCGTACTGTTGTGCTATGAAATCGGGCCATCGGACGGTGAGCCTTGGGTGCTACTTCACGGCCTCGGCGCGACGTCTCTGGCCTGGAGTTCGGCCATCAGAAAGCTCCGAAGAGAGGTGAGGCTGCTGGTGCCGGAATTGTCCGCCCTCGGCGGCACGGTTACGCCGGGCGGCGGGCTCAATGTGATCGAGGGGGTTCGAGCGGTGCAAGCCCTGATCGAGTGGTGGGCGCCCGGGCGTCCCGTATGCCTGGCCGGAATCAGCCTCGGGGGCTGGATGGCGGTGCGCCTGGCCATGGAGAGGCCCGACCTGGTTGATCGGCTCGTCCTGATCGACGCCGGCGGCTACCGCGATCAGGACTGGGAGCGTATTCAGAAACTTACCGATATCTCCGACCTCGACGACGTAAGCCTCCTCTACAAGGCGCTCTTTTGCCGGACGCCCTGGGTATTCGAGATGTCGCGTCACGGCTTCTTGAAGGCCTACACCTCGCGGGCGGTCAGGTACGTGCTCGAGTCGACGACGCGCGAACATGCCTATGGCCCCAAGGATCTGGCCGACATCGACAAACCGACGCTTCTCATATGGGGCGAGCAGGACGGTCTGTTCCAACTCGAGGTGGCTCGCGCCATGGAGCGCCACCTACCGCACTCGCAATTGGTCACGCTGCGCCACACAGGACACGCAGCCCATTGGGAGAATCCCAGGGAGATGACCGCGGCGATCGACCGATTTCGACGCCGGGGTCTCGAGCCTCGATTGAGAGTAGGATGAAGCTTGAAAACCGCCATGTTCGGGCCCGAGTTTCTGATCTGCCTCAACTGCGAGACACCCTGCTACACCTTCGAGTGGACCGGGGGTAAGCTCACCGAAGTTCTCTGCGTCGCGTGCGGCAACGAAGAGCCGGACGAGTTCGCCACCGAGGAAGATCTCGAAGCCTTGGCGTCGGAGCCGGAATCGGGCCGCTGACGTCGGGTCGCGAGACCGCCTTGACCTCTACCACGGCCGGCTAGGCGCCGACAGAGCCTCTCGCCGACTGGCCAAGCGGGTGCGACGACGATTTGGCCGGCAACTCAGGTAGAGCCACCTGGAAACGGGTACCGACCTCGGGAGTGCTCTGCACCGAAATTTCGGCCCCATGGGCACCGGCAATGCGCTGCACGACCGCCAGGCCAAGTCCGGTGCCCCCGCGCTTGGTCGAATAGAAGATCTCGAAGATTCGCTTGAGTTCGTCCGCCGGGATACCGGTGCCGTTGTCCAACACTTCCAGCAGTACGCGCCCGCGCTCACGGCGGGCGATGAGGCGCACCTCGGGATCGCGGCCTCGCCCATTGGTCGCGGCCAGGCCGTTGCGCACCAGATTCACCAGGAGCTGCGATATCTGCTCGGTATCGACCGCCACGCGCGCGCCCGCCGACCGGTCCTCCACCACCAGGGAGACGCCCTCCGCCTGTGCTTCCCGCTCCAGCAGGTCGCGACAATTCCGAAGCAGCGTACTCGCCGGAATCTCCTCCAGCTCCACCGCCCTCGGTTTCGCGTACTGAAGAAAGTCGGTAACCAAGCGTTCCAGGCGTCCGATCTCGGACCTCGTGATCGAGAGCAGCTTCTTGGTCGAAGCGGCGGCGTTGGGCTGAGCCTCCTCTTCGAGCATCTGCATGTTGAGACTGAGCGAGTTGAGCGGATTGCGAATCTCATGTGCCAGGCCGGACGCGAGCGTTCCGATGTAGGCCAGCCGCTCGGCCTCGACCGCCTTTGCCTCGAGCCTGAGACCGCGGCTCCACAGGCGCCAGATGATGAGGTAGGCCAGCGCCATGATCGCGAGGGTCACCGCACCGATCAGCCCTGTCTGGCGCACCAAGTGCTCGCGCAGCACCCCGATTCGCCTTTCCAGAGCCGCTTCGCTGAGACCGATGCGAACGAAACCGAACTCGCCGATGGGGGCGTCCAGGGTGTACTTCTCCTCGCGGGTCACCTCTTTCTGCACGCGGTTCGGCTGAATCTCTCGCGATTCGAGTCGCAACGGCCCCGCCACCCCTGTCAGTTCTTCGGCCTCGGTGTTGCTGCGAAACACCAGCTTGCCCTCGCGGTCGCGGATCTCTACGGTCTGGACGATTTCCCGCTTGTTGAGGACATCGTCAATATAGGTCTGCAGCTCCCGCTCGATCGCCACTACCGTGTAGAGATCCCTGTCACCCTGCCCTTCTTCGATGCGCTCTCCCAGGCGCTCGGCAAGACCCCGGGCCTCGGCTTGCGTCTCCAGGAGCACTTGCTGGATCTCCCGCTCCGACAGCGATCGGAAAATAAACCAGCCGAGCAGCCCCAGATCCACCAACACGAACAGGCCCAGAAGAACCGAACCCAAGACCAGCTTGCGGGAAGTCGAAATGGGCTCGCCCGCCATGATCGGATCAGAATAGCATTCTGATTGACCGTCCCAAGGGGATCCGCTACGATGCCGAGGCTTCCCCAATCATGCGGCACTTTCAGTACGGCGCGCGAACGACCGCCCGATTCGCACTCGGATGCCTCGCCGCCTGCCTTGTCATGGGCACGTCCATGGCGGCCTGTGGCCGATCCCGCGACCAGCCTGCCGCCACCGGAGCCGGGCTATCGCGAGGGGATCGGGCGCAAGAAGGTCGGGCGCGAGGCGGCACGGTGGTCATCGCCGCGGGCGTGGACATCAAAGGCGTCAACCAGCTGACCGGCGGCGAGTCCCGCTTCGAGCAAGACATTTTGGACCAGCTGTTTCTGAGACTCTTCGAGGAACAGCCCGACTACGCCGAGCACCCGCCGACCTTCGAGCCCGCATTGGCGCAAGGATTTACCTGGTCCGAGGACGGTACGGTGATACGGATCCAACTGCGCTCGGATCTCGAATGGAGCGACGGTGTCCCAATCACCGCAGCCGACGTAGTGTGGACGTACACGGCGCAAATCGATCCCGACATCGCATGGCTCGAAGCTCAAAGCAAAGACTCCATCGAAGACGTCGTTGCCCTCGATGATCACACCGTCGAGTTCCATTTCTCCCGGATCTACGCCTCACGCCTGAGCGATCTCAACGAAGGCGTGATCCTGCCCGAGCACGCTTGGTCCAAGCTGCCGTTTTCGGAGTGGCGCGGCAACGAGGAGTGGTTCCTCGACAATCTGGTGGTCTCCGGACCGTTCACACTCGCCAAGCTCGAACCGCAACACCAGATCGTGCTGGAACGCAACCAGAACTACTTCCGGCAGGGCTACCCGCTACTCGACCGCGTCGTATTCCGGGTGATTCCGGACCGGACGAACCGCGTCGAGCACCTGCTGTCCGGCCAGGTCGATTTCGTCGAACACGTTCCGCCCAAGCGCTCGCGCGATATCGAGAGATCGAAGCGCGCCGACCTGATTTCGAAGTGGCATCGTCAGTACACCTACATCGGCTGGAACGGCTGCCAAGGATTGTTCGAAGAGGCAACGGTGCGCAAGGCGATGACCTTGGCGATCGATCGCAATGCCCTCGTCGAGGCGCTTTGGGGTGAGATGGCGCGACCGGCCCTATCGCCGATTCTAACCTCGGTCTGGGCCTTCAACCGGGACTTGGTCGCCTGGCCCTACGACCCCGACCAAGCCCGACGACTCCTGGCCGAGGTCGGCTGGGAGGACCACGACGGCGACGGCTATCTGGACCGGGAGGGCCGGGCGTTCTCGTTCGAACTCGCAACCAACGGTGACAATCAAACGCGCGCGGACGCGGTCGTCCTCATCCAAGCGCAACTTCGACGGGTCGGCATCGACGCCCAGGTGAGCTTACTCGAGTTCAACTCCCTCTGGGAACGGCACCAGAACCACGGCGTCGACGCCATCCTCAGCGCTTGGGGAATCGACACATCGCTTGATCTCAAGTACGCCTTTCACACCGACTCGATCGAAGACGGCAAGAACTACGGTTGTTACTCGAACCCCGAGGTCGACGAACTCATCGCCCGCGCCAGACGTCAGGCCCGACCGGAGACGGCGGCTCCCCTGCTTCGCCGCATCCAGCAGATTCTCCACGACGAGCAGCCCTATACCTTCCTCTGGGAGCCCATGCGCCTCTATGGCGTGAGCAAGCGGCTCGAGAACGCGCAGCCCAATCCACTGAGCGCGTATTTCAACCTCGAAGAGTGGTGGCTGGCGCCCAGGACGGGCCCCAAGACCGGGTAGGAAACCTTTGATCGGATTTCTCGTTCGACGCACCGTGACCGCGGCCCTGGTGGTGGCCATCGTGTTGACGTTGGCCTTCTTCGCCGTTCATCTGGCACCCGGAGATCCAACCACGCGATTCCTGAGCCCGCGGATGTCGCAGGTCCAGCAGGACCAGCTGCGGCAGACTCTCGGTCTCGATCGCCCCTTACCGGAGCAGTACTTGCGCTGGCTCGGTTCGATCGTGCTTCGCGGTGACCTGGGCTTTTCCTTTGTTCACAACCGGCCGGTCAGCCGGGTTCTAGCCGAGCACTTGCCGCCCACGCTCCTGCTCGTCTCCGCCGCGCTCTTGATCCAATTCGGAGCCGGAATCGCGCTCGGCGCGTTGGCCGCTCGCCACGAGGGCTCCTGGACCGACCGAACCGTGCGCTGGTTGTCCCTGGTTCTCTACTCGGCCCCGCACTTCTGGCTCGGTCTGATGGCACTGCTTCTCTTGAGCTACCGGACCGGCTGGTTCCCGGCGAGCGGCATGTCCTCGGTCGATGCCCTCGACTGGGGCCGCTGGTGGTCACCGCGCCGACTGCTGGACACCGCCCATCACCTGGCGCTACCGGCCTCGATCCTGGGACTCGCCATGGCCGGCGGCGTGACGCGGTTCGTTCGCAACTCGTTGCTCGAGGTCATCCGCGAGAACTTCATTCTCAGCTCGCGAGCGGCCGGAGTCAACGAGCGCCGTATCCTGTGGCCGCTGGCTCTCAAAAACGCGCTCGTGCCCGTTATTCAGATCGCAGGACTCTCGCTGCCGTACCTGTTGAGCGGCGCCCTGGTCACGGAAGTGGTCTTCTCGTGGCCGGGAATGGGCCGGCTGACCTATGGTGCCATCCTGGCTCGAGACTATCCGGTGATCCTTGGAGCCACGCTTCTGGTCGCGATCATGGTCGTGGCCGGCACCCTACTCGCCGACCTCGGACACGCGGCCGTCGATCCGCGCGTCCGGGCGGGGATTACCGACCACAAGGCGCGCTAGGATGCCCACCATTGGCAGACGAGACCAATTTGTAGCGGTCGAGCCCCGTCTCGACCATCTTCGACCGTGGGTAGCCCGTTGGTAGCCGGGAGTCGCCGGGGTCGCCGTGAGCTGCGCCTGGGCGCGGCAGCTCTGCTCGCACTTACCTCGGTTGCGGTGCTGGCTCCCTGGTTGAGCAACGCCGATCCGACCGTGCAATACGACCCGGTCCATGGCGCCAACCTCGCTCCGGGAAGCCGGCGCTTCGAGATTCTCAAAACGGACGGAACCCGTCTCTTGCGTCGAACCGCCGAACCGGTTCCCGCCGGATCGGTCGCTTCGGGGTGTGGCGAGCCGGCTCGCAAGCGGCTTTTCCTGCTCGGTACCGATCGCCTGAGTCGCGACGTCTGGGCTCGACTCTTACACGGTAGCCGGATCTCTCTGCTGGTCGCCTTTCTGGCGGCCCTCCTGGCGAGCCTGGTGGGGATCGCCGCCGGCAGCGCCGCCGTCCTCGGAGGCCGCGTCGCCGACGCCGTGCTGATGAGGCTCACCGACGGGTTCGCAGCGTTTCCCAGACTTTTTCTTCTCCTGGCACTCGCGGCATTCCTCGACACCGGAGCGTTGACCGTGATTCTCGTCCTGGGCGTCACCAGTTGGATGTCGGTGGCGCGGCTCGTGCGCGCCGAATTGCTTCGGCTCGAGAGCACCGAGATGGCGCTGGCAGCGCGAGCCTCGGGCTCGAGCAAGCTCCGGACTCTCCTGATGCACCTGCTGCCCAACACTCTCGGCCCGGTCGCGGTCGCCACGACGCTCAGAATCGGCGACGTGCTGCTGCTCGAAGCCGCGCTGTCCTTTCTGGGCCTCGGGATCCGGCCACCGACCCCCTCCTGGGGCAACATGATCGCCGACGGCGCTCCGGACATCGCGACCGCATGGTGGACATCCACGCTGCCCGGTGTCGCCATCGTGGTCACGGTCGTGGCCTTCAATCTGGTGGGCGATGGTCTGAGCTCACGGTTTGGGCGGCCGGCGACCACCACCCCATGAGAACCTCGGATTTCGACTACCAGCTGCCCGCCGAGCTGATCGCCCAGCAGCCGGTCGAACGCGGCCGGAGTCGCCTGCTGACGCTCTCCGGCGCCGGCCGCATTGCGGATCACGAGATCTCGGAGCTGACCGAGTTGCTCGAGGCGGGAGACCTTCTGGTAGTCAACAACACCCGAGTTCTGGCGGCTCGGCTCTTCGGTCGCCGGCCGGGTGGCGGCCAAGCCGAGATCCTCCTGGTCGCACCTCGCGACCCCGATGACGTACTCGAGGAGGCCGTCGAGTGGATGTGCCTCGGGCGACCGCGCAAAAGGATGAGGCCCGGCACCGACGTCCTCTTCGACGAGGCGTTGCGCGGCCGGATTCTCGAACATCTGGAGCCCGATCGTCTGCTGATCCGCTTTTCCTCTCCGCCTTCACCACTGCTCGCACGGCTCGGCCACGTGCCTTTGCCGCCCTACATCGCCCGCGCCGACACCGATCGCGACCGTGAGCGCTACCAGACCGTTTTCGCCGAAGTCCCCGGTGCGGTCGCGGCACCGACCGCGGGTCTTCACTTCGATCGTGAGCTTCTTCGCAGAATAGAAGCCGCCGGCATCGGCATCACCACCATCACCCTCCATGTCGGGCCCGGCACCTTCCGGCCGGTCAGTGCCCAGCACATCGACGACCACCCGATGGAGTCGGAACGCTTCGAGATCGGCGAAAGCGCCGCGCGAGCGATTCAATCCGCGCGCGCCGGCAACGGGCGCATCGTGGCCGTGGGCACCACCGTGGTCAGAACCCTCGAATCGGCGGCTCTTGCCGGCAATGTCGGCGACACCGGCGATGCCGGCGAGGGCCTGATCACAGCCGCCCGGGGCGCGACCGATCTTTTTATCAAGCCGGGCTTCGAGTTCCGGGTCGTGGACCGGCTGTTGACCAACTTCCACCTCCCACGCTCGACCCTGCTGATGCTGGTCTCGGCGTTCGCCGGCCGCGAGCGTGTTCTCGACGCCTACAAGCAAGCTGTGGCGCGGAAATACCGCTTCTACTCCTATGGCGACGCCATGCTGCTCGACCGGATCGGTCGTTGAAGCGGCGGTGTTGCCCGTGATTCGATCCGCTCGCTCAGTAGTGGTATCGCGCGGCCAAAAAGTGAATCCGATCCTCCTTGACACGATAGACAAGCCTGTGTTCTTGCGTGATTCGCCGGGACCAGGTGTCGGAAAGACCGCCGCGCAGCGGCTCCGGCTTGCCCAGTCCCTCGAAGGGGTCTCGAAGCGTGGCTTCGATCAATTTGAGCACGCGAAGCGCTCGGCGCCGGTCGGTCCGGGTCCAGTGCTCGAGGTCCTCGCGAAACTGAGGCTCCATGACCGCGAGCCGCATATTCGCGGTCAATCCTCCCGCAATCCGAGACGCTCGCGCAGCTCCTCGACGGTAAAAACCTCACCGCCACCCTCTTCCGAGCTACGGTAGGCATCGAGCAGGCGCCGGGCGTTCTTGGGCGAGCGCAGGAGATAGGCGGTCTCGAGCCAGCCAGCGAGTTCCTCCGCAGGAACGAGGGCGACGGCTTCATGGCCGCGACGCCGGATCAAAACCGGCTCGCGAGTGTCCGTCACCTGGTCCATGAGCGAGGCCAGGTGCTGGCGGGCCTGGGTGTACGTCGTTTCGTGGATCATCGTGAGGTCTCCATTATCTGTACAGTAAGACAGTACAGGTTCCGCGAGGAGGGCGTCAAGGTCGAAGGCGTGGATCTCGGCTCGTTGTCCTGACCCTCTCACGAGCGTGCCGAGAAGTTACTTCGAGTCGAAGACGCGCTTGAGACTGACCGGCACCAGGAAGAACAGAACCAGGATCGCAGCCGCATAGATCGAGGCCATCGGGAAGGCGACCCGAAGCGGGCGCGGCGCGAGCGACCACACCAGGAAGAGAACGCCGGCCGGCGCGAGTAGGTTCAGGAAGAACAGGCGCCGGCGAGTGACCCTGGGCAGCGGGTCGCTGGCTCCGCTGGCTCCGAAACTCCCGCGCTGGAAGCGGCGTTGCCGATGGACCTCGAGGTTTCCGAGAAGCCAACCGCCGCTGGCCGCCAATCCGTACAGGTGGAAGAGATTGAGACGGATCGTACCGGCCAGGGGATAGCCGGCTAGGGCGTTGGCCCAGAAGCCAAGCCAGCAGATCAGAAAGAACAAGAGCATTCCGAGTTCGGCTCGCGCCGAATCTCGGAGGCTGGTGCTGTTGGTAGCGGTCAATCTTCGTGCTGGATAAAGGCTTCGTAAGCTTCGGCCGTCATCAGCTGATCGGCCAGGCCGGGCGACGAGGGCCGCAGACGAAAGAGCCAGCCCTCGCCGTGAGGATCGCTATTGACTATCTCCGGATCGCCTTCGAGAGCTTCGTTGACTTCTACGATCTCGCCTTCGATAGGGGTGTAAACCTCGGCCACGGCTTTGACCGATTCGATCGTGCCGACTTCATCGTCGGCATCGAACGCCGTACCGACCTCCGGTAGCTCGACGTAGACGACGTCACCCAGTTCACTCTGCGCGAAGTCCGTGATGCCGACGACGACGGTGTCTTCTTCGTCTCGCACCCACTCGTGATCTTTCGAGTATCTGTAGGCCTGCGGATACATTTTCAACTCCCCCCCAGGGTTCCGATCTCAGGTGGTCTCGCGCTTGTAAAACGGTAGCTTGACCTGCACGGCCGCAAGCCTGCGCCCCCGCCGATCAATCTCTAGTTCGCGCCCGATCCCGGCCAACTCACTCGGCACATAGGCCATGCCGATCGCCTTCTCGAGCGTCGGACTGAAGGTACCACTGGTGACCCTGCCCACGGAAGCCCCATCCACCAGGACCGAGTAGCCCTCGCGGGCGATCCCGCGACCCGTGATCTCGAAACCCACGAGCTTGCGCGCGGATCCCTTCGATTTGGCCTCGACCAGCGCGTCGCGGCCGATGAAGGGTCCCTTGTCGAGTTTGATCGTCCATCCCAGTCGCGCTTCGAATGGCGTCGTGGTGTCATCGATCTCATGCCCGTAGAGCGCCATGGCGGCCTCGGTTCGGAGCGTGTCGCGCGCTCCCAACCCGGCCGGCACCAGACCGTGGTGCGCACCCGCCACGATCAACTCCCGCCAAAGGTCGGGAGCTTCCGCGGCCTCGGCAAAGATCTCGAAACCGTCTTCGCCGGTGTACCCGGTACGAGCTAGAAAGACTTCTCGGTCGGCCACCCGGGTCCACCGACAGCGGTAGTAGCCGAGTGTATCGAGAGGCTCGCCGCCGACCAATGGTGCCAGCAGGCTCGCGGCCTTTGGCCCTTGGAGCGCCAGCAGCGCCCATGAATCGGACACGTCGCGAATCGAAAGGTCAGAGCTGGCGCCAAAACCGAATTCTCGCTCTGCGATGGCTCGCATGTGCTCGAAGTCCTTGGCGCTGTTGGCGGCATTGACCACCACCAGAAACTCCTTGGGCTCCATCCGGTAGACCAGCACATCGTCGATATAGGTCCCGGATTCGGTGAGCAGAGAACTGTAGTGGGCCTGGCCCGGTTCGAGCCTGGCGATGTCGTTGGGCGTCAAAAACTCGAGAAACGCCTCGGCCTGCTCGCCGGAGACGATCGCTTCCCCCATGTGCGAGACATCGAAGAGACCGGCCGCTGATCGGACCGCTCGATGTTCCTCGAGGATACCGGCGTAGCTCACCGGCATCCTCCAGCCGGCGAACGCCACCATCTTGGCGCCGGCTGCCTCGTGCTCGGCGTCGAGAGGCGATCGTCTAACTGAGTCTGGGTCCGGCATCTGCAAAATCGAAAGACGGGGCGGGACGGGGCGGAAACTATAGCAACCCGGCAACCCGGTCCACAACGAGGCCCGCTCCCGGGTACCGACTCGGTTCGGGCTCGTCGCGCTCGAGCTAAGTGCCTCAACTACAGACGTTTAGACCTAGGTCAGGAACTCTTGTGGAAAAACTACGCGCTTCTTGTTAATACTGGGCGATCGAGTTGCCCAATGACGCGTAAACCTTTATGTTTGAGATACTTAGGTCGATTGCACAATCCCTTGGTCAATCTGCTATGGGGCGCTTGGCAGGCCTTCGCCCGACCTTTTTCCACAGTCCTTTCCTCAGTGTTTTCCACAGCTTCTGTGGAAAGTCCTCGGCGATCCTCGCATCCCGTTCTGGATGCTAGGCTTAGCGCCCCTTGGGCGAGCACCGTCACCGGTTCGGATTGCGGCGCCAGCCCACCGTGGTTGTCGGTGCCAGGGCAACCAAGGCCGCGGGCATCGCCCTGGCGCTGATCCTGGCGGCGACTGCGGCCAGTCTGAGCGCCGAAACCGAAACCGGTGAGCGCGCCGCCTTCCGAGATCGCTCGCTCGAAGCCGGGCTTAGGTTCCGGCATTTCAACGGGATGGTCGGAGCGTTCTATTTCCCGGAGATGACAGGACCGGGCGGCGGGCTATTCGACTTCGATGGCGACGGCGATTTAGACGTGTTCTTCCGTCAGGGAAGGCTCCTCGTGTCCGGAGAGACCCTGGATCAGGCACTGTTTCCAATCGAAGATCCGCTCGGTGATCGGCTGTTTCGGAACGATCTCTCACGAGTCGCTCCCGACGGTATTGCGATGTCCTTCGTCGACGTCTCGGCAGCCGCAGGCTTTCACGATACCGGCTACGGCATGGGCCTCGCGGCCGGTGACTACGACGGCGACGGTGATCTCGACCTCTATCTCACCAACTACGGCGCGAATCAATTCTGGCGCAATCGCGGTGACGGCTCGTTCGAGAACATAACCGCCGCGACCGGAACCGGCGACTCCCGCTGGAGCACGAGCGCGACCTTCATCGACATCGATCAGGACGGCGACCTCGATCTGTTTGCCGCGAACTACGTCCGGTTCGACGTCGAAAAGAATCCGAGATGCTTCGCCTCGACCTCGGCACCGGACTACTGCGGCCCCAGCGCCTTCACGTCGGAGACCGATCGGCTCTGGCGCAATCGCGGCGACGGCACATTCGAGGACATTTCGGTCAAATCCGGAATCGCCCGGGCACGCGGCGCCGGCCTCGGCGTCATCTCCGGCGACTTCAACGGCGATGGGCGACTCGATCTCTACGTCGCCAACGACGGCGAGGCGAATCACCTGTGGCTCAACCGCGGCGACGGGACGTTCTCCGACGACGCTCTGTTCTCGGGCACGGCCCTGAATCGCCACGGCTCTCCGGAAGCCAGCATGGGACTCGCGGCCGCGGACTTCGACGGCGACGGTGACGAAGATCTCTTCCTGACCCACCTCGCAGAGGAATCCAATACCTTCTATCGCAACCTCGGCGACGGCCTGTTCGAAGACCGCAGCCGGGAAACCCTGCTGGCGGCGCCGAGCATGCCGTACACGAGTTTTGGCGTGGCTGCCATCGACTTCGACAACGATGGTTGGCCGGATCTCGCGATCGCCAACGGCGCGGTTCGAATCCGCCTGGATCTCGCCGTCAAGGGAGACCGATACCCCCTCGAACAGCCCAATCAGCTGTTTCGCAATCGCGGCGACGGTTCGTTCGAGGAGGTCACCTCGAGCGCCGGCGCGGCCTTCGCCCTGTCCGAGGTCAGTCGCGGACTGGCGACCGGGGATCTCGACCACGACGGAGCCGTCGATCTGATCATATTCAACAACAACGGCCCTGCCCGCCTACTCGCCAACCAAGCGGCTAGCGGCAAGCGATGGCTCGGTGTCGCCGGCACCCAGGCCGGCGATCGTGTGCGAGTGCTCACCGAATCCGCGCGCACCCTTCGGCGCACCGCTCGCACCGACGGCAGCTACTGCTCCGTGAGCGACGTCAGAGTCGTCGTCGGGCTCGGAGACGAAACGGCTCGCGAACTCGAGATCGAGCGCCACGGCCAGCGCGTACTTTTTCTCGACCCGCCCGCGGACGTTTACCTGGTCTTGGCGGGTTTTAGAGCCAGGGTCTCAAAAGCTAGCCTGCCAATCCAACCGTGACTTTCAAGCGGCGAGGATCGAGATGCCGTCGAGCGACTTCGAGCATCTCGTCCTGGGTCACCGCGCGCCAGCGCTCGGCGACCCAGTTGTGGTCGTCGATGGGGACGCCGAACAACTCGGCCTGAGCCAGCAAATCCGCCCACTGGCGGGCGGTTTCCCGCGCGAACGGCGCGCGGCCGAGCACATAGGCCCGGGCGTCGCGCAGCTCTTCTTGGGTTACGCCCTCTCGCACAAGCGCTTCGAGCTCCTCGGTGACCGCGACTCCGACCTCAGCCACGCGGTCCGGAGAGGTCCCGACAGCGACGCGAAAACAGCCGGCATCGTGTCCGGCCCCGGAGACCGTCGAGACGCCGCAGCTGTACGCCAGTCCCTCGAGTTCCCGCACTCGATGAGTGATCCGGCCGCTCAAGTTGCCGCCGGCTCCAAGCACAATGCCCAGCAATCCCAGCGCCCAGTAATCGGGGTCTCGGCGCGACACCGTCACCGCACCCCCAAACCAATGAGCCTGCTCGGACTCTTCGAGCTCGACCTCCTGACGCGCCGCCGTCTCACCCCCGCCGTCCATCGGCCTTTGCGGGTCCCTTCGAGGATTCGGCAAGCCGCCAAAGAGACTTCGCACCTTGGTGTCTACGGCACTCTCCGAGATATCTCCGGCCACGGTGACAATGGCACCCCGCTCCAGACAGCTGCCATGGAAAGATCCGCAAGCCGCACCGTCCAGGCTCTCCAGGCTTTCGGCGCTGCCCTGGAGCGGACGCCCACGAGCGCCCGAGCCGTAGAGCTGCTTGTCGAAGACCCAGCCGGTCTTGACGTCGGGGTGGTCGGCCAGCTGCTCGAGTTGCGCCGCGGCCTGCTGGGCGAGCCATCGACAGCGTTCCTCGGGAAAGACCGAACCCAGAACCAGCTCCGCGGCCCAATCCAGAGCCCGCTCCCAGTCGTCGGCAAGCGCGTCGATCGACAGACCCTGCGTCTCGTAGCCGGCGTCGGCCGTGATCGCGATCCCGCGCTCTTCGGCCTGGTCCGAGATCCGCCGCCAACTTCTCGTTTGCGTGCCCTCGAGCAGCAGCCGGCCGCTCAACAGCGCTTGGCCCGGCTGCCACTCCACGGTGCTGCCGCCGGGAAGCCAGACGCGAACCGCGACCACAGGCGCTCCGGGAACCCGCCGAATCCGGATCGCGGTCATCTCAGCCGGCCTCCGGTTGTTTCAGCTAGGTGAGCCAGGTCAGCCAGCCCACTCAGCTCAGCCATCTCGGCCATCCCTGCCGGCCTTCGCCAGCTCAGCCAGGGACCAGGCGACGACGCCCCCGAGATCTCCCGCCGCGGTGGTCAGCTGGCGGCGAGCCGCGGTCTCCAGGTCGCCGAGCCGGCAGTTCAAGAGGCGGTCCAGTTGCCGCGCCGGATAGCCGCCGTCGAAAACCGACTCCGCGTGTCCGACGATCATGGCCTGGCGCTGAATTCGTTCGAGACTGAATACCCAGTCCGCCAGAAGCATTCGTTTGGCGTTCTCGAGTTCGGCCGGCGACGGAGGCTTGCGTCGCAGCTCGCGGACTCCGTCGAGCACGACGTCTTCGACTCTGGCCGGCTCGACTCCGGGCAGAAGTTCGGCGCTGATCGTTGCGACGCCGGGCCCGGCCATCTCGGTAGTCTCCGACGACATCGCGCTGCAGAGTTTGCCCTCGTCGACGAGACGCCGATGAAGGCGGCTCGAGCGACTGCCGCCAAGCACGGTCATCCACACCCGCCAGGGCACGAAGTCCTCGTGATCCGCTCTCGGTGCCGGCAACGACACCAGCAGGCGGGGACTCTTGCCCTGGTCATGGCGCAGGTGCCGCAGCTGGTCGGGAACGACGAAGGAATCCCGCCATGGAGTACGGCCGTTGCCGCCCGGCACCGGCTTGCCGAGCCAGGCCTCGACTGCGGCCAAGGTCTCGGCGGAGAGATCCCCGGCCACGACCAACACCGCGTTATCGGGTCGATAGTGGGTGCGATAGAAGCTCTCGAGCGCGTCACGGTCGATCGCTCGCACGGTTTCCCGGGTACCCAGAATCGGGCGCCCGTACGAGAAGCCCTGGTAGTAACAGTCGTTGCTGCGCAGCTCCAGGGCATCCCAGGGATCGTCCTCGTACATGGAAATCTCTTCCAGGATGACCTCGCGCTCACGATCGATCTCGCCTTCGTCGAGAGTCAACGTCTCCATGCGGTCGGCCTCGACCTCGAGCGCGATCCGCCAGTGCTCGGCCGCAAAACTGAAGTAGTACGAGGTCACGTCATGGCTGGTGAAGGCGTTGTTCTCGCCCCCCAAGGACTGCGTCAGCCGGTCGATCGAGCCCATTGGAAAGCGATGGCTGCCCTTGAACATCATGTGTTCCAGGAAATGAGCGATCCCGCTGTGCTCGGGCGGCTCGTCCCGCGCTCCGACCCGATACCAGAGCGATGCGACCACGATCGGCGCCTGTGAACTCGGCACCAGCCGAACTTCCAGGCCGTTATCCAGCCGATGCGGCTCGACGCTCGCGAGCGGGCCGAGCCAGCGCTCGACGCTTTGTCCAGCTGTCATCATTCGACTACAGAGAGGCAGCTCGAAGTGTCACTCGGCACTGTCGAACGCACCCAATCCGAGTCCTTCGAGCGAATTGGGCACTCGCTCCCGGCGCGGATAGAGGTGCCGGCTGTGTTCGGTGAAGCAGCGGGCCGGATCCTCCCAGCGCAGCAGTGAAATCCGGATCAGTTCGGAGTCCAACTCGATCCAGTAGCAGGTGTTCTTGTCCTTCTCACACCCGCGGCCCCGGTCGGAGGTCGTCGTTCCGGAGTGCACAAGAACCATCGGGGGCCGCCCCTTGGGGTAGAACTCCTCGGAGTTGGCGAGGAAGGATTGATGCCGGTGCCCCGAGAGAACGAGATCGACGTTGGCGCTCGAAAAAACGTCCACCACCTCCGCGGCATTCGCCAGAACCCGCTTCTCTCCGAAGCCAGGCGGAGGAATCAGAGGGTGATGCGCCACGATCACTCTGAACAGGTTTTCGGGTGCCCTCTCGAGCCGTTCCGCAACCCGCTCCAGACGCCTCCGTCCGATTCGGCCCTCGGTGAACGTCCAGCCGTGCGCCGTGTTGATGCCGACAACCAACATCTCTTCATCTTCGAACACGGGCTCGAGGGTCTCGTCGAAGTGCTTGCGATAGGCGCCGTAGGGGTTGAGCATGCGCTCCCAGACCCTCCACAGGGGCACGTCGTGATTGCCGGGCACCGTGATCGTCGG
This sequence comes from Acidobacteriota bacterium, assembly GCA_022561975.1. GTDB lineage: Bacteria > Acidobacteriota > Thermoanaerobaculia > Multivoradales > JAHEKO01 > CALZIK01. Next base: position 15,484 of record JADFQD010000016.1, read on the forward strand.
CACCGGCAGGCTATCGACGAACGCTCGCGCCTCCCTGAATTGCTCGGGTTTCGCCCGCTGCGTGAGGTCGCCGGAGACAACCACCAGATCGGGCCGCCGGGCTTCGACCATGGCGACGATCGCCTTGGACAGCTCGGGCCGATGCGGCGGGCCGAAGTGGACGTCCGAAATGTGAAGAACTCTGCGCAAAACTTGAGGGGATTCGGTCGCGCCATCGGCGCAGTGGGAAACCGCTGAGCCCGTTGAGCCCGTTGAGCCCGTTGAGAAAACCGGTCCGGTCCCGGTTAGAGAACCTTGCGACCGAAGAACTCGTTCACTCCGTCGGTAACCGAGTCACCGGCGAACTGCGTGGCCGCCGCAAATAGCCTACGCCCACGGGAACGCCCGAGCCAATAGCCAGCGATTGCCGCCAGCGCCAACGTCGACTTGGGATAGCTCCAAACCAACTGGCGCCAATCGACCTCCTCCGGGAGGATCTCGTCGAGGATCTCGTCGGCCAGCGAGGTTGTCGCCGCGCCAGCATCCGCGGACAGATGAGACCGGTTTCTGCGCAGAGTCAGTGCCAATCTTCGTGTCTCGAATCAGTCCCGGCGTCCACGCAGCAGAATGCCGAGCACAAAGCCCGCTCCGACAGCCATTGCGATCGCCTTGCCGGGATTATGGCGCACGTACTCGCTGACGTCTTCGCCGAGATGCTCGAGATCTTTGGTTACCTTCTCGTAGCCCTGACGGGCACCGTCCCGGGCTCCCTCGTAGGTCTCGCGCGCACCCGCGGTCACGTTTTCCGCCGTTTCCTTGACGCTCTGGGCCGCTTTCTCCGCGCCGCCCTTGATGCCGCGAATCTTGCTTTCTACGACCTCACCGAACTTCTCGCGAGCCGACGCGAGTCGCTCCGCGGCGTCCTCTCCTGATCCACCATCTGTCTTCTTGGCCATGATTCCTCCGTAGTCTGCCTGCGCCTCAATCTAACATGCTCGGGGACACCATATCTTGGTGTCCCCTCCCGACTGGTTTTGCAAGCGTCACCGCCACGAAATTCCTTCGTCCGAAGTCCCACACCCTCGAGCGCTGCTAGACTACGGCCGTTCAATTTCGGAGGAAACAGCACTCATGTCCGAAGTACTTTTCTCTGGAGCCTGCGGCTCGGTCACCGGCAGCTGCACCTATCTGCGTTGGGGCAAGACCTCGGTCCTGGTGGATTGCGGACTGTACCAAGGCGATGACGAACTCGAGCAGCGCAACTGGCGCAAGTTCGCGTTTCGCCCACACCAACTGACCGCGGTGATTTTGACGCACGCCCACCTCGACCACACCGGGCTTCTTCCCCGCCTCGTGGCCGAGGGATTCAAGGGGCCGATCTACTGCTCGAGGGCCAGTCGCGGGCTGGTTTCGCTGATTCTCCAGGACGCGGGGCACCTTCAAGAAGAGCAGGCTCGCTACGCGCGCAAGAAAGGCTACAGCCGGCACAGGAAGCCCAAGCCGCTCTTCACTTCCGTCGATGCCCGCAGGACGCTCAAACTGCTCGAACCCCGAGCGTTCCACCACGAGCACGAAGTCGCGCCAGGAGTCGTCTTTCAGTACGCACGCTCGGGTCACCTTCTCGGCGCCGGATCGGTGGAAATCACCGCCAAGAACTCGAGCGGCAGACGCAGAACATGGGTGTTCTCGGGAGACGTCGGTCGCTTCGACGCCCCGCTGCTGAAAGACCCGCAGCCGTCATCGAAAGCGCCTCACACGCTGGTCCTCGAGTCGACCTACGGCGACCGCGACCACAGACAGACCGATCCGCGACGAGAGTTCCGCAAGACCATTCGCAGGGTCTTCAAACGCGGCGGTTCGGTCGTCATCCCAGCCTTTGCACTCGGGCGCACCCAAGAGGTGCTCTATCACCTGGCCGCCCTGGTCGAGTCCGGCGACCTCGATCCCAAAGACGTCTTCCTCGACAGCCCGATGGCGATCAAAGCGACGGATCTCTATCGCCAGGCCAAACAAGAACACGACGAGGATCTGGCCCAGGCGATGGAACGCGAGATGAGCGGACTCGGTGCCGACCAGTTCAACCGCTGCCAAAGCGCCGAACAGAGCAAGGCCCTGAACCGGCGGCGTAAGCCGGCGGTGATCGTCGCCGCCAGCGGCATGGCAACCGGAGGTCGGGTGGTCCACCATTTGAAGCACTTGCTTCCCGACCCACGCAACGCCGTCGTCTTCGTCGGCTACCAGGCGGGCGGCACCAGAGGCCGCGCGCTCGTCAACGGAGCGCAAACCGTGGCCATCCATCGGCAGAGGGTGCGAGTTCGCGCCGAGATCATGAGCCTGCACGGCCTGTCGGCCCACGGCGATGGCGACGAGCTTCTGCGCTGGGCCGAGTCGCTGCCCGGCAGGCCCAAGAGGATCTTCCTGAACCACGGAGAGGATCCCGCCCGCAAGGCCCTCGGCGCGGAGCTCGAAGAACGCGGTTTCCCACGACCGGAGCTTCCCTACACCGGGCACGCGGTCAAGTTCTAGCGATCGCCAACCGGATCGACCGCCACAGGCGTAAGACCCCGTTGGCCATACGCATCGAATCCTTGTAGCGGTCGAGCTCTGTCTCGACCGAATAATCCCCGTGCGTGGCAAGAAGACGGTCGACACGGAGGTCGACCGCTACAAGCCAACGGGGTGCTCAGAACGATTCCGGGCCTGCGGTCGCCGTCTCGACCGGACTGCCTTCGAAAACCGGTCGGGAGGGGACACGATGAGAATCGTGTCCCCGAAGGCATAGTAGACTCCATCGGCCTGTGGGGCAGTAGCTCAGTTGGGAGAGCACCACGTTCGCAACGTGGGGGTCGAGGGTTCAAATCCCTTCTGCTCCACCACTTTTGATGACCTTGCCCGTAGCACTCATTCCCAGCCTCGGCCTCCTGGTGGTAGGTGCCGGTCTCGGCATGTTGCTCGGCTACTTTCTGGGAAGAAAGTCGGGCGCGGGCGGTACGCGGTTCGCGGGCAGGGTGGCCGTGGCCGAGGCCGCGGTCGAGACCGAGAGCCGGCGCCGGCGGGAACTCGGCGGCGAGCTCGACGTAGCTCACGAGACCATTCGCGAGCTCGATCGCCGGCTGGCGGTGGCCACCGAGCGCGGCCGGCTCTTCGAAGACGGCAAGCGCGAGTTCGAGAACACCTTCGAAGCGCTGGCCCACCGGGCGATGCAGAGCAACATCAAGGAGTTCTTGACGCTCGCGGAGCAGCGACTCGAGACCGCTCAGGTCGAGTCCGGCAAGGAGCTCGATGAGCGCCGGCGTTCGATCGAGGCCATGGTCAAGCCACTCGGCGAAGGCCTGCAGCGACTCGATCGACGCACGGCCGAACTCGAGCGTGCCCGTACCGAGGCGTATTCACGCCTCGATCAGCAAATGAGCCAGCTCGTCCAGGTCACCCAAGAACTGCAGGAACGAACCACGTCGCTGTCCTCGGCTCTGCGGGGATCCGAAGTTCGGGGCCGCTGGGGCGAGGTCGCGCTCAAGAACGTCGCCGAACTGGCCGGCATGAGCAAGCACTGCGACTTCGTCGAACAGGAGACGCTGGCCGACGGCAGCCGCCCCGACATGGTGGTTCGACTCCCGGGTGGCCGCCGTATCGCCGTCGATTCCAAAGCGCCGCTCAACGCCTATCTCGAGGCCCAGGAAGCCACCGATCCAAAAGTGCGAGAGGCCGCGCTCGATCGCCACGCCAAGGCGGTCCGCGATCACGTCAAAACGCTCGCGGCCCGCGGCTATGCCGAGAGTCTCGAGGGCGACGTCGACATGGTGGTCCTGTTCCTGCCGGGCGATCCCTTCCTTGCCGCCGCCTTCGAGCGTGATCCCGACCTGCAGGTCGACTCCTTGCGCCAGAAAGTTCTGCTCGCGACTCCGACCACCTTGATCGCGCTGCTGCGAACCGTCGCCATCTACTGGCAGCAGAGTTCGATGGTCGAAAATGCCGAGGCCATCGCCGCCGCCGCGCGCGAGCTCTACGAGCGCGCCGCCAAGTTCGGCGCCGACCTCTCGGACATGGGGCGCGGACTGGCCACCGCGTTGAGCGCCTACAACCGTGCCGTGGGCTCCTACGACCGGCGTTTGATGCCCATGGGCCGCCGGCTCGAAGAAATGATGGTCACGCTTCAGACCAAGCGAGATCTCGAGACGCCCGCCGGAATCGAAGGCACCGTTCGCCAGTCCACCGAGGCCACCTCCGCCCGAGACAGCGGCCCAGACAGCTCAGATACCGCCGAGAGGAGCCGGCTGTCTCCCGATGCACCGCAGCGCGAGAACTGAAATCGGGGGCCGGCACCGGCCGGCTTCCCCGAGCGGAAGCAGGCAGGACTCAACCGAGCTTGCGCACCACCCGGATGGTCATGCATCTCTGATCCTGTGTCGGTCGCCTTCGAAAATCGGCGACAGCAGTCCGGCGGCGAACGCCGTATCGCGAGGCGCGACCTTCACTCCACGTCGGTGACCATCGGGACGAATCGGACCGCGGCAACCCGCTGCTTGGTCACACCGTCCTTGCGCTTCGTGACCACCATCAAGTCCTGGAAGTAGCGCCCAACGGGAATCACCAGCCTGCCCCCGACCTCGAGCTGCTCGACCAGCCGCTCCGGAATCTCGGGCGGTGCCGCGGTGACCACGATGGCGTCGAAGGGAGCCTCTTCCGGCCAGCCCTGGTAGCCGTCGCCGATCCGGTAGTGAATATTGCGGTGCTCGAGGCGGTCGAGCGTTTCCCGGGCCTGTTTGCCGAGTTCCTCACGAATCTCGATCGTGTAGACGATCGCGCCCATCTTGGAGAGCACGGCCGCCTGATAGCCCGAGCCGGTACCGATCTCGAGAATCCTCTCGCCGCCTTCGAGGTTCAGAAGCGCGGTCATCAGCGCGACCATGTAGGGCTGGGAGATGGTCTGACCCGATCCGATCCGCTGGGGAAAATCGACGTAGGCCTGATCGCGCAATCCCTCGGGAACGAAGAGATGCCGGGGCACGCTCCTCATCGCCTCGAGCACGTTCTCCTCCTCGATCCCGCGCGCGAAGATCTGTGTTTCGACCATCCTCAGCCGATCGGCGGTGAAGGGGTCGCTGGCGAGTTTCTGTGCGAATGCGGCCATATCGGCCATACCGGAAAGGGCAGCCAGGCTCAGCATAGCCAAAACAAGTGCCCAACCGATCGGGGAGGGAACTCTCTTGCAACTCATCGGGCGTCCCCTTGCACGAGGTTGTCGTCCCGAGTCCGAGACGGCGACGCCTGCACTCGCAGAGCCAAACTGGAGCCAATGACTGTCTTTTCTCTCATGAACATCCGCGCATTCGCCGAACCCTTCCACGCGACCCCGATGAACTGCAAGCCCGAGGCCAGCCCGCTGAGTATAAGGCCGGAGGCAGGTTGGCGAGGGCGGTGGGCCGCCGGGCGCATCGCAAGGGCGCGCCGGCAACGTAAGAGTGGCAATCGGATATCCTCTGCAGCGCCGATGCAAGTCTGTTTCACCAATCTGGGATGCAAGCTCAACCAAGCAGAGCTCGAGCACCTGGCTCGCGACTTCAGCCGCGCCGGCCACAGCGTCACCCGCGATCTGGCATCCGCCGACTTGCACGTGGTCAACACCTGCACCGTGACCCACGTCGCGGCACGGGATTCCCGCAAGGTAGCCCGCCGCGGGCGGCGGCTCAACCCGGAGATCCGAACCGTATTGACCGGCTGCTACGTCTCAGAGGGCGAGGACGAAGACCAGGTCCGCACCGCCATGGGCGCCGATCTGATCGTTCCCAACCACGACAAGGAACGGCTCCTCGAGGCGGTACACAACGCCTTCCCCGAACTCTTGCACCCGGCCTCGGCTCGATCCCCCGAGGCCGATCTGCCGTACGCCGCGGTCGGGTTCGGAAACTCGCGAGCGCTGGTCAAGATCGAGGACGGCTGCAACATGCACTGCGCCTTCTGCATCATTCCAAAGACTCGCGGCCGGCAGCGCAGCCGCCCCGCCGCCGAGGTTGTGGCCGAAGTACGCGAACTGACTGCAGCCGGCTTTCCCGAGATCGTCTTGACCGGCGTCCAGATTTCGTCGTACCGTTGGCAAGGCACCGGCCTTTTCGATCTCACCGCCCGGCTCCTCGAAGAAACCGGAGCGCACCGGCTGCGCTTGACTTCGATCGCTCCCTGGCAGTTTGACCAGAGACTCCTCGGGCTCTTCGATTCAGGCCGCCTCTCCCGCCACGTCCACTTGTCGCTGCAAAGCGGCAGCACCGCCACGCTCGAACGCATGCAACGGCCCTATTCCACGACCGAGTTCGCAGCCCTGGTCGATCTCCTGCGAAAACGAATCTCCGGGATCGCGATCACCACCGACGTGATCGCGGGGTTTCCGGGAGAGACCGAAGCCGAGTTCGAGGAGAGCCTGGCTTTCGTCCGAGAGCTGGGCTTCGCGCGGGTCCATGTCTTTCCGTACTCGATCAGGCCCGGCACCAAAGCCGCGGGCCTGCCCGAGCCTATCGGCCCCGCCGCGAAGAAGGAAAGAGTCCAACGCCTGCTCGCCGTGGCCGCTCACAGCGAACGCGCTTTCATCGCCAGCCAGATCGGTTCGCCGGCGGAAGTGCTCTGGGAGAGCGAAAGGCAGGGCACTTGGCACGGCACCAGTGACAACTACATCCGCGTCCAAACTCGATGCCCCTCGAATCTTGCGCGGCGGCTGACCCGATCCCTACTCTCGCATCGGCGCGGAAACAGGGCGCTCACGACGCTGGCAATGCCGGTAGTGTCGGTGGTTCCAGGGGCTACCGGAGCCAGCACAGCCAGGGCTACTCATGGAGGCGAACATGGCGCGTAGACGGTCGCGGTCCAGATCTCGATCCAGGCCGAGGCCAAGGCCCAGGTCCGCCGAGACCGAAGCCTCCGAACCCATCACGCCACTTCTCGAGGTCGACGAGATAGCCGAACGCATCGAAACGGTGCTCGAGTACTCTCCGGCCGACGAAACCGAAGTCGTCTGGCTGGAGGTCCGGCGCGGAGCGGCCCGGCGTCAGAACAAGAGTGTCGATCTGACGTTGCAGCCGGAGCGCACCGTGCTCGTGCGTGTCCTCGACCTCGGCCGAGTCGGGAGTTTCCGCACCGGAGCATCCGAGGTCGGTCAGCTGTCGGACGCGGTCCGGTTCGCGATGGCACAGTCCCGGGTTCGAGAACCGCTCCCGGGTCTACCCCACTTGCCGGCCGACCTCACGCCTCTGGTCGAAAGCACTTCGCTGTTCGATCCCGAAATCGCCAAAATGAGTCCGAAAAAGATGCGCTCTTGGCTGCTGAGCCTGCCGGCCCGCAACCACAGTCTCCGTACCACTTGGACCCACGCCCGCGTGCTGGTCTTCAACAGCCGCAAGGTCCGGCGCACGGTGGAAACCACCGCCATCGGGTTCGAGATCCGTACCGGGCGGCGGCCCGGTGCCGGCCACAGCCTCGACGCCTCCCGTCAGTTTCACTCCCTCGACGCCAAGACCTTGATTGAGCGCGCGCAGAGCCGCCATGCTGCAGGTGAACCCGCCGAGTTGCCACCAGGCCCGCTTCCGGTGTTGCTATCACCAGCCGCCACGATCGAGCTTGTCGATCTCCTGAGCCAGACTTCGTTCTCCGCGAAGTCGTACTACGACGGCACCAGTTTTCTGCGTGAGCACATCAACATTCAGGTCTTCGACCGCCGCTTCCACTTGAAAGACGACGGTACCGACCCCCGCGGACTTCCATTCCCGTTCGATCTCGAAGGCACACCCAAGCACCCGGTCGATCTGATTCGCGATGGCGCGCCCAAGACTCCGACACTCGACCAGCGGCAAGCCGCGGTCCTGGGTCTGCCCCCTACGGCCCATGCGATCGGCGGCAACAATGCCCGCGCCGAAAACCTGTTCTTGATGCCCGGTACCGATTCCACCGAGGACCTTCTCGCCGCGGCCAGCGACGGCCTTTTCGTCGGTTGGCTCGACCATGTGGAATGCTCCGAGCCGAAACGGGTAGGCTTCAGAGCCCGGGCCCGTGGCGTGCGCTTGATCCAGCACGGAAAACTAGGGGCTGGCGTTCCCGACTTCATCTGGGAGGACAGCCTGCTGCGCGTCTTCTCGGCACTCGCCGGACTCGGCGCCGACACCAGCCGCCGGCTCGGAGCCGACGGCTACAGCGGCGGTATCAGCGCACCGCCCGTAGCTCTGAGTTCGGTGACGCCCAAGCGCTAGCCTGCACTATTCATGAGGCCGCGAGCAGATTGTGGAAAGCGCCCGTCAGATCAGGCCGCACGCAGTGAGGAGCGAGGAAGCCATACTCACAGTATGTCGAGGAGCGAAGAACGAGTACGGCCTGAGGTGGCAGGCGATCTCCGCAAGATGCCGTGGCACTCATGAATAATGCAGGCTAGGTTCCCCTCCGGAATGGTTTCCCTTCGTTCGCTAAGGACTCGAGACCGGAAGCCCGAACTGATGGACCAGCCGGGCCTCGATTCCGGGCTGCATCGCCAAGCGCTGTGCGGCCTCGGCCGGATCAACCGCGTCTCGGGAACAGCACGGCACTTCTGGCCCGCGCTCGAGCAGCTCTCGAATCGGCTCGGGAGAGGGCCGCTGAGAGTGCTGGACGTAGCGTGCGGCGGCGGAGGTGTCGCCATCGCGCTCAGCGAAATCGCGAGGCGACGCGGCGTTGCCGTCGAAGTCCGAGGTTGTGACCTCAGCCCAACGGCACTCGGCTATGCGCGCGAAAGCGCGGATCGGCGCGGTGCCGAGATAGGCTTCTTCGAACATGACGTGCTCGAAAACCGCCTGCCCGAATGCGATGCCATCGTCTGCTCGCTGTTTCTTCACCATTTGAGCGACTCACAGGCCATGAAGTTCCTGAACGCTCTCCGAAACTCGGCCGGCCGGGTCGTGCAAGTCAGTGACCTCATACGCAGCCCCCTCGGTTACGCTTTTGCGATGATCGGCTGCCGGCTCCTGACTCGCTCGAAGATTGTCCGCACCGACGGACCGCAATCGGTCGCAGCGGCCTTTACCGTCAGGGAGGCCGGCACGCTGGTCGAGCAATCGGGTCTCCGGGGTGCTGCGATTCTTCGTCATTTTCCCGAGCGCTTTCACCTGACCTGGAGCCGAAGCTGAGCGCGGAAGCCACCCTCGACGCCGCCGAGGCTGCCGGCAGGGAGTGGCCCGTGGTGGTAGTCGGAGCCGGACCGGCGGGCGCCTTCGCCGCCTACGAGTTGGCCCGCGCGGGAGTCGAGTCTCTGTTGATCGATCGCCAGAGGTTTCCTCGGCCCAAGGTCTGCGGCGGCTGCCTCAACGCCCGAACGCTGGCCCTGTTGGCTGCCGCGGGTCTCGGAGAGCTGCCGGCGTCACTCGGAGGTGAGCCGCTCGATCATTTCGAGCTGTGGACCGGAGGCAGAACCGTCCGGCTACCCATGCCGCGGGGCATCGCGGTGTCGCGCGCCGCCTTCGACGAAGCCCTGGTGCGCGAAGCGATCGCTGCGGGCGCAGAATTCTTACCCGGTACTCGCGCGGTGCTCGGCGCAGCCGGATCGAAGACTCGACGGGTCCGACTACCGCAGGCGAAGTGCCAGGTGGTGGCAAGGCTGGTCATCGCAGCCGACGGCCTCGGAGGCAGCTTCCTGCCCGGCGACTCGGGGCACCGATCTCGTGCGGTCTCCGAGTCCCGAATCGGAGCGGGTGCGGTGTTCGACGACATCCATAGCAGGCACAGCAGGCACGGCACCTACCGGCCCGGCGTTATCCACATGGCGGTCGGAAGATCCGGGTACGTTGGTGTCGTACGAGTCGAGGGCGGTCGGCTGAGCGTTGCGGCGGCCCTCGATCGCAGGGCGCTCGGCGACGGCAGGACCCTGGTTGGAGCGATCACAGAACTCCTGGCGGAGGCAGGGCTGCCGGGGCTTCCGAAACCCGGGACCTGCGCTTCGCAATGGCAAGGCACGGCCGCCCTCAGCCGGCGTTCCCCGCAAGTAGCTTTCGATCGCGTCTTTCTGATCGGCGACGCCGCCGGCTATGTCGAACCGTTCACCGGCGAGGGCATCTCCTGGGCGCTCGAGGCCGCCCGGGAGGTGAGCCCTCTGGTAGCCCGGGCAGCCCTGGCCTCCCTGGCCCCAAATACCGAGCGCCAGTGGGACGGGTCCCTCGAGCTGGGATGGCGACGACGCTACCGGAAGCGCATTGCTCGACGGCAACGCTGGTGCCGTAGCGTCTCCTGGGCCCTGCGGCGGCAGATGCTGGTCTCCTCGGCTGTTCGCCTGCTTGGCGGTGCCCCGAGTCTCGCGGCGCCTCTGATGGCCCATCTCAACGCGATGCCCGGAGAGAGAACCCCATGAGTCTCGCGATCCTCGGGCTCGGCACCGCCGTCCCGGGTGCTCCGGTCTCGCAACAGCGGGCGGCGCAGGTCGCCGAGCGCCTGTTCCCGAACACCTCCGAGCGAGCGCGGGTGCTGTCGCTCCTCTACCGCTGGACTCGTGTGGCGTCTCGCCACAGCGTTCTTGCCGACGGGTCGGATGACCAGCCCGGCAGTTATCAGAACTTCTTCCCCGCCTGGAGCGAAGAAGGCGATGGCGGCCCCACGACCGACCAACGTATGCGCCTCTACGAAGAACACGCGGCGCCTCTGGCGATCGAAGCCTCTCGCTCGGCCCTCGACGAGGCCGCCATCGAGCCGGGCTCCCTCACCCATGTGGTCACGGTCTCCTGTAGCGGCTTCAGCGCGCCGGGTGTCGATATCGCGCTGATCAAGCAGCTCGGTCTCGCGTCCGACGTCGCGCGCTCACACATCGGCTTCATGGGTTGCCATGGTGCCCTCAACGGACTGCGAGTGGCTCGGTCTTTCGTCGAGGCCGACCCGGAAGCCCGTGTGCTGCTGTGCGCCGTCGAGCTGTGCACCCTCCACGCTCACTACGGCTGGGATCCCGAGCAGATCGTCGCCAACGCCATCTTCTCGGACGGCGCGGCCGCCTTGGTGGGAACCGGAGCCGCCGGCTGCCAGGCCGACACCTGGCAGGTGGTGGCCAGCGGATCCCAGATCATCGCCGACAGTGAAGAGGCCATGACCTGGCGCGTGCGCGACCACGGATTCGCGATGACGCTGTCGGCGCGCGTGCCGGACCTGATCCGCGAACACCTCCGGCCATGGCTGGAAGCCTGGCTGGCCCGCAACAGTCTTTCGATCGCGAGTGTGGGCTCCTGGGCGATTCACCCGGGCGGTCCACGCATCCTCGCCGCGGTCGGGAGTGCGGCCGGCCTCGATCCCGATACCCTCGCGCCGTCGTACAAGATCCTCGAGCACTACGGCAACATGTCCTCGCCCACAATCTTGTTCCTTTTCGAGACCTTGCGCCGTGCAGGAGCGACGCGCCCGATCGTGGCTCTTGGCTTCGGACCGGGCTTAGCCATCGAGGCGGCTATTATTCGATAGTTGGCGGTAGTAGCCGGTAATAGGCGATAGCCGGGATAGTTCATTTTTCAGCCGCAGGCCAGAGAGACCCATGGCAGAGACAGCATCGATCAGCGAGAGAGTCATTCAACGTCTTATCGAGGCGTCCGATCTCGAAGTCGAGCCCGGCGATGTGAGCCCGGCGACTTCGCTGCGCGACGATTTGGAGATCGGCTCGCTCCAAGCACTCACCCTGATCATGGACCTCGAGGAAGACTTCGAAATAACCGTCGAGGACGACGAGTTCGAGCAGCTCCGGACGGTCGGCGACGTCATCGGGCTGCTGGAAGCCAAGCAGCAGTGAAGCGGCGCGTCGTGGTCACCGGAGTCGGGATGATCTCGCCTCTGGGCAACGACTATGCGAGCGTGGCCGCTTCGCTTCGCCAGGGCCGCAGCGGTGTGCGGGCGATGCCCGAGTGGCGCGAGCATGGCCTCAAGAGCCTGGTTGCCGGAGCTCTGGTCGATATCGAGGGCAAGAGACAGGCGGCCAGGCTGCCGAAGAAGATCCTGCCCGGAATGTCTGATGGCGCCCTTTTCTGCGCTCTGGCGGCACAGGATGCGGTGGCCGATGCCGGACTCGGCGACCGCGAGCTTCAGAATTCACGCTGCGCCTGCATCATCGGCAGCGCCGTGGGCAGTGTCGACGCCATTCGCAAGGCCGCCGAGCTTTACTTCTCCGGCCGAATTCGGCGCATGGATCCCTACACGCTGCTTCGCGGCATGTCGAGTTCGACCAGTGCGACCGTTGCCAACCTCTTTCGGGTCCGAGGACCCAGCTATTCCATCAGCTCCGCCTGCGCCACCTCAGCTCACAACATCGGACACGCCGGGGATCTGATCCGCTCCGGAGTGGTGGACCGCGCGATCGCGGGCGGCGGCGAAGACTTGAGCGAGGTCATTACCGCCTCGTTCCAGTCTTTGCGATTGGCGCTCTCCACGCGCTTCAACGACCGGCCGACGCAAGCCTCTCGGCCCTTCGACACCCAGCGCGACGGCTTCGTCATCAGCGGTGGAGCCGGCATCGTGATCCTCGAGGAACTCGAAGCGGCGCGAAGCCGCGGCGCCAACATCCGGGGCGAGCTCGCGGGCTACGCGGCGACCTCGGACGGCCACGACCTGGTGCTGCCGGAGCCCACCGGCGAACAGGCAGCCGCGTGCATCCAACTCGCACTGAGCCGCAGCGCCCTCGACCCGAGTACGGTCGATTACGTCAATTGCCACGCGACCTCGACGGCCTATGGCGACGCCGCCGAAGCCCGGGCTCTCGAGCAGGTATTCGGCCCGAAACCGCCACCGTTCTCTTCGACCAAGTCGATGACCGGCCACGGACTGGGAGCCGCCGGCGGGCTCGAATTGATCTACTGTCTCGCGATGATCGAGCACGGGTTCATCGCTCCGTCGATCAACGTCGAAACCCCCGATCCCGCGGTCGAGGGGCTACCCTTGGTCACCGAGACGCGGGACGCCACTCTCGATACCGTGGTTTCCAACAACTTCGGATTCGGTGGAACCAACGCGTCTCTCGTGCTCAGGCGATTCGATGGCTGACGATAGATCCCGGATCGATGCTCTGCGACAGGGCGACGGGAGCCTCGACCGTGCCGCGATACGAGAGATTCTGCCCTACGGCGACGACTTCCTGTTTGTCGATCGGGTCGCGCGACTGACCTCCGAGGAAATCGAGGCCAGTTTCCTGATCCCCGCGCAATCCTCGTATCTTCGGGCGCACTTCGTCGATCTTCCGGTCATGCCGGGTGTGCTGATCGGCGAGGGGCTCGCACAGGCGGGCAGTCTGATCGTGCGTTATGGCCTCCCGGCCGGGGAGGAAAAGCACGTCCTAGGGCTGGAAATCGAGCGTGCCAGATTCCCCTCTCCTGCGCAGCCGGCGGAGACTTTGACCTACCGCGTGCGCTTGGTTACTTCGAGTCGCCGCGTGGCACGCCTAGAGGGTGACGTCCGGGTCGGAGACCGCCGAGTCTGCCAGGCGCAGCTCGTGGTCGCGATCGTCGACGGCCGGGCGTTTCGCAAGCGACTCGAGGAGCTGCGAAGGGAGGGGTAGGGGAAAGGCTGCTAGGCCCGTCGAAGCAGCACCACGGTCTGGTCGTCGCCACGGGCGCCCACGGCCGCGAACTCGGTCATCTGCCTGCGAATAGAATCCGCGGTCTCCGAAAGGGGGCGATCTTGGCGCTCCGCTAGCGCATCGGCCAGTCGCTCGATACCGAATTCCTCATCATCCGCTGACAGGCACTCGGTGATGCCGTCGCTGTAGAGGCACAAAAGGTCGCCGCTCTCGAGCTCTAGTTCCTCGAAGCTGTAGGTCGCGCCTTCGAACAATCCAATCGGTAGGCCCGAGGCTCCCAGCTTTCGAGTCGGCTCTCCGGCGCGCAGCCAAAGCGACGGATTGTGCCCGGCGCTCAAGTAGCGGCAACAACCGTTCTTGACATCGAGTTCGACGGCGGCGAGCGTGATGAAGGTATTCGAAGCCGAGGAGGCAAAAATGTGCGTATTGAGAGCCGATAGCAGCCTCTCGCCGCGCAGACCCTGATTCAACAGCAGGTGCAACGCCGAATCCAGACTCGAAACCAGGAGCGCAGCCGGCATGCCCTTGCCGGTAACGTCGGCGAGCACCAGGAAATAGCCCCCGTCCTCGAGCCGAATATAGTTGAAGTAGTCACCTCCCACGATCCGCGCCGACCGGCTCCATCCGGTCAGCTCGAAGCCGTGAATCTCGGGAGTCGTCTCCGGCAAAAGCCGCTTCTGAATGTCCGCGGCCAACTCGCTCTCTCGCTCCAGGCGTTCCTTCTCCAGGGCCTGGCGATGCAGGTACGCGTTCTCGAGAGCGATGGCGGCCTGGTTGGCAAAAAGCTCGAGCGTGCGCCGATCGGGGGCTCTGAACGGCCCAACGCCCTCCCGGCTCTCCTTGTCGCCGACCACGAGCAGGCCATTGAGCTTGCTCTCAACACCGATCGGCACGGCTAGAAGGTACTCGCTTCCCGGCAGAACATCGACCTTCGCCGACGGCCGATCGGCCAGCAGACCCTCGAGTTCCCGGGTAGACACCTTGGCCGCGGCTTCGCCGCCGAAGGTTTGCGCGAGCTCGAACTCTTCACCGCGCCTTCGAAAGAAGGCTCCGCGGCGAGCGTCGAGCAGGGAAACGGCACGCAGCAGAATCTCCTCCGAAAGCTCTTCCAAATTAAGCGTCGCGGCAATCGCGAGCCCGACGTCGTAGAGCGCCTCGCGCTCGACACCGCGGTAGTTGACTTCGAACTGGCGACGCTTGACGTCCTCGGACTGCCTGAAGGCTCTGACCGCGATACCGAGCGCCGTCAAACGCGGTTCGTCGAGCCTGGTAGACGCGCCGGCCGGGACGCCCTCGAAACTGACCACCCCCCCTCGGACCGGAACCGTCAAGGTCTCTCCCTCGCCGGAAGCGCCGGTCCCCGAGCGCACGATCAACTGGGGAAACGGACCGCCGTTTTCCTTCAGAAGCAACTTGGCCACGGGCGCTTCCAGCTCGCTGGCCAGGATCCCGAGGAGGTCTCTGAGGACCGCTCGCGCGGCCGTCTTGCCCCGAACGGTGTCGACCAGATCGGCCCAGGCGTTGGCGCACGAGGCCGTCGAAACCGAGCGCGGCATTGCCTAGCCTGACCTTCTCACCAGGTTTCGTTGCGAGACGCAGCAAATGTCTGGAGATACAAGGCTTGCGACCGGGGCTGCCGCAGGCGTACTCGAAGTACGCCGAGGAAGCCGACGGGAGCGTAACGCAGTAGATTCAGGCATTTGCGGCGTCACAGTAGAAGGCTGGTGCGAAGGCCAGGCTTAGCCCGTCATGCCCGCAACGCCGCTGGCTTCGTCGTCATAGATGTCGGCGTACTGAGCGAGTCCCATAATGTGAAACGTCTTTGCGATGGTCTTGGTCAAGCAGCAGAAACCGAGCTTGCCCTCGATCTCGAGGATCCGCTCGATGATCTCGATGAGGATCGAGATTCCGATCGAGTTCACGATTTTCGTGCCCTCGAGGTTGAGAAGGAGCTTCTTCTCGCCCCCGTCGAGGACCCGGTAAGCGACCTTGGCAATCTCCTCGCCGCCCTGATTGTTGATGTAGCCCTCCGTGTAAATCACCGAGAGTCCGCCGCGTTTCTTGAGGGTCACTTTCAAAGTTTCTGTCATTTTCCTCTCCCGGCCCGGCGGTACTTCACCATGGTGATAGTAGTACCTTCGGCATCGGACTCGATATCGACTTCGTCCATCAGTCCGCGAATAATCTTCAGGCCCCAGCCTCGCTTGCGCTCGGCTTTGAGCTTTTCCTCGATCTTGGGCTCCTCGACCTCGGAGGTCTTGAAACCTCTACCGTTGTCGCGGACGGTGATCTCCAGTTTCTCGTGCTGCTCGTCGCCGGTGATGGCGAAGGTCAGATACACGCGGCTGTCCTCGGCGTGACTGTGCTCGAACGAATTGATACAAGCTTCCACCACAGCCATTCGAACCTCGTCGGTCTGGTCCGCGCCCAGGCCCATGTGCTCGGCCATCGCGGTCGCCGTCTTGCTGGCGGTTATTTCCATGTCCGCCACCATCGGCAGCGTCAGTGTGACCTCCCTCAGCAGGGCGTGGTTAGCCATCCCTAGACGAACCTCAAGCGCACGACTCTACCCGATGTCTCAGGACCGGGCTAGAACGCCAAATAGAGTTCGAGCAGGTAGATGCCGAAGGGCTGGACAAAATCGTTGGCCATGAGCCACACGAAGGTGACCAAGATTCCAAACGAAATCGCCGCGTCTGTCGAAAATGGCGAGACAGCCGGCACGGCTTTGCGAAACGCTTCGAGCATACGAACCTCCTTGGAACGCGACACACTACAGCAACGGCCCTGCCAAGACCGTCAGATTGGTCGCGTGCCTTCCCTAAGACGCTCAGAATCAACACTTAGGAGGTTGACTCGACTGGTAGCGCTCGGAGAACTCTGAACTGATGCGCGGCATTACGCCGCATACTCCCCACGATTCACCCGGAGCCCCGGTTGATAAAGCCCCATTCTGACGTTTAAAAACCCCATTACGCAATACTGTCGCATACGCGGCATTTTGACGCGCCTAAAATCCCTTCCGTTGCAAGGTCCGGCGATCGATTCCCAGAATCCTGGCGGCGCTCGACTTATTGCCCCCCGTGAGCTTCAGCACCTTGCCGATGTGCTGGCGCTCGACGGCCCCGAGTTCGAGGGCCTGAGGGCCCGAGCCAGCTGTTCCGCCTAGAAGCGGACGGACTACCTCGGCGCCGACTTCTTCGTCGGCGAGCGAGACCGCAGCCTCCATCATGTTCTGCAGCTCACGAACGTTACCCGGGAAGTCGTAAGCCAGCAGTAACGCCAGCGCGTCTGGGTGCACTCGAAGCACCGGAATACCCTCACGCCGGCAAAAGTTCTCGACGACGTGGCGCACCAGGTGCGGAATGTCTTCCCGGCGTTCCCGCAACGGCGGGAGGTGGATCTCGACACCCTTGAGGCGGTAGTAGAGATCCTCTCGGAAGGTGCCGTCGCGGACCAATTGCTCCAGGTCTCGATGGGTCGCAGCGACCAAACGGACGTCGGTGGGGATCGGAGCGCGCGCGCCAATTCGGACGACTTCGCGCTCCTGCAGAGCCCGCAGGAGCTTGACCTGGACTTCCGGGCGAATGTCGCCGATCTCGTCCAGGAATAGCGTCCCCTCATGTGCCAGCTCGAACTTCCCGAGCCGAGCGCTGACGCCGGTTGCAACCCCCTCTTCGATACCGAACAGCTCGCTCTCGAGCAAGGTTTCGGGGACCGCTGCGCAGTCGACCACAACCATCGGGCCGGATCGCCCCGAGCGCAGGTGGAGCAACTTGGCGACCAGCTCTTTTCCGGTTCCGCTCTCACCCCGAATGACCACACTGACGCCGCGAGGAGCGACCCGCTCGGCCATCTCCAAGGCTCGGCGCATGGCGGGAGCTTTGGCGATAATTCGACGATCCTCCAGGTCGGCGGTGAACAACTCCTTGAGCACTCGGTTCTCTTCCTCGAGGCGGTCTTTCTGGACCCGCAGGCTCTCGAACTGACGAGCCCCGTCGAGAGCAACACCCGCTAGCGCCGAGACCGCCTCGAGAAAGCGCCGATCCCCGGCCGGGAAGCCCGAGCCGGCGACGTCCTCACCGGGTCCACCTCGGGTTTCCTTGTCCAGCAGCGCGAGATAGCCGAGAAACACCCCGCGATAGACAATCGGAGTCGCGACCATGGCCTCGAAGGGGCGCCCGACGAACTCGCCCGCGCTCAGAGCGATGGTCTGGCCGCTGGCCAGGATCTCGTTCCAGACGGGCTCGGAAAACAGAGAACCGGCGTCGGGAGGGCCTCCGGTCCACCCAACGCCGGAGATTGCCCGGGGATCGCCATAGGCGTCCCGTGTGACGACGACAGCCGCGGCCGGATCGAGCACCGCGCAAACGCGCTCGAGCACCTCGTCCACCAGCTCCTGCTCCGGCCGGTGAGCATGGAGAGCCACCGCGAGATCGTTCAGAGTCTCGAGCTGAAGAATTCGCCTCTTCTCGGCGAGGCCGGAGCTCGGCTGCCGCTTCATTCCTGCATTCTAGCGCCTGGAGCTAGCCTGCATTATTCATCAGGGCCACGGCATCTTGTGGAGATCGCCTGCCACCTCAGGCCGTACTCGCTCTTCGCTCCTCGACATACTGTGAGTATGGCTTCCTCGCTCCTCACTGCGTGCGGCCTGATCTGACGAGCGCTTTCCACAATCTGCTCGCGGCCTCATGAAGAATGCAGGCTAGGGGTCCTAAGGTAAGCTCGTTTGGTGAACAACAACGAGGCAGCATCTCCTCTGAGTGTTCCCACGGTCGCTAGTACCGGTGCTTTGGGCGGCGCTTCGGGCGGTGCATTGGGTGGAACATTGGGCGGCGTTTTGGGCGCGTGGCTTTTGCTTGGCGCCTGTGTCTCCGGCGTTAAGGTGGGCGGGTCGGATGCCGAGATGGCCAGCTGGGAGAAGCCGCCAATTCTCGGGTCTACGACTCAGGCCGAGATTTTGGCGGAGAATCCAGCGTGGGTCGACGACCTGGTGCGGGCGCAGCCCGACCCGGCCCAGGCCCAGCGCCTGGCCGACCCGGCACCCAACATGGAGGTCGTTGTCTTTTTCGGGACCTGGTGCTCGGACAGCCGGCGCGAGCTGACCCGGCTCTGGCGGGCAGTGGAGATGGCCGGCGGCGACTTCGGGTTCCCGATCCGATACGTTGGTGTCGATCGCACCAAGACCGAGCCCGGCGATCTACTCGAAGGCGTAGAGCTGCTCTACGTGCCGACACTCATTGTCTCTAAGAACGGGCTCGAGTCGGGACGCATCATAGAAAGCGCCCCGGGCGGTATCGAGAGAGATCTCGTCGCTCTGCTCGCAGGAGAGACATCAGGCTGGCTCTCGGGTCGTGACGACCTCGGCGCCGACCTTGGTGCCGGCCTTGGTGCCGGGCCAGCGTCGGCCGCCACGCCATGACCGGAGCCGGCGCCTGCGCGGGCGCGCCTTGCCGCCGACGCCGACTGAATTGCACTTATGGAAAAACCGAGTCTGAGACACAGGACTAAATGCGAACCTTCGGCTGGCTGCTCCAGTTTCTGGCTTTGGTGATTGTCGGCTCAGCTCTTCTGGTCGGGCTTTTTTACGATGCGTTGCGTACCGAGGTCGGACTTTTGGCCATTGGCAGTCTGATGTTCTTGGCCGGCAGAAGGCTCAATCGCCGCTAGCAGCGGCCTGCAGCCCGAGTTCCATAATCTGCAACTTTTTCCAGGAGGCTCCGTAACTCTAATGACACAGGAGTCGCAGCAAACTTCGGATGCCGAAGTCGTTGCGGCGGTCTTGAGAGGCGACAAGGAGTTATTCGGTGAGATCGTCAAGCGTTACCAGGGCAGGTTGGTCAACTTTCTGTACCGGCTTCTCTATGATCAGGCCGAGGCGCACGATCTGGCCCAGGAGGTCTTTTTCAAGACTTTCCAAGCTCTCGACCGCTATGATCCGCAGTACAAGTTTTCGACTTGGCTCTTCCGGGTCGGACAGAACGCTGCGATCGACCGATTGCGCAAGCGCCGGCTCAAGCTGGTCTCACTCGACCGACCCTCGAGAGACCAGGACTCCGACTCGGCTTGGGAGTTCCCGACCCCTGAGCGGGGGCCCTACGGCGAATTGCGTAACCGGGAGCGCGGAGACGCGATCTCGGAAGCCATCAGATCTTTACCATGGGAGTACCGGGAGTTGATCGTCATGCGACACTACGGCGAGTTGTCCTACGCAGAGATCGCGGAGGTCAAGAAGTTGCCTCTCGGAACTGTCAAGAACAAGCTGTTTAGAGCCCGGCAGATTCTCAAGGAAAGCCTGGCGGACTTCATGGCGGACTAGAAGAGAGGCCTGGTTCACTCCAGCGATGCCTAAGCGTCAACCCAAGAGACACGCCGACTACCTCGAACTCGTCTACCTCGAGATCGATGGAGAACTCTCGCAGCGAGAAACGCGAGAGCTGAACGAGCACGCTTCGAGCTGTTTGGAGTGCCGGGCAATTCGACGCGAGATGCTCTTTTTGAATTCCGTGCTCGACGAGATCAAGATCGATGCACACCCCGATTTTGCCCGTCGAGTGGTCGAGAACCTGCCGCCGGCGGCCTGGGAAATGCGTCGGCCCTCCAGTTGGCGAGTTGCGGCGATCGCTTTCCTTGGCTTGTTCGGAGCGGCCTACGCTCTCACCTTCCAGAGCGAATCGTTGGGAGAAGCACTGCCGTGGATCGGGACCCTGGCGGCGATGGCGGAACTCTTTCGTTCCGCCGCGCTCGCCGGAGCCGGTCTGCTGGCAGCTTCGTGGTCGGGCGTCGGATTGGCGCTCGGCGAGATCCTGTCGCGCTCGACGATGGGCATCGTAGCTTTTGGCGTTTTCGTGCTGGGTATCGACTGCCTTTTTCTTCGATATCTCTGGCGTTTGTGGCGCCGCGAGGCATTGGTCACCAGCAGGCAATCGCACCCCCGCGGTCGATTCAAGTAGCGGCGTGTCGCGCCTCGGTGGCGGCTCGGTTTCGAGCTGGCCGGTGAGAAATGCAGGTTAAACTCGAGCGGATGAACAAACTGACGGTTGTTGGTGTACTGGCGTTGCTCCTGCAGGCGGGATTGCTCTCGGCACAGGAGTCGGCCCTGGTCGTAGAGGCCGGGAGCCTGGCTCGCCGGCAGTTGGTTGCCGTAGGACGCGACCTCCGGATTGACGGTACCGCGCTCGAGGATGTCGCTGCGATCAATGGCTCGGTTCGCGTCAACGGTGTCGTCCGTGGTGATGTCATTGTGCTTGGAGGCAGCGTTACGGTTGCGGATGGGGCGCGTGTCGATGGCGATATCTTTGTTCTCGGTGGCCGGCTGATCGCTGAGTCGGGCTCGATCATTGGTGGACGTTCAGTGTCCTACCCGTCCGCGGGTGGCGCTTGGCTGGTGCTACTCGAAGGACCGAGCCTCGGTTTGTCAGCCCTCTCGCGAGTGATTCTGGGAGCCAAGCTGGCCCTGTTGTCCGCCTGGCTTTTATGGGCGGTGTTGATCATGGCTTCGACCGGACGCGAAGTTCTGAGCGCCTCCTCGGCGGTTGAGGCGGAGCCTTTGCGAATGTTCCTCATCGGTTTGGGCGCGGTCTTGAGCATGTTTCTGACTGCGCTCTTCTTTAGCGCCATGGCCTCATCGGTCATGGCGATCCCAATTCTGTTTCTGGTGGTCGTGTTGATGCTGTTGTTCAAGCTGTGGGGAAGCGTCGCGGTGTTCCACGCGGCGGGAGCGTGGATTGCCAGGCGGCTGCGGGGCCGCTGGAGTCCTCTCAATGTGGCGGTGCTCGGGCTCTTGACGCTGGGCGCTATCAAGCTTCTACCTTGGATCGGCACCTGGGTGTGGACCGTGGTCACTCTTCTCGGCGTAGGCTGCGCGATCGGAACCAAGTTCGGACGGCGCGAGCCGTGGTTCGATTCGGCCATGTCGGACTCGGCTTGACCGCCCTCGGACGTTGCCGTAATCTCGGCTCGATGCTTCGGACCGGCTGATTCCGGGGAAAACCCGGGCAGGACACGGTCTCTTGCCGCGTTCCTCTATCTGAAAAATTGATCGATAGCTGATGTTCTGTCAGGCCTGTGGCGCGCTGAATCGCGAAGAAGAGGAGTACTGCGCCCGCTGTCACCAGAAGCTGCTGGTGCTCTCCGGGCAGGGCGCCGGGGTCTCCTCGGATTTCGAGGAGCCGTCCCCCGACGACAGTTTTTCGTTCGACGAGCACCTGCTCGAACGGATCTCGATTCTGGAGGAGGCGGTCAAACGATCGGCAGAGACGATTCGTGAGTTGATGGTGGCTCTAACCAAGCAGGAGCGAAGCATTGTCGTGAACCAAACCGGCGTTTCCGCGCTGCGCGAACTCTTGGAAAAGAAGCGGATCGTCGACTCCGACGAGTGGAACGACCTCTGGCAAACTCGGATGGATTATCAGCTGCTCGCGCTCGAGAAGCGTGAGCGCTTTGTGGAGGTCAAGAGCCGCATGGCGGCGCTGTTTAGCGGCAAGCGGCGCAAGCTCTTTGTCGAACTCCTGGATGACGCGGAGTACGCTCTCTTCGGTTTCGACGTGGACCGGGCCCTCAAGGCCTTGGAGGCTGCCTATCGTCTCGACAAGCAGAACTACGAACTCGGGTATTTCATCGGTGAGACCTACTTCAACGACGGCGACACCGAGCGCGCCCTGGTCTATTTCAAGCAGGTCCTGGCCGTCGCACCGGATCACTATGAAGGCCTGGTCTACACCGGCGTTATTTATCATGAGCGAGGCGATGCCGAGAGTGCCGAGGCGCTGCTTCAGCGGGCGCTGGCGCTCAATCCGGACTCATTCCTGCCGACGTTTAGCCTGGGAGCCGTGTTCGCCGCGCGTGGCAACCTGACCGGTGCGACGACCCTTCTGGAGCGCGCAGTGGCTCTCGACCCAGTGCCGGAGGCTCTGTTTCTTCTAGGCAGCTGCCACTACGAGATGGGAAAGCTGACCCGAGCGGCCCGTTCCCTGGAAGAGACAGTCAGAAGGGACCCGGCGCACGAGGAAGCTCATCATCTCTTGGGGCTGGCTTACTTGGACCGGGGATGGAACCACAAGGCGCTGGATTCCTTTCGCCGCGCTCAGCGTCTCAACCCCAAGAAGCTTCGCTATGAGGATCTGATCCGGTATCTCTCCGGGCACCGGGAGTCGCCGCTTCCGGAGATTTCCGCAGAGGCTCGGAAATGGCTCGAAAGGGCCGCGCAGGCGAAGACCCGATCGAGGCCCGAACGAGTGCTTTCCTGCTATCGCAACGCGCTCGAGATCGAGCCCGACAATCCGACGCTGTTGATCAACTTTGCGCTGGTTTGTCTCGAACACAAGCGCTCCAAAGACAGCGAGGTTGCAACGCGGCGCCTGCTCGAGCTCGAACCCAACGAAATGCTCAAGGCCACGGCATGCGCGACCTTGATCGAGGCGCTGCGCTCCGAGGGTCGTTTTCGCGAGGGTTTCCGGGTCGGCACGCGTCTGCTCGAAGAGGGCTCGTCGAGCTTTTCCCGCGCCATTGCCTACTATGAGATGGCGTTCTCTCTGGCCGAGATGGAAGAGGACCTCGATCAAGCGCTGGACCTCGCTCGCCGTTCGCTCGACTCGTCGCCCGAGGAGCTGCGCCAGTTTCCGCTGGCCGCGCTCGGTTGGGTTCACTACAAGCGCGACGAGTTCGAGCAGGCCGTGGACTTCTTGAGGCGCTCGAGCGATTTGCACGCGTCGGCGCCAACCTTGACCCATCTGGGCATGGCGCTGCTGGCCTCGGGTGAGGACGCCGAGGCGAAACGGGTTCTTGCTCGCGCTCGGGAGGTCGAAGGACCGGGGATGTCGGTTCAGCAGAAGATGATGGAGTGCATGAAGGACACCAATCGTGTGTTCGAGCGAGTCCAAGAGAAAGAGCGCCACTAGCGTCACTAGCGCCACTGGGGCTACCCTACGAGACCGCTATGCGCTGGAGCCGGTTCTATCTGTTTACGACTCGTGAGGTCCCGAAAGACGCTGAGGTGACGAGCCATCAGCTGATGGTGCGCGCCGGGATGATTCGGAGGGTCGCCGCTGGGATCTACAGCTATCTTCCTCTCGGCTGGAGAAGCCTCTCCAAACTGATGGCCATAGTACGTCGCGAGCTGGATGTCGCCGGGTGTGTCGAGCTGACGATGCCCGCGATTCAGCCGGCTGAGCTTTGGCAGGAGTCCGGTCGCTGGGAGCAGTACGGCAAGGAGCTGCTGCGAATGGAAGATCGCCACGGGCGGGAGTTCTGTTTCGGACCCACCCACGAAGAGGTCATTACCGAGATCGTGCGCAAGGACGTGACCAGCTATCGCCAGTTGCCGGTGAATCTCTATCAGATCCAGGTCAAATTCCGCGATGAGGTCCGTCCGCGCTTCGGGTTGATGCGCGGCCGGGAGTTCCTGATGAAGGACGCCTATTCCTTTCACGCTACCCCAGAGAGTCTCGAAGAAGCCTATGCCGCCCTGGGCAAGGCCTACGAACGGATCTTCAGGGCGTGTGGGCTCGACTTCATCAAGGTCGAGGCGGACTCGGGAGCCATCGGTGGATCGGCGTCACACGAGTTCATGGTCGTCGCCGATACGGGGGAGAGTCTGGTTCTGCGCTGCGCCGGGTGTGATTACGCTGCCAATCAGGAGAAGGCTGGAACCTCGGGTCTGGCGAAATCGCCGGCGGAAGACTCCGCCGCCGATGACCTTGCCGAGGGTGTTCGACTGGAGGAAACGCCTGGCAAGACCACGGTCGAGGAGGTCGCCGCCTTCCTTGGAGTGGCGCCACAACGCATTGTCAAGACGATCATCTATCGCACCGAGGCAGGGCCGGTCGCAGTCCTGGTACGTGGTGACCGGGAGGTCAACGCGATCAAGCTCAAGAATCTGCTGGACGTGCAGGAGTTGGAGCTGGCCGATGAAGCTCTGGTCGAAGCGGTCAGCGGCGCTCCGGTGGGTTTCGCCGGTCCGATTGGCTTGGAAGGGGTTCGTATCGTTGCCGACCGGTCGGTCGAGGGGGTCACCAATTTCACTTGCGGCGCCAACCGAGCTGACGCTCATTGGGTCGGTGCCAACTTCGGCAAGGACGTTCACCTCGACGAGTTTCACGATCTCATGCTGGTAGCTGACGGCGATCGGTGTCCCAACTGCGATCAGAATCTCGTGATCTCGCACGGCATCGAGGTCGGACACATCTTCAAGCTAGGCACGAAGTACTCCGAACCCATGGGCTGCAACTACTTGGACGATCGGGGCCAGAGCCATCCAATGCTCATGGGTTGCTACGGCCTCGGGATCGGACGCACCGTGGCCGCGGCGATCGAGCAGAACCACGATGACAAGGGCATCATCTGGCCTCTTCCCCTGGCGCCATTCGAGGCTCTGGTCGTGCCGCTCAACATGAATGACCAAGAGGTCGTCCAGGCCGCCGGCAAGATCTACGAGGAGTTGGTCGAGAAGCGTGTGGACGTGCTTTTCGACGATCGCCAGGAGCGGCCCGGTGTCAAGTTCAACGATGCCGACCTGATCGGCATTCCGATTCGCCTCGTGGTCGGCTCGAAGTCGCTCGCCAACGGCGAGGTCGAGGTTTCGCTTCGAAGAGACGGTGAGAAGCAGCTCGTGCCATTGGCGAACGCCGTCGAAGCGATGCTCGACGCGATTTTGGCCGAATCGCCGGCCTAGAAAACCTCGGTCTTGCTGCGGCTGGCCCGAACGGTCGAGACGGAGCCGAATCTGTGGCGCTCAGCCTAGCAGCCCGTGGTAGAAGTCCTGCGGGTCGCGTTGGGAGCGCTTTCGGGTGCGCTGCAAGGCGACGCGACGCA
>JADFQD010000017.1 GCA_022561975.1 Acidobacteriota bacterium
TTGTTGTTCCTCAATCCTCCCCCGGCGGGGTCCAGGCCCTGGACATCCTGCCAGGTACCCAGGATCATCCTGCCTCCGCGCTGGATCAACGCGGCGGGCACCGCGGTCGGCGCGGGCGCGGGAACTGCCGTAGGCGCGGGCGCGGCCCTCGCCACTTCACGCCTTCTGCAGGGGCTGGTCTTCGGAGTGAGCGCTACCGACCCTACGACCTATGTCGTGGTCATCGGTCTGGTCCTGGCCAGCGCGGTGCTAGCCAGCCTGCTTCCCGCCCTTCGGGCCTCGCGAACGGATCCGGTCGCCCTTTTCAGGGCGGAGTAGATCGCTTGACGCTGTGGCCTCGATGAACTCATCTTGACCATGGTCAACCGTCTGAAGTCGCCTTCCGTGGATCGCCCCTAGTGGATCACCCCTACCGGATCATCTTCATCGTCTGTGCGGTGATCACGGTCGGCGCGGGGGTTCTCCGGCGCCCGGACGTAGACGAGGATCTGAGGGAGCACCTTCCCGAACAGGTGACCGGGCAAGGGTTTACGACCTCCGTCACGTGCCAGGCATGCCATCCGGCTCAATACGACGCTTGGCGCCGTTCCTACCATCGCACCATGACCCAGGTGGCGACGCCGTCCACGGTGCTGGGAACGTTCGATGACATCGTCCTCGAGGACGGCGGTCAGACCATCCGTACAAAGCAGAAACAGGTCGCCGGTCCGAACGACGTGAACCGCCACATCGACTATCAGTATCGTTTCGCCACCCAAGGCGCGAGTCACCACATTTCGAAACGGGTGCGTGCGAGCCTCGTCAGGCGAGAGGTCTCCCGACGAAACCTGCTGACCGACCCAGGTGTGATCTTCCGTGAGCTGCTCGATCCGGCCGGCGCGCCACCGATACGCCCGGCTATCACCGGCATGGGCAATCACGGCGTTCCCATTCCTGTACATCATGGCGACTACGGTCGCACCCATACCGGCCAGCTCCGCGCGGTTCTCGACCGCTCGAAAAACCGCCTGATTCGCCTGTTCGAGAGCCTTGCGAAGCGTGTCTTCGACCGGATGGGAGCCCTGCCGAGATTTCCTTGGCAGGGCTTCAATGAAGTCGCAGACAGACAGCGTCACCAGCCGGGAAGCCACCTCGCCGTTGCCATGTCCACCCATTCCATCCGCGACCAAGAACAAGCCACGCTCGGCACGGATCGCAAAATCGTCCTCGTTGGTCGAGCGGCTCTTGCCGACGTCGGAACGAGCTGCGGCTGAAGCACGAATGGCCAAACGACTCACCACCTGTTCTCGAGCCGCTTCGAATTCAGCCGACCGATTTCGCCAGCCCCAAAGCCGTCTCGAAGGCGGCTCGGATTTCCTCCTTCTCGCCGCCCCAATCCAGAGCTTCTTTGTAGAACTTCGCGGCCTCGGGATACATTTTACTCTGATCAAAAGCCTTGGCGGCCTCTTCGAGGTAGACCGCGTTCATCGGCTCCAATTCGCAAGCCTTGACAAGAGATGCTCGGGCGCGGCCCATACCACCGGGCCGCTTCTGAGACGCCACGCCGAGAGAGTACCAGGCCTTGCCGCTATCGGGATCCTCGCGAGTGGCCTGCTCCAGGTTCTCGAGCGCCCCCGATACGTCCCCCGTGCGGAGAGACTCGAGACCTCTCGATATGTAGACCCGCGCCGCTTCCTCCGAGGAACCCCGCTGGGTCATGGAGGGACTCGCCAGCTCGCTGTCGAGCAACCTTCTGCGCTCGGGGTCCTTTAGCAGGTTGAAAGCTTGGGTGATCTCCTGGAACACCTCCTCAGCCTTGGCCTTCTCCGGGCCCCGAACGCGGTCCGGATGCTTTTCCCGAGCCAACTCGAGAAACCGTTGCCGGATTTGCTTCTCCGTCGAGTTCTGAGCCACTCCCAAAACCGCATAGTAGTCTTTCGCCATCCCTTGGCCTCTTTCTCAACGACTCGGCAAAGCGCTCAAGTCCGCTTGATTCTATACAACTGCTTGGCCGTGCTTCGAACGGCATTCGCCACGTTGCGATCCCTGGCGAGCTGCTGCAGATCCCGAACAGAAAGACGAGGAACCAGGCGGGCGGCCAGCCCGACCGGGGTTCGCGGGTTCTTGACCAAGGCATGGGCGATCGAATACTTGCGCATCCAGGACCTCGATTTCCCAATCGCGGCGAGAACCTCGCCAATCACCGCCCGATTGTTTGCAATATGCTCGATCTCCAACTCGCTGAGCGGATTGTTCGACAGCACCGAGGTCGCAACCATCGGGTTTGGATCCTTGATCAGTATCCCGCGCAGCGCCTTCGAGGCCCCCCGCGTCAAGCGCAGCCGCACCGGGATGGGCAGGGTTTTGATCTGCGATTCGTTGAGGCCGATGGCTTGGTCCTTTTCCCCGGTCGCCTCGACCGCAGCTTTGACTTCCTCGATGGCCTCGATCAGTTCTTCGTCGGTAACCGCATCGGCCTGCTCCTCGAGTTCCGCGCGCGACGTGCGGGGCCGTTTGTCACGCGGCAGCAAGTACTCTCGATACTCATTGATTTTCCGCTTGGTGTACGCGGTAGCCCGCGAGTTGTGCTCGAGTTCGACCAGAATCCCGGGATTGTCCATGATCAAGTCCTGGCGCAGAAGAAGAATCTCCTGCAACTCGGGCTCGATCACGAGGGCCAACTCGGCCATGAGATCGGGAGAGATCAGGCGTTGCCGCAAGACAGCCTCGATCACCACCGGATGACGCAGGTGGCGCCCAAAGTAGGTCAACACTTCGGGAGTTGTGCCGTCTTCGACCAGAGCTGCCGCAATCTTCGGCTGGAGATGACCAAGGGACTCGGCGGCCTTGCGGCGTATTTCCTCCTGCGCCGATTCGGTCAAATGAACCTGGAGAGGAATCAACTCCGCCGGCGGAAGCGGCAACTGGCCGGAGGCGGCGAGCAGTTTCGCCTCGTCGCCGCCTTCCAGAACTTCGCGAGCCAGTCCCCGGAGTTCTCTGCCGGTCATAGTGAGGCCGAATCGGACACTTGGACCGTAACGGATGAACGGTGAGTGGATGCGTGAGTCCTCGGCTTCGAGGTCAAGGCGCGTCGACGCAGGCATAGTGGGGGCTCTGTCGACGAGACCCAACGAAGACATCGGAGCCGAGCGCCGCGCAGGCGCTGAGTGTTCATCCGTTGCGGTCCACTAAGTCGTCGCGACGGATCACCAGGTCTCGTGCTACCTGCCCATCGAGCGGCGGCAGCGGGTAGGGTTCGCCGTTGACCTCGAGGCGAACGCCCTGCGGGTTACCCAGCGTGAGGAGAACTTCCTGATCCGCCTCTAGACGCATGGATTCCCCCTGGACGTGAAGCTCGCTTATTCGACGCCGCCCGTCCACCGAGGCCTCGACCCAGCAATCCGCGGTAAAATCCATGGTCACCGTCAAGGCGGCGGGCTCCGCAGCATTGTCATCGACCGGCCGGGGCGGCGCCGGCGGCAGAACCGGCGCGGCAATGCTCGGCGCAATCGCTTCCTGCCGGCTCTGGCTTCCCCCCCAGTAGATCAAAAACGCTATCAGTGCCAACGCCAGCAACAGAGCCACGATCAGAAACCAATTGTTCTTGCGCTGTCTCCTTAACGGCTTGGCCGACTCGGCTTCGTCGCCGGCTTCCGCGTTCAAGGACTCCTGCTGCGCGATCAGATAGGAGTTGACGACCTCGTCCGGATCGAGACCAACGAACCGCGCGTATTCACGCAGGAAACCCTTGGCGAATACCGAGGCCGGCAAAACGTCGAACCGGTCTTGCTCGAGCGCCTCGAGGTAGCGAATGCTGATCTTGGTGGCGTCCGCGATTTCGCCCAGTGGAACCTCCCGGATTTTTCGCTGGCTACGCAGCCATGCCCCAAAGCTCGCTGTCTCGCGGGCCTGATCTTCCTGCCATGGAGGCTGGCGGGTGCTCTGAGCTGTCACTGCTGGTTCCAATAAATCGGTTGGTCCGCCGGGCACGGAATGAACCAACACTTTATTGACGGCTGCCAAGACGGTCAAATGGCAAGGTCAAATAGAGTTCGCCTCGCTCTGAGGATCAATGCCAAGCAGGAGTCCCGCTCTACGGCGCACCTCCGGCGCAATCCCTCGGTCGGCCCGCACATCGCGCAGGTCCGACTTCTTCAAGTAGGCAAGTAGTTTGAGAGCCGTGCCCGACGGGGTCTTCGGATTCCGGGCGATCCCATCCCGAATCGAATAGCGACTCCCCCACTTTCGGTCACTCGCGATCCGCCCGAGAATTTCCGGCCGAACCGTATCGCCATGTACGAAGGGCGCCAGAAGCGCTTCGGTCAACCTTGGGTTCTCGAGCAGGGCCTCGACAACACGCAGGTCAGGGTCTTGCAGAAGCGGAGCGATAACACCTGGTCCCGCCTTGCGCGCGATGGCAACGCGCTCCCCGATCTCGAGCCTCGGCAGCCGCTCGATGAGGTACCGATCCGCGGCCAGACGAACACGCTGCCGGATACGGGTGTTTCCGCCCACTTCCGCCAAGTCGCTCCAGGACAGAGCAGGCACCAAGTTGAGGGCCCTTGCTTCCCGAGTCTTGGGGTGCTGAACCAGCGCTTTGGGGACCTTGTGCGACAACAGCAGCCGCCGCTCGCCCAGAATAAGATCGATCACCCGCTTCGAGGCGTGGGGATTGCGAAGAGCCAGGCGAACGGTCTCGCCATCCAAGTGCTTGAGTTCCGACTCGAGCAGCTCGACCATCTCCTGCTCGCCACACTCTCGCGGCCGGGCGGCGAGTTCGGCGCCACGAGGCGGTTCCATTGCGCTATTCTACCCTGCCCGGAGCCACCCGACCCCACACTCATGAGCCTTCCCAAGAACACCAGAAAGTACATCGAAGCCCAGAACTTCGACGCTGTCGAAGACGAATGGCTGACCCGTCTGAGTACGTCTCCCTCCGACCTGGACTATTTCACCTCGACCGCACGCGCGCTCGCTGCGACCAGCGGGGCCGAAGTGGCCCAGCAGCTTCTCGAGCTACTCGACGAACAACTCTCCAGCCAGGAGAACTGGGAAGATCGGCTGTCGGTTCTCGAGGCGACCGGTGAGATTTCCTACTCGGCTGAGGTTCTCAACCAGGAAATCCTTTCCACTCTGGAGAAACTCTACCCGGAGAGCACCGTCGTTCAGACTCTGACCGAAAAGATGGGGCTCAAGCGAGCCGTCGCGGACCTTCCTCGGACCTGGCAGAAGGTCCACCGCTTGCGGGGCGTCCTCGCCTACGACGTTGGCACCATCGTCGCCATGGAGGGAAAGGGCGTCGGTCGAGTCGGGGAAGTCAACGTTCAGCTCGAGAAACTCAAAGTCGACTTCGAGAAGCACCCCGGCCTGACCGTCGGCTTCGGAGCCGCAGGCAAAGTACTGGAGCCTCTCGCGCCCGACCATTTCCTGAGGCGCAAGTTAGAGGCTCCCGAGGTACTCGTTTCACTCGCCAAGTCCGATCCCTCCGCGCTTTTGAGACTAGTTCTTACCAGTCAGCCGAAACTGACAGCCAGCCAAGTCAAGGAGACTATGAGTGGTCTGATTGCGGACAAGAGCTGGGCCCCTTGGTGGGCCAAAGCGCGAAATCATCCCCAACTCGTGGCGACCGGAAAGGGCGCCCGCCAGCAATACAGCTGGGCCGACAGCGCTGCCGCGGCGGGAGAGGAAATCCGCGTTCAGTTCGAACGTGCGGATCTCGAGCAGAAACTCGAGATCTTCCTCCGAGAAGCCAAACGCAGCCCCGAAATAGCCATCGAGTACGGCAATACCCTGGCTCAGCTGGTCACCGAGAACAGCAAGAAGGAATCTGGCAAGGCGATTCGAATCCTGGCCGCGCTCGAACGCTCGAACCTCGCGATCGATAACCAGCCCAGGACCATTGACGACATTTTGAGAACCGCGACGGACCCAGCCGCGGTCATCCACTCGATCGGCGATCGCAGCCTCAGACTCACGTGCTTCGGCAGCCTCCCCGCACTCCGCACCGACTGGCCCGGCATCTTCGGCAACGCCGTGGGCCGCGAACAAGACGCCCCAGTGCTCGACTTTCTGTTCGAGACGTTGTGGTCCTCCGAGCGCAACCTGGCCGAGGAACTCGTGGACCGCATTCTCAGCCAGCCCGCCAAGCGCCCGGCCGCCTTCCTCTGGCTTCTGGAAGGCCTCGGGAGAGCCCCCTACTTCGGAAAGCGCAATCCCGGGCGCGCGCTCGGGCAGCTGCTACGGGCGAAGAGTCTTCCCGCGTTCTCCAAGTACAAGGTCGCCATGAAGCGCATCCTCGAAGACGGTGCGGTGACGCAAGGGCTCATCCAGAGGCTCGAACCCGACCAAGCCGAGAGCGTTCACGAGTTGTTCGAGAGGACCTCGCTCGAAGAACATCTGCGGGACCGCCTATTGACTGCACTGTATCTGCGCTTTCCGGACTTCAAGACCAGCGCCTCCACCTCGCTTTACGCCACGATGACGGTGATTGACGAGAAAAAGGCCGAGCTGAGAAATCTCCTCGAAGTCGAGATTCCGGCCAACCGCGCCGCCATAGAGGAGGCCCGAGCGCTCGGAGATCTACGTGAGAACTTCGAATACAAGTCGGCCCGCCAAAGACACGAGTACCTGTCCGCCCGAGTTCACAACCTCGACGGGGAGCTCTCCCGAGCACAACCAATCCTGTTCGATCAAATCGATTCGACCGAAGTGCGCATCGGAGTCACGGTCATGCTTTCGAGCGCCGACGGTGACGGCTCGACCCGCGAGATCACCATCCTTGGACCATGGGAAAGCAATCCCGATCAGGGCATTCTCTCCTACGAGTCCGAAGCCGCCGGCAACTTGCTGGGTAAGCGCAAGGGCGATCAGGTCGCGCTGGGGCGCGACAACTGGCGCATCGATTCGATCGTTCCCTGGCGAGGCGGCAAATAGGGACACTAATCGCGAGATGCGGCCGCGGCGTAGATTACCTCGACGACTCGATCGTCGATTCTGAGCCGGACCCGGACGCTCGAGGCTGCCGGTGCTCCGCTACCGAGCGCTGGTGGAGACCCACAGACTCTCCGGCCCTCCAGCCGCACCGTAGTAGGCGATGATGCCGTCCACGATCGCCTCGGCAACGTTCTGGCGAAACGCCCGGGTTTGAATCAACTCCAGGTCTTTTGAGTTCGACAGATTGCAGATCTCGAGCAGAACCTTGGAGGGAACCGCGTTGTAACGCAGCACCGCCGGAAGCCACTCGCTGTGCTCGCGGACGATTTTCTCGCGCACCGGCTTGTCGGGATGGATCGCGAGACCACGAGCGTCAAAAGCATGGATCAGGCTCTCGGCCAGCTCTCGCGAAAGACCTTCGCTCTTGAGGAGATCCTCACCGCTGAATGTCACGCGGGGCTCTTCACGCACCTCGCGGCGCGAAGCGTAGACCAGCCCTTCCCGCCCGTAGGAGTCTTTGCCGTATCGCGCGCCGGGAATGTAGGCCATGCCACCGCGCAGCGAGGGGTGCAGCGAGTCCGCGTGGATCGACAAGAAAACGACCTTCTCGGAGTCGCCGGCCATTTTTCTCGCCTGTCGCATGAAACTGTTGGCGAGGTACCATCGCAGGTGCAGGCCCACCGTGGAGTCCTCGACCAGGTAGCGCGGGGAGGTCAGAACCGTATGCTGCCTTGACGCCGGCAGCACGTCGGTGTCGGCAACCAGGTGGATCGGGCCATCGCGCATTGTGGGCTTCACCACGGCGGCCGTTTCGGCCTCTAGCAGCTCCATGACCCGAACCATCACGTCGTAGACGTAGACACTCTCCCAGACGTCTCCGACCGAGGCTCCCACGTCCGAACCTCCGTGGCCCGAATCCAGAATTACCGTAACACCCGAAAGTCTCCTGGCGGTTACGCTATTGCGGTACCTGGAACTCGCCTCGAGGCCGGCCTCGTACTCGCGCCTGCGAGGATGGTTGGCCGGCAAGAACTCCGGCTCCAGCAGCTCAAAAGGGATCTTCACTTTGTACCCGATCGGAATCGCGGTGACCCGGTCGATCCCGCTTCGAGAGGCAATCACTCCGGCCAAGGCGTTGACATCGTCCGCGAAGACCCGGCCCGTGAAACGCACGACAACGCTCGAATAGAGAGCCTCTCCGGGTTTGAGGCCGTACACGGCGTATTCGCCCTCCTCATCCTCTTCGTACTCGATGTAATACGCCGAATCCGGCGGCAGGGCCGCGCGCAGCGCCGGTCGCAGCAACCTGGCCGGAATCAAGACCGCCTGCCCCGGCGTCAGCTCATCTTCGGGCAGGCCGTTCTCGAGGCGGATCGCGCGATAGTTGTCGCCGCGTCCCGTGAACCACTCGGCCACGTGCCATAGACTCTCCGTGCCGTACGTCGACCGGCCTCCGATCTCGTGGTACCAACCGCTGGCGGCGGTGTAGTCTCGGCCGAAGAGCGCTCGCACGACCCGCAGTTGCCACTCGGGTCGCAGGCTGGAGAAAGGAATGCGATAGCTGACACCGACGAGCAAGCGGGTAGTGTCGCCATTGGCTTTCGAGATCCGCTCCATTGCAGCACGTTCGCCGCAGAAGCGCAGCGCGAACCCGAGCATTCCCTCGCCGCGATGGGGCTGCGCCTCGAGAAGTAGATCTCGCTCCGGAGTCAGGGCGGCGACCACACCTTCTTCGACCGCTCTGCGGTAGGTCGAGCCCGAGGCGCGCTCCGCCACGACAAGAGACAGCGTGAGAAGAGCGACCGCCACGCTTGATTCCCGGCTACGACGTAGCACTCGCGAAACCAAAAGCCCTTTCTTCAAGCTATTTAGGCCCTGCATCTTCGAGTTCAATCTTAACTCCGGCGCGCCAGGTCGGCAAATCCCCGAGCGCAACTGTCAGAATCAAGAATCTTGACCGAAGCCTCCGTCCTAGAACGCATCCTGCGCCACCCGCTCGCGGCTCTTCTCGCGAACCGCTCCGGTGGCCCGACGGTTCACGCAGTCGGCGGCATTGTCCGAGACGCCGTGCTATCCGCCGTGACCGCTGACCTGGATCTCTCGGTCGCCAAGCAGGGC
This sequence comes from Acidobacteriota bacterium, assembly GCA_022561975.1. Lineage (GTDB taxonomy): Bacteria > Acidobacteriota > Thermoanaerobaculia > Multivoradales > JAHEKO01 > CALZIK01. Next base: position 9,031 of record JADFQD010000017.1, read on the forward strand.
GCGTCGCTGGCGAAGCAACTGGCCGACGACAGCGGCGGAACTTCCATCCCCCTCGGAGGCGATCGCTTCTCATCCTACCGCGTGGTTGTCGGCACCGCCGGCGCCGGCGGTGCCGTTCAGGCCGACATCTGGGACCGCGAGGGTGGCACCTTGAAGGCCGATCTCGAACGCCGCGACCTGACCATCAACTCTATCGCCTGCTCTTTCGACAGCGCTCGACTACTAGATCCGTTCGGAGGCCTTTCCGACCTCGGCACGAGAACCCTGCGCGCCACGAAATTGGACTGTTTCGAGCGAGACCCCTTGCGCGTGCTTCGGCTCGCTCGCTTTCGCCTGAACCTCGATGGCTTCACAGTCGAAGCCGCCACGACCACCGCCGCGCGTAACGCCGTCCGCGGACTCGACCGAGTCGCATCCGAGCGATCCCGCGACGAGTTGCAGCGGATTCTCTCGGTGACCTCGACCCGACTCGCATTCGAAACTCTGCACGAGTTGGGAGCCCTGGCCGTGCTGGTGCCGGAGGCCGGCGATCCAGTCGTCTCGGTCGCTCTCCTCGACCAAGCGAGCCGTCTCGACGGATGCCTCAGCATGCTCCAGGCCGAACTCTCAGAAGCCGCCGAAACCGCCGAGACCAACGAAATCGCCTGGCAGGCCGCGGATCGAATGCTCGCGGCCCTCTCGTTGCTCATCGGCCTGCCGAGCGGTGGCGACAGATCGCACGCCCCAGGCACCCCTGTCTCCGATGGCGGCAACGTGAAAAGACGCGGCCTGGCCACACGGAAAACGCTCCAGAGGGCGATGCGGCTTTTGGCGGATCGGCTCCCCCACGACCAAGAGAGTCGCCGCCTCTTCCTTTCGAGACATGGATCCAGCTGGCCGCTGGCCGTCGCGGTCACCGCCGCCGCGAGGTCGAGACTAGACCCGTCCGACACCGCCCCGATCGCCAAGGCCCTCGAGCAAACGGCGATCGCGAACCCCTCCCTGGTGCAAGGCACGGCGCCGTTGCTCGACGGCCATGTGGCGGCACGCCTCATGGGAGTCGAGCCCGGCCCGGTGGTGGGCGAGGCGCTTCGTGCTCTCCAGCGCGCACAGGCGCTTGGCCAAGTCAGATCACGTGACCAAGCCGAAGACTTCGTACAAAAGAGGCGGTCAGCGGCGGTCTCCGCCGCCAACATCGAGGACAACGCCGAGCTCGACGCTACTTCGGAGCCGCCATCAGGCGCTGATTGAGTTCCTTGATTCGCTCCGAGAGCTTGTCGATTTTCTGCTGTGCCTCTTGCCGCAGCCGCTTGTATTCACTGCTCAGCTGCGTCTGCTGCTGGCTCATTTCCTCGACCTGTTTTCTCGCCGCCTCGGCGGCCTTTACCGTCTCCTCGACGCGGCTCTCCAGTCCGGCGATGACCGTGTCTTTCTCGGTCAGCTGAAGCTGCTGTTTTTCCTCTTGCTCTTCATAGAGTTTTCGAAACTGCTGCAGCTCGGTGATCTGCGAAAAATCCGCGGTTGATGGGCTCATGTCTTCTCCACCTTCTTCCAGATTCGGGAACATATTGCGCAGCTTGAGCGACAGGTCATCCGGGTCGGGCGATTGGTGCATCGCCTCTTCGTACGAGATCGTGCCGTGAACCATTAGCGATAAAAGCGACTGGTTCATCGACTGCATCCGATAGTACGACACCGACGACTCGATCTCCTCCATCAGAGGCTCGGTCTCGCCTTTCTCGATAAGGTTCGAGATTCTCGGGCTCGCCCGCATGATCTCGAGCGCCGCAATCTGGCCACTTCCGTCTTTCCGCGCGACCAGCTTCATCGAGATCACACCCTTGAGCACCTGAGCCAATTGAAGTCTTATCTGCCGCTGCTGTTCCGCCGGAAACGTATCCAGAATGCGGTCGACCGATTGGGTCGCACTGTTCGTGTGCAAGGTCGAGAGAACCAGATGGCCGGTTTCGGCAGCCGTGATAACCGTGCTGACGGTCTCGAGGTCGCGCATCTCGCCGACCAGGATGACATCCGGATCCTGCCGCAGGGCATTCCTCAAGGCCTCGGAGAAACTGATCGTATCGGTCCCGACCTGGCGCTGTGTAACCGTCGCGACGTCGTCGGAGAAAAGGAACTCGACCGGATCCTCGATCGAAATCACGTGCACCGGCATACTCTCGACCACGTACTTGAGCATCGCGGCCAAGGTCGTCGACTTACCGCTTCCGGTCGGCCCGGTCACCAGCACCAAGCCCTCCTTCACGTGCGTCAACTCGCGAAGGACCTCCGGGAGCTCGAGGTCGTCGAGCCCCTCGATTTCGAACGGAATCCGGCGAAACACCGCGGCGAGAGTCCCACGCTGGTAGAACACATTGCCGCGGAACCTTGCCAGCCCGGCAACGCCGTATCCCAGATCGACCGACATCTTCTTGTCTAGCTGGATCTTTTGCACCGGCGTCAAGATCGCCGCTATCATCTCGGTGATGACCCGGCTCGCTACCGGCTCGGAGTCGACTGGAATGAGCTTGCCGTGGACTCTGAGCAGCGGCGGGCGATTGGGCCGGAGGTGAAGATCCGAGGCCCCCTTGTCGGTCATCAGGCGGAGCAGTTGGTCCAAATGAGCCTGAGCGCTGCCTTGAGAGGGCGAGGCCTGTTTCTGATTCGGCGGCAGCGTCGGCGGGGGAGGATTTTGACCAAAGGGCTGCATGGGAAGTCTCCCCCATGGTAGCAAAGTCAGAATCTACGCATGAGACCGACGACGATTCCCTGGATTCTGACCTCGGCGGCGGGAACCCGGATCGGCTGCATGGCGGGGTTCGCCGGCTGCAAGCGAATCTCCCGCCCCTCCGGATAGAACCGCTTGAGCGTGGCGTCGCTGCCCACCAGGGCGACCACCATTTCTCCGGCGGTCGCCGCCTCCCGGCGCTGGACGACGACCAGATCGCCGTCGTGAATCCCCTCGTCGATCATCGAGTCGCCCCGCACCTTGAGAACGAAGTGGTTGTCGCCGTTGCCGCTGGTCAGGAGGTGCTGCGGAACGTCGACCTGCTCGTGATCGGCGACAGCCTCGATCGGTTGACCGGCAGCGATCAGACCCAGAAACGGAAGCCGCACCAACGTCCCGGCGGCCGCGGTCTCCGTGTCCGCCAGCTCGACGCCCCGCTTTTGATTCCAATGACGGCGCAGAAAGCCCTTCTCCTCGAGCAGCCTGAGATGCTTGTTGACGGTACCGTACGAGGAGTAACCGAAGCGACCGCAAATCTCACGGTGGGTCGGCGAAACGCCCCGTTGATCAATGGTTTCGCGGATGAAGTCGAGAATCTGCTTCTGTCGCTCGGTGAGGAATTTCGGCATGGGCACCATCCTATGGCGTAAGTCGAGCGCAAGTCAAGCCTCCCGCCACGCGCCGATCAGTTCGAATCCCGCTCCGAATCAAGGGTTTTCTTGACTTTCCGGCTGCCAGTGCATAGCTTCGGTGTTCACTCCAAGGAGGAATCAAGCGTGTGGAAAAAGAACGAAGAAGCCTCGCAGCCGGGACCGCCCGTTCCCACGTCGGCGGCGCGTCTGCAAGCTCTCGAAAAGGCCTCCGTAATCGGACCCAGTATTCGAATCAAAGGCAACCTGACCGGCAAGGAAGATCTGGTGATCCAGGGCCAACTCCAGGGCGAGGTCCGACTCCAGGCGAATAACGTAACCGTCGGTAAAGAGGGTCGGATCCGGGCGGACATCTACGGTCGCACCGTTCACATCGAGGGCGAGGTTAAAGGTCACCTGTTCGCCGAGCAGGAGGTCATCATCCGAGCCTCGGGAAAAGTCCAGGGCAACATCGTCTCGCCCAGGGTGGTGCTCGAGAAAGGCTCGAACTTCAAGGGCTCGATCGACATGGAGCCGGCCGCTGCCAAGGCGCCCGAAGCGTCCAAAGAAGCGCCCAAAGAAAAGCCGAAGGAGGCGCCAAAGCAAGCAAAGAATTCCGCGCGAGCGACCGTGACCGATCCTGCAGGGGCACCGCAGCCGGCCCATCCGATCGGCTCCGATCCTCCCGCCAACACCAAGGGCGACGCTCAGAAGAGTGCCGCTTCAGTCCCAGCGCCGGCCCCGGGGAATCGGCCGTAGGCGTGCGTCGTCTAGGGTGGCCGGTGGCCGAGAAGGACAGCACGTTCGAGGCCGCCACCCGTACCGTCGGCTCGGCCGGCGACCTGAGTTCGCGGGAGCATCCGTCGCTCGCCCTCGCGCATGCGATCGTTCCAGTGCGAGCGAATGGCGGGTTCGTCTTGGATCTCGGGCCGGCGTCGGGTGCGAACATCTCCTTCTTCGCAGAGCGGGGCTGCAAGCTCTTTATCGCGGACCTCAACAGCTCGCTTTTCGGCTCGACGGATTCGGCCAATCGCGCCGAGGCGCTGGAGCTCGCGCTGGTTCGTGACATCCCAGCCACCGAGACCTTCGATTTGATCCTCCTGTGGGATTTGCTCGACTACCTGGATGACCGGGAGATTCGCATCCTGGCGTCACGCCTCCAAGCGGTCTGCCACGCCGCGACTCTTCTGTATGGCATGGTCTCGATCCGCAAGGAGATCCCCGATCGGCCGTCTCGGTTTGAGATTTGCGACGTCCGGTCGATTCGGTACTCGCCGGGTTCCCCGCTCCGGCGTCCGGCGCCTCTTCACAAAGAGCCGGAGTTGGTCAAGCTCATGCCGGACTTCGAAGTCGAATCGACCTATCTTCTGCGCCACGGCAAGCAGGAGTATCTCTTCCGGCGCCGCCGCGCTGCATAGCCTGACCTTCTCACCGAGCTTCTACTGCGACGTCGCAAATGCCTGAATCTACAGCGTTACGCTCCAACCGGCCGCCTCGGCGTACTTCAAGTACGCCTTCGTTGGCCTCCGTCGCAAGCCTTGTATCTCCAGACATTTGCGGCGTCTCGTCACGAAGCTGGTGAGAAGGTCAGCCTAGCAGCCGCGTGAAAGCCGGTCTCGAATTCGCGAGCCGTCTCGTTCAAGAGAGGCTCGACAACGGCCTGCGGGTCGTGCTCTTGCCCGACCGCTCGCGGCCGTTGGTGAGTGTAAACATCTGGTACCACGTCGGTTCAAAGAACGAGAGCCCCGGGCACACCGGCTTTGCGCACCTATTCGAACACATGCTCTTCCAGGGCAGCCAGAACGTCGGAACCAACGACCACTTCGCCTTGATTCAGCAGGTGGGCGGAGTCGCCAACGGCTCGACGAGTTACGACTGCACCAACTACTACGAGACGCTGCCCTCGCAGTGCCTCGAGCTTGGGCTCTGGCTCGAGTCCGACCGCATGGGGTTTCTCTTACCCGCCCTAGACGAAGCCAAGCTTCAAAACCAGAAGGACGTGGTCATGAACGAGCGGCGTCAGCGCGTCGACAATCAGCCCTACGGCCGCGCCTTCGAGATTCTCCATGAGCTGCTGTATCCAAAAGGACATCCGTATCGCTGGCCGGTGATCGGCTATATGGACGACATCGCGGCGACCACCCTGGCCGAGGTGCACGAGTTTTTCACTACCCACTACCGTCCGGACAACGCCGTTCTCACTCTGGTGGGCGACTTCGAGCCGCACGCTGCCTTGCAACTCGTGAGAAAGTACTTCGAGGAACTTCCCGCCGGCCCAAAACCGCCAGCGACCCCCTCTCTAGAGGCTCCGGAAGGGCCGCAGCCATCGTCAGCGCCATCCGTTCGGCACGAACTCCGCGACGCCGTCAACCTTCCCCGGCTGTATCTGGCCTGGCGCGGACCCGCCCTCACCGCCGGCGATTGGCCGGCCGGCAACCTCTACTCGGTCGCCACCTCGGGCGGCAAGTCGAGCCCGCTCTACCGCGACCTCGTACTCGAACACGAAATTGCCCAGGATGTCTACGTCGGCATGATGCCGCTCGAGCTCGAGTCGACACTGATGGCGGTCATGACCGTGCGCCCAGGAGTAGACCCCACGCAGGCGGAGAAAGCCTTGCTCGACAGGCTCCGCGACTGGCGGGTGTCGCCGCCCCATCCAGGCGACTTCGAACGCGCACAAAACAAGACACGGGTCGCGCACCTCCATGAGGTCGAGTCCTTCGAGAGCCGCGCCGATCTACTGTCGCTGTTTGCGACCCACTACGGTGACGCCGCCCTGATCGACTCGGAGCTCGAACGCTACGCCAAGGTCACTCCGAATGACATGCTCGAGTTCGCGCATCGCTACCAGGATCCGGAGCGCGCCGTGACCCTCTGGGTTCTTCCCGAGGAATCGTCCTGATGGCCCCCGATCGATCGCACCCGCCGGCGGCGCAGCCGGCCAGGAGTTTCGAATTCCCGGACTTCGAACGCCGAAGCCTGGGCTCGGGCTTGGAACTCATACGACTCGCCGTGGACGGCTTGCCCCTGGTTCATCTGCGGCTCTTGCTCACCGCCGGCGGCCACCACGCCTCCGCAGGCGCTCCGGGCCTGCCCTCCTTTACCGCCGCGCTTCTCGACGAGGGCACCTCGCAGCGGACCGGCATCGAGCTGGCCGCCAAGATCGAGCGCCTGGGCGGGTATCTCGCGACCGGAGCCGGCTGGGACGCAACCGTCATCGAGACCGAAGTTCTGGCCCAGGATCTCGGCACCGGGCTGGCGCTTCTCGCCGAGGTCGCGCGCGAACCGAGCTTTCCCGATCACGAAATCGGAAGAGTGCGCCGCCAACTGCAGGCGGAAATCAAGCGGCGCGAGGCGCAGCCGTCGGCGGTGGCCACCAAGCACTTTCAACGCACCCTCTACCAAGGGACCGTCTACGACACACCGCTGATCGGTACGCACGACGCTCTCGAACGCATGGACAGGGAGCACGTGCTCGACTTTTATTCGCACCACGTAACGCCGGCGGGTGCGACCCTGGTAGCCGTTGGCGACATAACCTCAGAGCAGCTCGCGGAGCACGCCGAAGGTGCGTTCGCCGGGTGGACCGGCGATCCGATCGACAGACCGCGCATCGAGGCCAAGCCGCAGAAAGCCGCTCGCATCGAGATCATCGACCGCCCCGGAGCGGCTCAGACCGAGATCAGGCTCGGGCATGTCGGCATCCACCGGGCGCACCCTCGCTACCTCGCGGCCGTCGTGTTGAGCTGCCTACTCGGCGGCAAGTTCACCAGCCGCCTCAATTTGAACCTGCGCGAAAAGCGCGGCTTCACCTACGGCGTAAGCAGCTCCTTCGGCAAGAGAAGCAGCCCGGCGCCGTTCGTGATTGCCACGGCTCTTGCCAACGAGCACGTCGGAGAGGCTCTGGCGGAGACCTTCGGCGAGATTCATCGGCTGCTGGACGAAGCGCCGAGTGACCGTGAGGTGGCCGACACCCGGGATTACTTGATCGGCAGCTTCCCCTACACCGTCGAAACCCTGGGCGGACTCGCCGGGCGGCTGAGTGACCTGGCCGTCTACGACCTCGGCGACGACTATTACGCAACCCAGGCCCAGGCCCTGGGCTCGATTTCGGCCTCCGAACTCCTCGACACCGCCCGGGAGTTGCTCACTCCCGACCGATCCGTGGTGGTCTGCGTCGGCCCCGCCGAGGAACTCAGGCCGCAACTCGAAGAGCGGTTCGAGGCGCCGATCACCGTGCTGTCGTGAGACACCTGGCCGGCCTCGGGACCTGCTCCCCTATGCTACGATCAACAACCCGAAAATCGAAGGAGGCATCCACGAATGCAGGCTGAAAGCCCAGAGAAAATAAGGAACATAGCGGTCGCTGGACACAGCGACACCGGCAAAACCACGCTGGTCAGCTCGCTGCTCTGCGCCGGCGGCGTCGTCAACCGGATCCACAAGATCGAGGACGGCAACACCACCACGGATTTCGACCCCCAGGAGATCGAGCGCGGCATTTCGATCGGTCTGGCCTCCTGCTACACGCCCTGGAAGCAGCACAAGATTAACCTCATCGACTGCCCCGGGTATTCGATCTTCTTCACCGAAACCAGGGCCGGTGTCAGAGCCACCGACGCCGTTCTCCTGTGCGTCAATGCGGTGTCGGGCATCGAAGTCTCGACCGAAAAGGTGTGGGACTACGCCGAGGAAATCGGCTCTGCGGTGATGTTTCACCTCTCCAAAATGGACCGCGAACGAGCCGATCTCGAGGACATCCTGCACCAACTGAAGAAGCGCTTTCACCGCAACGTCGTCCCCGTGCAGCTGCCGATAGGTCGGGAAGATGACTTCACCGGCATCGTCGATCTGGTCACCGAGAAGGCCTTTCAGTTCAAGAAAGACGGTAGGGGCCGCGGCCAAGAGATCCCGATACCGGACTCGCTGGCAGACTACGTCGAGCCGTATCGCAACCAGCTGATCGAAGCCGTCGCCGAAAGCGACGACAAGCTGCTCGAGAAGTTCTTCGAAGACGGCGGCCTCTCGGCCGAAGACCTCAACTCCGGGCTTCGCCGTGCGGTGCTCCATCGCGAGGTTTTCCCACTCACCATGAGTTCGGCCCTCCACGGAATAGGCCCCGCCGCCCTGCTCGAATCGATCGTCGAGTGCCTGCCCAATCCCTTGGAGCGCAAGACCTTCCCTGCGTTCAACATCGGCGACGAGGCAGTCGAAGTCGAAACCACCACCGAAGGCCCGACGGCGGCGCTGGTCTTCAAAACCTTGAGCGACCCCTTCTCGGGTAAACAGACCCTGTTTCGCGTCGTTCGCGGAACGGTCCGCTCCGACACGTCTCTGTGGAACACACAAAAAGAGACCGAAGAACGTCTCGGGCACCTCCTCTCGATGCAGGGCAAGACCGGCGAGGCCGTGCCCAGCCTCATCACCGGCGATATCGGCGCCGTCGCCAAGCTCAAGGGCACCGCAACCGGCGACACGCTCTGCGACCAGGACCGGCCGGTCAAGCTCGCCTGGATCACGGTTCGTGAACCGGCGATCGCCTACGCCATCGAGCCCAAGTCCAAAGGAGACGAGGAAAAGATCGGTGAGGCTTTGCATCGCTTGATGGAAGAAGACCTCACGCTTCACTCCGAGCGGGACCCCGAGACCGGCGAATACCTGCTTTCCGGAACCGGCCAGCTCCATGTCGAGATCGCGGTCGCCAAGCTGGCGGAGCGCTTCAAGGTCGAAGTGATTCTGCATCCGCCCAAGGTGCCCTATCGCGAGACCATCAGAAAATCCGCCCACGGTCACGGACGCCACAAGAAGCAGTCCGGTGGCCGCGGGCAGTTCGCCGACTGCCGCATCATCATGGAGCCGCTCGAGCGCGGCGGCGACTACGAGTTCGCCGACGAGATCTTCGGCGGTTCGATCCCGCAAACCTACCGGCCGGCAGTCTCGAAGGGTATCCAGGAGACCCGTGCCCGTGGCTTCCTCGCCGGTTACCGCGTGGTCGATTTCCGGGTACGGCTCAAGGACGGCCAGCACCACGACGTCGACTCATCCGAGTTGGCCTTCAAAATTGCCGGCTCGCTGGCCTTCAAGGACGCCATGGCCAACGCCGCACCGGTCATTCTCGAGCCGATCATGCAGGTGGAGATCACCACCTCGGAAGAGTTCACCGGCGACATCATGAGCGACCTTGCCCAGCGCCGAGGCCGGCCGCAAGGCATGGAAACCAAGAATGGCGCCCAGGTCGTCAGCGCCCTGGTTCCCATGGCCGAGATGCTCAACTACGACCCCGCGCTCACCGCCATGACCCAGGGCCGCTCCCGCTTCCATATGGAGTTCTCGCACTACGACCCGGTGCCGAAAAACATTCAGGACAAGCTCGTGGCCGCAGCGCAGAAGGAGAAAGAAGAGGGCTAGCAGCCTGCACCGGACACCGCCCTTCGCTTCCCATTGCCGGGTGCAAACTTGGGTGCAATGGTTGGCTCGTCACTTTTCGGGCTTTCAAAGCTCGGCCTGATCCAGATTGCCGAGAAGTGATTCCGCGGCTTGGCAAGCGGAGTGACTTCCTAGCGTGTTAGCCGTCTTCGCTTTCTGGCTTCTAGTGTTTGCTAACGGGGTGTTTGCGACGCTGGGAGCGGTCGAACGCTCTCCGCGCTGGCTGAGCCTGGCTGCGATCGCCTCTTGGGTTTTCAGTTTTCTCGGCTCCTGGTCGATCGGACTGGCGACTCTGGTTGTTACCTTTATCTTCTTCGCCTTGGCCGCCGGCCGAGCCCTCGGCTGGATTACCCGACCGATTCATGCGGGCATCGCGATGATCGCCGGCGTTACCCTATGGTTCATCAGTGTAAGTCTGGTAGACGACTACTGGCTGTTCTATCCTTGGGCCAAGATACTCGCGCTGCTCGGCGGGTGATGCAGCCGTTCATTAGTGCACCTTGGCTCTGAGAAAGTTCACAGTTGTTTAACTTGCGCCATCCTGCATAGGTTTCGTCTCGGCGGTCAGAGGCGGAGCCTCACTAGGTATCTCCCATTGGCGTATTGGGTCACAGTGCCCTTGCAAGGCGCTTATTGCACGTGTAGTGTACGTGTATGACCAAGAAGCTCACCATCACCATCGACGACGAGGTTTATGAGGGGCTCTATCGGCGAATCGGCCCTCGACGCATCAGTCGGTTCCTCGAGGCACTGGCACGGCCGCACGTCATCGACGAGGAGTTCGAGGCTGAATACGCTGCCATGGCCGCCGACGAGATCCGCGAGGCCGAAGCGGCTGAGTGGAGTGAGAATCTGCTAGGCGACGCGTCCGATGAGACGCGCTAGCGTCTGGTGGGTCAACTTCGGTCCGTCGATCGGCGGAGAAATCCGAAAGACTCGTCCTGCCGTCATCGTCAGCAACGATGCTTCGAACAAGGCGCTCAACCGCGTCCAGGTCGTGCCTTTGACCTCCAATGTCGATCGTCTCTACCCCTGCGAGGCATACGTCACCCTGGACGGAGAACAGCGCAAGGCCATGGCCGATCAGATCGCCACGGTGTCCAAGAAACGTCTGCAACGCAAGGTCGGTCGCCTCGATGCCTCCGACATGAGCGACCTCGAGCGAGCGATCCGAGTCCAGCTGGGCCTGTAGAGAGCCTTGGTTCCGAGAAAGTTCACGGCTGTTTAACTTGCACCCTCACTGAACGCAGCACCCATGCTAGATCAACTCTTGGAAGGCGCCGTTTTCTATGTCGCCTTCCTGTTCGCGGTAACGCTTCACGAGGCCGGCCACGCCTGGGCGGCGAAGATCGGTGGTGATCTGACCGCTTACTACGGTGGCCAGGTCTCGCTCGACCCGATCCCGCACATACGCCGCGAACCGTTCGGGATGGTCGTCCTGCCGATTCTGAGCGTGATTTTGACCGGCTGGCCCTTCGGCTACGCCAGCGCGCCCTACGATCCGAACTGGGCCCGGCGGCACCCGAAACGGGCCGGCTGGATGGCGCTCGCGGGTCCCGGGGCGAATCTGCTGCTGGTACTGCTCGCAGCGTTCGTCATTACCGTCGGTAGGGCGATGACGGTCTTCACGACGCCCTCGTCGGTCTTCTTCTCCCATGTCACAGAGGCCACAAGTGCGGGCCCCGTGCAGGCGGTGGCATTCGTCGTCAGTGTCTTCTTCTCGCTCAATCTGGTGCTGTTGATCCTCAACTTGATCCCCGTCCCCCCTCTCGACGGTTACGGAGCCCTGCCACTCGTGCTCCCGGCCAAGGCGCTCGAGGCCTACCAGGACTTCAGCCGCCAGCCCATGATCGGCTGGATCGGAATCCTGATCGCCTGGAGGATCTTCGGCTCCCTCTATCACCCGATCTTTCTGTTTGCGGTGAATCTGCTCTACCCCGGGGCACGGTACGGATAGGCCGATCAACCTCGGCTACCTGAGCGGTCCCCGGCCCGGGGCCTGGTGTTTCAACGCCGTTCACTCCTATGTCGGACCGCTGGCCTTGCTCACCTTTGCCCGGTTCGCCGATTCCGAAATCAACCTGGCGCTCGCCCTCATCTGGCTCGCCCACATCGGCTTCGACCGGCTGCTCGGTTATGGGCTCAAGACGACATAGGGCTTTGGGTTCACGCATTTGGGGCTAATCGGGAAGGAGAAAGGCTGAGGGTGGGCCTTGTAGAGATCTTCGCTGACGAGACGTACCCGGATACCACACGCGGAACTCTTCTCCGCGTAGCAACGATCGCGGTCTTTAAGACTCATTTGAGGAAGGCGACCGAACAACTCAGGCAGATTCGGGGACTCACTGCCAAGAGACGCCTACCGGCACTGTTGGAGTATCTGGCCAGCGCTCCAATGCTTGGCGTCATTGGTGAGACCGATATGAGTTTGGCCGACAACGGTTTAGATGGGCGTGACCTCTACGAGGACGTAGGCACCATCGCAAGACGAGACAACTTCTGGTCACAGTCCATCGCCTATTGTGTGGCTTTTCACCTTCGGTTCGCGATCGAGGAGGGCTGGCACATTAACCAAGTCCGCGTTTACTACGATCCGAAGGACTTGAAGACCGCTCATCGAGCAAACTTCCACACCAGCCTCCAGATGACACTGAGCAGGCTCTCAGCACGACTCTCGAGACAGCTCGATATGCCCAAGTGCCAAGTTGACGTCAGCCGCGTCAGAGAGATTCAGAAGAACGACGCAAACGAATCACTCCGTCTGGGCGTTTGGTGTGCTCACTCGGTGCTACGGATGCCAGACTCGTTGGATCCAGAGGACCTTCCGGCTAACTTCCGGATGCTGGATTTCTCGGACTGGATAGCTGGACTACTACGGAAGAAGCCCACGCCCTTCATCAGAAAGCGCTAGCGCTAACATCTTGCGGTGCCTGGAAGGCCAGCCGCGTGCGCCTCGGAACGAGCCTCTCTTCGCTCGCGGAGAGGCGGCACCGGCGGACTACTATCGGTGCTGCAACCTCAGAGCGGTCGGGAGGGGGAAACTCAAGAGAAAAGCGCCGGGCCAAGCCCGGCGCTTTCGCACGCAAAACCAGTCGGGAGGGGACACCAAGGAATGGTGTCCCCGAACGCTACTCGTCTGATTTCTCCACCAGCTCCAGAATCGCCATCTCGGCCCCGTCGCCCTTGCGCCGACCGAGCTTGGTGATGCGGGTGTAGCCGCCGGGCCGATTGGCGAATCGTGGAGCGATTTCATCGAAGAGCTTCTTGACGTGCGTGCGATTGGGCACCCACTCGGCCACCAGACGGCGAGCATGGACCGTGTCCTGCTTACCACGGGTGATCATCTTCTCGGCCACCGGCCGAAGCTCCTTGGCCTTCGCCAGCGTAGTGCGGATCTTTTCGCTCTGGATCAGGGAAGCCAGCTGATTGCGAAACAACGCCTTGCGATGCGCGCTGGTTCTGCCGAGCTTGCGCCCGTGGACATTGTGTCTCATTGAAAACCTCCCGTGACCCAGGTCACCGGATTATTGCACTTTGGCTTCGACATCCATCCCGAAGGAAAGGCCGTAGCTCTCAAGCAAATGGTGGACTTCGTCAAGAGACTTCTTGCCGAAGTTCTTGGTCTCGAGCATGTCTCGTTCGGTTCGTGCGACCAAATCGCGTAGCGTCATGATGTCGGCGTTCTTCAAGCAGTTGGTCGAGCGGACCGAAAGGTCCAGCTCGTCGATGCGCTTGACCAGTATCGAGTCGAGCGCGGTCCCGATCGAAGAAGCTTCCGGCTCGACCTCGGCGACCAGAGCTTCCTCGGAACCGATGAAGATGCCGAGGTGCTTGTTGAGCAGGTCGGCAGACTGGGAAACCGCGTCTTGCGGCGAGATCGTTCCGTTGGTCCAAACTTCGAGCAGGAGCTGCTCGTAGTCGGTGGCGCGACCGACGCGAGCGGCCTCGACGCGATAGTTCACTCTCTTGACCGGGCTGTGCACCGAATCGACCGGAATCCAGCCCAAGCCCAGAGTTTCGTCGAAGTTGCGCTCGCCGCTGATGTAGCCACGGCCCTTTTTGATCTGCGCTTCGAGCTTGAGCGTGCCCGATTCGTTGAGGGTCGCGATCACGGCGCTGCCGTCGCGAATCTCGACGTTCGCATCCGTGTTGAAAAGAGCGGCATCCGCCACGCCAGGGCCTTCGGCGTCGAGCGTTATCACCTTGGGCTCGTCCGTGTGCAGCACAAACGGGATTTCTTTGAGGTTGAGGATGATGTCGGTCACATCCTCGACCACGCCGGAAATCACCGAAAACTCATGCAGGACCCCCTCGATGCGCACCGACGTAACCGCGGCGCCCTCGATCGAGGAAAGCAGGCAGCGCCGCAGGGCGTTGCCGATGGTGTTGGCGAAACCACGCTCGAAAGGCCGCGCGAGGAATTTGCCATAGGTCGAGGTCAACGACTCGTGGTCGATCTCGAGGCTCTTGGGCCTTTGAAAAACCTGATATTCCATAACCGACTCCTTGTATCTAGGTACCCTGAGAAAACCTCGGGCTTTCTATTTATCGACTGTAGAGTTCGACGATCAGCTGCTCTTCGATGGCGAGCTTGATCTCTTCGCGGGTGGGCAGGGCCGAGACCGAGCCCGAGAAATTATCTGCATCCATTTCCAGCCAACTGGGGATACCTCGGCCTCTGGCGGTTTCGACGCTGGCGCGGATAAAGTCGTTCTTGCGACTGCCTTCCCTGATCGAAATCACGTCTGCGACATTCACCTGAAAGGACGGAATCGTGTTCTTCCTGCCACCCACCTGGACATGACCGTGGCGGACGAGCTGGCGAGCCTGCGCTCTCGAGGAGGCGAACCCCAGGCTGTAGACCACGTTGTCCAAACGCCGTTCGAGAATGGCCAGCAGGTTCTCACCGGTGATGCCCTTGCGCCTCTCCGCCAGCTTGAAATAGCCGCGGAACTGCTTTTCGAGCACTCCATACGAGCGCTTGACCTTCTGCTTCTCGCGAAGTTGAATCCCGTATCCGAGATTGCGACGACCACGTCGCTGACCGTGCTGGCCCGGAGGATATCCGCGTCGATCGATCGCGCATTTCTCCTTGAAACAGCGATCGCCCTTGAGAAAGAGCTTCATACGCTCGCGCCGGCAAAGCCGGCATACTGGACCTGTATAACGTGCCAATTCCTATTCCTCCAATTCGACTTCTATTCTGAGCATGGGCCGGGAGCGTGAACTCTAGACCCGCCGCCGCTTCGGCGGCCTGCATCCATTGTGCGGTATCGGGGTGACGTCTCGAATCGACTTGACGTCGATCCCGGAAGCGGACAGCGCTCGGATCGCCGACTCGCGCCCCGCGCCAGGCCCGTTGACCAGGACGTCGACACTGCGCATACCGAATTCCCGGGCCTGAACGCCCGCGTTCTTGCCGGCGACCTGGGCGGCGAAAGGCGTGCCCTTTCGGGATCCTTTGAAACCGATGCGGCCGGCGGACGACCAGGTCAGCACACCGCCATCGGGATCCGTAACGGTCACGATCGTGTTGTTGAACGTCGCCTTCACGTGAACGATGCCATGCGGCACCATCCGCTTTTCTTTCTTGCGCCGGTCTTTGCCGCCGGTCTTTCTTTTCGCCATTGTCGAAACTCCTCGTCTCTACTTCTTTACTTTTTTCTTGCCGGCTACGGCGCCACGCCTGGGTCCCTTGCGGGTGCGGGCATTGGTGTGAGTACGCTGGCCGCGGGTCGGCAGGCCGCGGCGGTGGCGCATGCCCCGGTAGGAGCCGATCTCGATCAAGCGCTTGATGTTTTGGGTGACATCCTTGCGCAGGTCGCCCTCGACCAACAGATCGTTCTGAATGATATCCCGGATCTTGCGCGCCTCGTCCTCGGCCAGGTCCTTGACCTTGACCGTTTCGTCAACGCTGGCCTTGGACAGAATCCGGCGCGCGCTGGTCACGCCGATGCCGTAGATGTAGGTCAATCCGATCCAGATCTGTTTGTTGGGCGGCAGATCGATGCCCGCGATTCTTGCCATTCGTTGTTACCCCTGCCTCTGCTTGTGTTTCGGGTTCTCGCAGATCACTCGAACGACGCCGCGGCGCCGGACGATCTTGCACTTGGAACACATTTTCTTGACCGAAGCTCGTACTTTCATCGTTCTACTCCTTGCACTCAGCCGCGCAGACGGTATGTGATCCGCCCGCGGTCGAGATCGTAGGGGGAAAGCTCGATGCGTACCCGGTCGCCCGGCAGAATCCGGATGAAATGCTTGCGCATTTTTCCGGACACATGAGCCAGGACCTCGTGACCGTTCTCGAGTTCCACTTTGAACATTGCGTTCGGCAATGGCTCCTTGACCACCGCCTCGACTTCTATTGCATCTTCCTTGGACAACTTTCTTGTTCCTCGCTATCTCTCTACGCCGCACTCGGCATCTGCCCCAAGACCCGCGCTCCCGAGTCCGTGACGGCGACCGAATACTCGAAATGCGCCGAGAGCAAACCGTCGCGGGTCCGCGCGGTCCAACCGTCGGCATCGACCCGCACGTCCGCGGTGCCCACATTGACCATCGGCTCGACCGCCAGAACCAGACCCGCCTTGAGCCGAGGGCCTCTTCCCGGGGCGCCGAAATTGGGGACCTGCGGCTCTTCGTGCAGCTTCGTGCCAATGCCGTGCCCCACGAAGTCGCGCACTACGGCAAAACCCTGTTTGGCCACGTGCGCCTCGACCGCGTGCCCGATATCCGACAGAAACCGGCCCGGACCGATCGCCTCCACGGCCTTCTCGAGCGACTCCCGCGTCGCGTGCATGAGCCGCTCGGCTTGGTCGCTGATCTCGCCGATCGCGAAGGTTCTCGCCGCGTCTCCGTAGTAGCCTTTGTAGAGGACGCCGCAATCGACGCCGACGATATCACCCTCGGCCAGGGGTATTTCGTTCGGGATTCCATGCACGATCACGTCGTTGACGGAGGTGCAAAGGGTCGCCGGGAAGCCCCGGTAGTTCAAGAAAGCCGGGACCGCGCCAGCGCCGCGGATATGTTCTTCAGCCATGGCGTCCAGAGACTTCGTGCTTACGCCCGGCGAAACCGCTTCGGCAACCAGGTCCAAGACCTCGCGAACGATCCGATTCGCTTCGTCCATGAGGTCGACCTCGCCTAGGGTCTTGAAAACCATCAGACCTCAACCGCCTCGGCTGACTTGACCCCCGGCTCGGCTCCCGGCTGGGGTTCGGCCTGAGAATCGGCGGGACAATCGATCTCTAGAGCCGCCATCATCGCCTCGGTCACGCGCTCGATCGGCTGGTTGCCGTCAACATGCCGGATCAGCCCAAGATCACCGTAGTAACCCACCAGGGGGTCGGTCACTTTTCGGTAGAGCTCAAGTCGCTTTTCGATCACTTCTTCCTTGTCATCCTCACGCTGGCGTGCCAGAGCCCGACGCATGAGTTCTTCTTTCGGAACATCGACGAACCAGACCAGATCGAGTTGGGTTCCGAGCTCTCCCAGAATTTCGGCGAGCTTCTCGGCCTGCTCCTGGTTGCGCGGATAGCCATCCAGCAGAAAGCCGTTGGCAGCGTCCGCTTCCACGAGCCGGTTCCTCACCACCTCGGCCATCGCCTCGTCATCGACCAGAGCACCCGAGATCAAGATCTCCTCGACGCGCCGTCCGAGATCCGAGCCGGCGGCAACTGCCTCACGCAGCATTTCGCCGGTCGAGATCGCCGGGATGCCGAGGCGCTTAGAGAGCCTCGCCGCCTGGGTGCCCTTGCCCGAGCCCGGAGCTCCCAAGAGAACTCCTCGGACAAGCTTGGCCGCGCCAAGATCCCGGCTCTCGCTCATCTCGCCGGTCTCAGCCACGCCGCCCTCGCACGCGTCCGCGCTTCATAAAACCGTCGTAGTTGCGCATCACCAGCTGGCTTTCGAGCTGCTGGACGAAGTCCATCGCCACGCCGACCACGATCAGCAGCGAGGTACCACCGAAGTAGAAGTTGATGCCCATGCCCTGGGTAACCCAGTTCGGCAGGTTGGAATCCAGAGTCTCGCCTATGAAGGGCAATCCCGAGACCGCGAAGCCGCTGAGCAGAAACTCCGGCAGCACCGAAACCGCCGCCAGATAAATCGCGCCCACCAGGGTCAGCCGGGTGAGGATCCGGTCGATGTACTCCGAGGTCTTCTTCCCCGAGCGGATCCCCGGGATGAAGCCGCCGTATTTGCGCATGTTCTCGGCGGTGTCGGCCGGATTGAAAATAATCGAGACATAGAAGTAGGAGAAGAAAACGATCGCCACCACGTAGAGCGCATAGTGCATGGGCTGGCCCCAGGCCAGATAGTTGGAGATGCTTTGCAGCCACTCGTTCTGGAACATGCCCGCGATCGTCGAAGGAATCATCACCACGGAACTGGCGAAGATCACCGGAATAACACCACCGGTGTTGACCCGGAGCGGGAGGTAGGTGTTCTGGCCGCCGTAGATCCGGCGCCCGACGACGCGCTTGGCGTACTGCACCGGAATCCGGCGCTGGCCACGCTCCATGAAGACGATGAACGCGACCACCGCGAGCATGAATGCCGTCAGAAAAGCGATCATGAAGAGGGTCAGTGTTCCGCTCTGAACGCCCTGAATGGTGGTAACGACGGCTCCCGGCAGGCCCACGATGATGCCCGCGAAGATGATCAGTGAAATACCGTTGCCGACGCCGCGCTCGGTGATCTGCTCGCCCAGCCACATCACGAAGGCCGTGCCCGTGGTCAGGGTCAGAACGGTCATCAGCCGGAAAGCCCACCCGGGATCGGGCACCAGGGAGGCCCCGCCCGGTGTGGTCACACGCTCGATCCAGATCGCGATACCGGTCGACTGGATGATCGAAATCAGCATGGTCAGGTAGCGCGTGTACTGCGTGATCTTGCGTCGCCCGAGTTCGCCCTCTTTCGAGAGCTTTTCGAGATAGGGCCACACCACCGTCAACAGCTGCAGCACGATCGAGGAGGTGATGTAAGGCATGATGCCCAACGCAAACACCGCGACCCGCGCGAGACTGCCGCCGGTGAAGGTGTTGACCATCCCTAGGAGCGTGTTCTTGGCGGCCTCCATGAATTCGAGCAAGGCCAGCGGGTCGATACCGGCCGTCGGGATGTTGCATCCCACGCGGTAGACCGCGAGCAGGCCGAAGGTGAAGATCAGCCGCTTGCGCAGATCCGGAATCGCAAAGAGATTGCGAAAGCTTTCGATCACCGCTCGACTACCTCACAGGTACCGCCGGCAGCTTCGATTTTGGCCTGCGCGGTTTTGCTGAACTTGTTAGCTTGGAGGTTGAGCGCCTGCGTGATCTCGCCGGAGCCGAGAATCTTTATCGACGCACCCTTACCGGCCAAGCCCTTGGCGACCAGGCTCTCGATGGTCACGTCCCCTTCGAAGCCCTCGAGGCGATCGAGGTTGATGACATCGTATTCCTTGCGGAAGATATTGGTGAACCCGCGCTTGGGAACCCGCCGGACCAGGGGCATCTGCCCGCCCTCGAAGCCCCGCCGCCGGCTGTAGCCTGAGCGAGATTTCTGACCGTTATGGCCTCGGCCCGCCGTCTTGCCCATGCCCGAGCCAGGGCCGCGCCCCACTCGCTTGGGGGAATGGGTGCTTCCGTCGGCCGGTGACAGATCATGCAATTTCATAGCTCTAGTCCTCTACGATCTCTACCAAGTGGGGAATCTTCGCGACCATGCCTCGCACCGCGGGGGAATCCTCCCGCTCGACGACGTGACGAATCCGACGAAGACCCAGGCTGCGCAGCACCTCGTGCTGGCCCGGAGGCCGGCCGATGGGGCTTCGAGTCTGCCTGATCTTCAGTGTCTGCGTCTTCTTCTTCTTTGGCTTTGGCATTGTCTTGGTCTCTTCCGCGTTGATGATGGCTAGGCCTCGGTCGCCGACGGGTCCTCCAGACCGCGCGCCCGGAACACCTCGGCGCGCAGGCGCAGTTGCGAAAGCGCAACCATCGTGGCCTTGACGACGTTGTGCGGATTCTTGGAGCCAATCGACTTGGTCAGGATGTCTTGAATGCCCGCGCTCTCGAGCACGGCTCGAACAGCGCCGCCGGCGATTACACCTGTACCTTGGGAGGCAGGCTTCAAAAGCACGCGACTGGCGCCAAAGACTCCTATCGTTTCGTGGGGGATCGAATTCTCTTCCATCGGCACCTTGACAAGAGTCCTCTTGGCGATCTCCACCCCTTTGCGGATGGCGGTCGGCACCTCCTTGGCCTTGCCCGAACCGAAACCGACCCGGCCATTGCCGTCACCGATGACAACCAAAGCGGAGAACGAGAAATTCTTACCACCCTTGACCACCTTGGTCACGCGGTTGATGTGAATTACCTGTTCGAAGAACTCGCTGTCTCTTTCGAAATTTCTAGCCACGCTGGCCTCCTCGAGCGGTCGCGCCGCTCAGAACTCTAGTCCCTTGTTCCGCGCACCCTCCGCAACTTGCCGCACGCGTCCATGGTAAATGTATCCGCCGCGATCGAACACGACCTTCTCGACGCCCACTTTCTTGGCTCTCTCGGCAATCGCTTCGCCGACCAACCGGGCCGCATCCAACCTCTTACCGCCCTTGGCCGCAGCCTGGATGTCCTTCTCCGCCGAACTCGCCTGAGCCACGGTCCGGCCCTCGAGGTCATCGATCAGCTGCGCATAGGTGTATTTCAGGCTCTTGAACACAGCCAGGCGCGGGCGCTCGGGCGTGCCGCTCACCGCCCGCCGCAAACGCTTGTGGGCTCGATGCCGCCGATCTCTCTTTCGTCTTGCTTTGTCCACCTGATGCTCCTTGGCTGATGCTCCATTAGAAGTCGAGAAGGCGCTCGCCTAGCCGCTGCCGACCCCTGCCTTGCCGACCTTGCGCCGGATGACTTCGTCGGCGTACTTGATGCCCTTGCCTTTATACGGCTCGGGCTTGCGCAGGGCTCGAATCTCGGCGGCCACCTGGCCAACCTGTTGTTTGCGCGCCCCACGCACCGTCATCGTGTTGTTCTTGTCCACTTCGATTTCGATGCCTTCAGGAATCGGAAACACCACCGGATGGGAGTAGCCGAGAGCCAGGTTGAGCGTCTTGCCCTCGACCGCCGCCCGGTACCCGACACCGTTGATCTCGAGTACCTTGCTGAAACCCTCATGGGCACCGGCCACCGCGTTGGCAACCAGCGCCCGCATCAGACCATGCTTGGCCCGGTCGTCCCGGCTTTCGCCCAGGCGCTTGATCAGCACCTCGGTGTCCCCGATCTCGACCTCGATCCGGGGGAGAATCTCTTGCGAAACCTTGCCCTTCGGACCCTCCGCCACGAAGACGCGGCCTTCCATCTTGACCTTGATCCCCTGCGGAATCGGAATCGGGCTTCTACCTACTCGAGACATTATCTTCTTCTCCTAGCCCGGCCTACCAGACTTCGCACAGCACTTCGCCGCCAACGCGTTGTTCGCGGGCCTGGCCGTCGGTCAGAAGTCCTTTTGAGGTCGAGATGATCCCAATGCCAAGTCCGTTGAGAGTCGGTTTCAGGTCCTGGGCGCGGCAATAGACCCGTCGACCGGGCTTGCTCACTCGCTGCAACCGCCGAATCGGAGGCTCTCCGTTGGAGCCGTACTTGAGGATAACGCGAATCGACCTACTGATCGGATCGTCGCCCTCTTCGGCGTAGTCTTCGATGTAGCCCTGCTCTTTCAGAATTCGGCAAACCTCGAGCTTGAGGTTCGATCCAGGCATCGAGAGCTGGTCGTGATTCACTATCAGGGCGTTGCGTATCCTGGTGAGAAGATCCGCAATTGGATCGGTCATTGTCATCGTCGTACTCCTACCAACTGGCCTTGATCACGCCGGGCAGGTAACCCTGAAGCGCGAGGCTGCGAAAGCAGATCCTGCACAGAGCAAACTTCCTCATGTAGGCGCGCGGCCGACCGCATCGCAGGCAGCGATTCCTCACCTGCACCTGGTATCTCTTCTTCTTTTTCATCTGCGCCATTTTTGCCTTTGTAGCCACGTCTGTCTCCCTATGTCCTTAGCTGGCTTCTTCTCTGCGCCGGAAAGGCATTCCCAAGCCGCGAAGCAGATGAAGCGCTTGCTCGTCGTGTTCGGCGCTGGTCACGATCGTCACGTTGAGGCCCTTGTTGAGGTCCACGATGTCGTAGTCGAGATCCGCAAAAATCAGGTGATCCTTGACGCCCAGGGTGTAGTTGCCCCGACCGTCGAAGGCGCGGTCGGAAACCCCGCGAAAATCTCGCACACGCGGCAGGGCGATAGAAATCAACCGGTCCAGAAAATCCCACATCCGGCGACCGCGCAGCGTTACCCGAGTGCCGATCGGCATGCCTTCGCGCAGCTTGAAGGCCGCGATCGACTTGCGGGCTCGGGTGATCACGGCCCGCTGACCGGCGATCATGGTCAACTCTTTGGTGGCACCGTCCAGAATCTTTACGTTCTGGGTCGCTTCGCCGAGGCCCATGTTGAGCACGATTTTTTCGATCCGAGGAACCGCCATGACGTTATCTATCCCGAATTCCTTCTGGAGATCGGGGACGACATCGTCCTGGTAGCGCTGCCTCAAGCGTGACACGTAGGCGGTGCTGCCCTTGCTTTTTTTTGCCTTAGCCATGTTCTAGTTGAAAGTGGCCCCGCAACGCCGGCAAACCCTGGCGCCGCTGCCATCCTCGAGTCTTTTGCGTCCCACACGGGTGGGCTTTCCACATTCCGGGCATACCACCTTCAGTTTCGAGATGCCGATCGGCCCCTCCCGCTCCAGAATTCCGCCCTGAATCTGCTTCTGGGGGTTGGCTCGTGTGTGCTTCTTGATCATGTTGACGCGCTCGACAATCGCCGTGCCCTTGGCGGGAAAGATGCGCAGGACCTTGCCTTTGACACCCCGGTCTTTGCCGAGAATGACCAACACCTCGTCGTTCTTCTTGATCTTGATTTTGTGCATAGTCTATTCGCCCGTTATATGACCTCTGGTGCCAGAGAAATGATCTTCATGAACCGCTTCTCGCGCAGTTCCCGGGCTACGGGACCGAACACGCGCGTACCTATGGGCTCGCCGGTATCGCCGATCAGCACCGCCGAGTTGTTATCGAAGCGAATGTAGGTTCCGTCTTTGCGCCGGTGCGCGCGCCGGGTTCTCACCACAACCGCCCTGACAACCTGGCCTTTCTTGACCGTACCTTCGGGCGTAGCCTCCTTGACCGAAGCCGTAATCACGTCTCCGAGGCCGCCCTCCTTGCCCGACGAACCGCCGAGCAATTGAATGCAGGCGATTTTGCGGGCGCCCGAGTTGTCCGCTACCTCGAGGATGGTTCCCATCTGAATCATCTAGCTATCCCTCGGCTCGCTCTAAAACGCGCTGTACTCGCCAGCGCTTTTGTTTCGACAGAGGCCGGCTGGCCACGATCTCGACGAGATCGCCGACACCGCACTGATTGTTCTCGTCATGCGCGTAGTACTTGCTGGTCCGCTTCAAGTAGCGGCGGTAGAGGCGATGCACCGTCGTTTTCCCAACCGAGACCACAACGGTTTTGTCCATCTTGTCGCTGACCACTTTGCCGACCATGGTTTGCCGGATCGCGGTCCGGTGGCTTGTCTGCTGATTCATTTCTGGGTTCTCTCTTTTGGCTCTCAGCTCTTCGCCGACCGCTTCTCGTGCAGCACGGTCAAAACCCGCGCCATGTCCTTGCGTACCGTCGCCATCTTGGTTGGGTTGTCCAGCTGACCGGTGACCTTCTGCAGCCTGAGCGCGAAAAGCTGCTCGGCCAATTCGGTCTCCTTCTCCTGGAGTTCGTCAACCGTGTGTTCTCTCAGTTCCGTGGCTTTCATGACCTTCTACCTCCTCGTGATCTGCTCGTCGCGCGACACATAGCGTGTCTTGATGCCGAACTTGTGGGATGCCCTGACCATGGCGTGCTTGGCGGTCGCCGCATCAACCCCCTCGAGCTCGAACATGATTCGACCCGGCTTGACCACGGCCACCCACTCCTCCGGATTACCCTTACCCTTACCCATTCGGGTTTCGAGAGGCTTCTTGGTGACCGGCTTGTCCGGAAAGATCCGGATCCAGATTTTCCCGCCACGCTTGACGCCACGAGCAATCGCGATACGAGCAGACTCGATTTGGCGGGCGGTGACCCAGCCACACTCGAGCGCCTGCAAGCCGTAGTCGCCGAATGCGATGTAGTCCCCGCCTTTGGCGCGCCCACGGCGCCTACCTCGTTGGTGTTTTCTGAACTTTACCTTTTTCGGCATCAACATGACGTTGACTCCTCCTGCTTATACCGCCGTGCGGCGGCCTTTCTCTCTCAACAAATCACCCTTGTAGATCCACACCTTGCAGCCGACCACGCCATAGTTGGTCTGGGCTTCCGCGAATCCGTAGTCGATGTCGGCCTTGAGGGTATGCAGCGGCAGCCGGCCGTCCTGATACCACTCGGTGCGGGCGATCTCGGCGCCGCCCAGGCGGCCCGAGACCATGACCTTGAACCCCTTCGCTCCAAAGCGAAACGCCGCTTCCATGGTCTTCTTCATGGCCCGGCGGAAAGCGATCCGACGCAAGAGCTGATTCGCCAGATTCTCCGCCACCAGCTGAGCCTCGAGCTCCGGCCTCGTGATCTCCTGGATGTTGATGTGCACCGGCCGGCCCATCAGCTTCATCAAATCGTCGCGCAGCTTGTCGACCTCGGCGCCCTTACGGCCGATGATGATTCCCGGTCGCGACGTGTAGATCGTCACGCGCAGCTTGTCGGCCGCCCGCTCGATATCGATCTCGCTGACCCCGGCATGGCCGAGCCGCCTCTTGAGCTTGGAACGAAGATCCAGATCTTCGTGCAAGAGTTTCGCATACCCCTTGTCCGCGTACCAGCGCGACTTCCAGGGCTTGTTGTAAACGAGCCGAAACCCGTAGGGATGTGTCTTTTGACCCACGAAAAAACTCTCCTTTTATTCCCTCTTGGCCCTGTTGGCCCCGTCGCCCTTGCGGGTATCCAGCCTGATGGTGATGTGACTTTGCCGTTTCAGAATCTGAAAGGCTCGCCCCATCGGCTGGGGTCGAATGCGCTTGAACACCGGACCACCATCGACAAAGATCTCCTTGACGAACAGGCGGTCCACGTCCACGCCCTCTTCACGGTTCTCGGCGTTCGCAACCGCCGACTTGAGCAGCTTCCCCAGGTCGCGTGCGGCCGATTTCTTGCTCAGCGCCAGCAGATCCGACGCCTCTTGAACTCCCTTGCCGCGAATCTGATCCGCGACCAGGCGAACCTTTTGCGGCGCGGCCCTCAGGTACCTAAGTCGAGCTGTTACTTCCATCGTCTTAACTTCCTCAAGCAGCCTAGCGCGGCCGTCCCGTTTTCTCTTGCCTGCCCGAATGCCCGCGGAAGGTCCGCGTCGACGCGAACTCCCCGAGCTTGTGGCCCACCATGTTCTCGGTCACGTAGACCGGTATGAACTTGATGCCATTGTGGACGGCGATGGTAATACCCACCATGTCCGGAATGATCGTCGAGCGGCGCGACCATGTCTTGATGACTCGACGATCACCGCTCTCAACCGCGGCATCCACTTTCTTTCGAAGATGGTCGTCGATGAAAAACCCTTTTTTTAACGAACGCGACATTTTCTGCCCCTACGACCTTATTTCTTCTTCCGGCGACGGACGATCATCGGATCGGTGCGCTTGTTGCGCCGCGTCCGGTAGCCCTTGGAGGGAACTCCCCAGGGCGAGCAGGGATGCCTGCCTCCGGAGCTCCGGCCCTCGCCGCCACCCATCGGGTGATCGACAGGATTCATGACCACGCCGCGATTGTGCGGACGCCGGCCCAGCCAACGACGGCGACCGGCCTTGCCAAAGTTACGATTCTCATGGTCGAGGTTGCCGACCTGCCCGATCGTGGCCATGCAATTGACGTGAATCTTGCGAGTTTCACCCGATGGCATGCGGAGCTGGGCGTAGGCACCTTCCCGAGCCATGAGCTGCGCACTGGCGCCGGCACTACGCGCCAGCTGCCCGCCCTTGCCGATCTTCATTTCGATGTTGTGAACTGTAGTGCCGACCGGAATGTTGGCGAGCGGCAGCGCGTTGCCCGGATTGATCGGCGCGTCCGGACCTGAAACAAGTTCGGTGCCCAGCTCGACCCCGTGGGGCCACAAGATGTAGCGCTTTTCGCCGTCAATGTAGTTGAGCAGAGCGATTCGAGCCGAGCGATTGGGGTCGTACTCGACACTCACCACCTTCGCGGGCACACCGAATTTCTCGCGGCGGAAGTCCACGATGCGATAGCGCTGCTTGTGACCGCCACCCCGGAAACGCACTGAGATGCGCCCCTTGTTGTTGCGGCCGCCCTTGGTCGGTTTGCCTTCGGTCAGCCTCTTGTTCGGCTTGGAAGTCGTGACCTCCTCGAAGGTCGAGACCGACCCGCCACGGCTGGCCGGATTGGTCGGCTTGAATTTTCTGATGCCCATTTCTTACACGCCCTCGAAGAACTCGATTGGTTTCTCGCCCGCAGCCAACCTGACGTAGGCCTTCTTCCAGTCCGGCTGGCGGCCCACGAAGCGCCCTTGCCGGCGCACTTTGCCGTGCATGCTGGCGACTCGCACCTCGGCGACCTTGACTTTGAACTGCGCTTCGACCGCCCGCTTGATCTCGATCTTGTTGGCGCTGCGAGCGACTTCGAACGCCACGATCCCCTTGTCGTCTTTGAGACGGGTCGACTTCTCGGTGATCAACGGCCGGCGGATCACTTCCTGAATTCTCATCGCGAAAGAACCTCCACCAGCCGGTCGAGTGCCTTCTGGCTGACCAGTACGGTGCCCCTGTCAACAACGTCGTAGACCGTAAGATGTAAGGCGTCGACCGCCTTGAGCAGCGGGTTGTTGCGCGCCGCCAAGCCGAGATTGGTGTTGTAGTAGTCGTCGACCAGGAGCACCTTGCCCTCGACCCCGAAAGCCTTCAGATGGTTGACGAGGTCGGCTGTGCGGTGGGTCTCGAGATCCAAGCTGTCGAGAACGATGAAGCCCTCGGTACGCAGCTTCTCCGACAACGCGCTCTTGAGCGCATTGCGCTTCTCGCGTGTCGACATCCGGAACTCGTAGCTGCGCGGGCGCGGGCCAAAGACCGTGCCGCCGCCTCTCCAAATCGGCGAAGAAGATCGTCCCGC
Source organism: Acidobacteriota bacterium (assembly GCA_022561975.1). GTDB lineage: Bacteria > Acidobacteriota > Thermoanaerobaculia > Multivoradales > JAHEKO01 > CALZIK01. Next base: position 35,953 of record JADFQD010000017.1, read on the forward strand.
ACGAGCCCGTCCCGTGCCCTTCTGCCGCCAGGGCTTGCGATTCGAGGCCTTGACCTCGCCGCGCTCCTTGGTTTTCGCCGTGCCCGAACGATCGGCGGCCCGATTGGCCCTCACCGCGGTGTGGATCAGGTGCTCCTTGTAGGGGTAGCCGAAAACCTCGTCGGGCACATCGACCTTCCGGATCTTCTTGTTCGCCAAGCTTCTTACTACGATTTTCATCGCTCAGCCCTTCTTCGCCCGTCGAATCGAGATGTAACCATTGCGCGGTCCGGGGACCGAGCCACGCAGGTAGATGAGATTCTTCTCCTCGTCCACCTTCTCGATTTGGAGGTTCTTGACCGTGACCGGCTTGCCGCCCATCCGTCCCGGCAACTTGATACCGGGGAAGACTCGGGACGGATCCGACGCCTGTCCGATCGAGCCCGGGGCGCGATGGAACATCGAACCATGGGTGGCGCCGCCGCCACTGAAACCGTGACGCTTCATCACGCCTTGAAAGCCCTTGCCCTTGGCCGTGCCAATAACATCAACGTAGTCTTTCTCAGCGAAGATCGAGGCTTTCACCTGATCGCCGGGCTTGTACTCTTCCTCGGCTCCGATCCGGAACTCTTCGAGCTTGCGCATCGGCGCCACGCCGGCTTTGCCGAAGTGCCCTTGCATCGGTTGGGATACCGACCGCGGAGCCCTCTCGTCGACAAGACCGAGTTGCACGGCCTCGTAGCCGTCGTTCTCGGACGTTCGTCGCTGTACTACGAGACACGGTCCCGCCTGCACTATCGTGACCGGGACCACCCGGCCGTCGGGCGCGTAGATTTGTGTCATGCCAAGCTTTCTGCCCAGTAAACCTTCCATTATGAGAACTCCTGATTCACTTCCCAAAAGCCTTGATTTCAACGTCTACACCTGCCGGCAACTCGAGCTTCATCAACGCATCCACGGTCTGGCTGGTCGGATCGAAAATGTCCAACAGCCGCTTGTGCGTGCGGATCTCGAATTGCTCACGGGACTTCTTGTCCACGTGACAACTTCGATTGACCGTGTACCGGGAAATATGAGTCGGCAGTGGAATCGGCCCAACGCAGCGCGCGCCCGTGCGCCTCGCCGTATCGACAATTTCCGCTGTCGACGCGTCGAGAATCCGGTAGTCGAACGCTTTGAGTCGGATTCTGATCTTGTCGTTTGTCATCAACTTCTCCAGTTGCCTTGGCTTCGGCCAGGCCTCGTCACTCGATGATTTCGCTGACGGTCCCGGCACCGACGGTGCGGCCGCCCTCACGAATCGCGAACCGAACACCTTGCTGCATCGCGATCGGCGCGATCAGCTCGATCTCCAGGTTCACGTTGTCCCCAGGCATCACCATCTCCGTTCCCGAAGGCAGCGTCGCCGAACCCGTCACATCCGTCGTCCGAAAGTAAAACTGCGGACGGTAGCCGTTGAAAAACGGCGTGTGCCGGCCACCCTCGTCCTTCGACAGAATGTACACCTCGCCTTTGAACTTCGTGTGCGGCGTAATCGAGCCCGGCTTCGCCAGCACCTGACCCCGCTCCACCTCGTCCTTCTTCGTCCCGCGAAGCAAGATCCCCACGTTGTCCCCGGCCTGACCCTGATCCAGAAGCTTCCTGAACATCTCCACACCCGTCACCACCGTCTTGGCCGTCTCCCGGATACCCACGATCGCAATCTCTTCGCCCACCTTGATGATCCCGGTCTCGATCCGACCCGTCACCACCGTGCCCCGACCCGATATCGAAAAAATATCTTCCACCGGCATCAAAAACGCCTTGTCCATGTCTCGTTTCGGCTCCGGAATGAAGCTGTCCACAGCCTCCAGCAACTCGAAGATGCACTTCGTAGCCTCCGTGTCCGATTCCTCCGCGTTCAGCGCGTTCAGCGCCGAACCCCGAATGATCGGCGTGTCGTCGCCAGGAAAATCGTACGCCGACAGAAGCTCCTGCACCTCCAGCTCGACCAAATCCAGCAACTCCGGATCGTCCACCTGGTCGCACTTGTTCAAAAACACCACGATGTGAGGCACATTCACCTGACGTGCCAAAAGCACGTGCTCGCGCGTCTGAGGCATCGGACCGTCCGCCGCCGAAACCACCAGGATCGCTCCGTCCATCTGAGCCGCTCCCGTGATCATGTTCTTCACGTAGTCCGCGTGACCCGGACAGTCCACATGCGCGTAGTGACGCTTCTCCGTCTCGTACTCCACATGAGCCGTCGCGATCGTGATCCCGCGCTCCTTCTCCTCCGGTGCCTTGTCGATCTGATCAAACGCCGTGTACGTCGCCAGACCCTTCGACGCCAGCACCTTCGTGATCGCCGCCGTCAACGTCGTCTTGCCGTGATCCACATGACCGATCGTTCCGATATTCACGTGAGGCTTCGTGCGCTTAAACTTCTCCTTCGCCATGATCGAACCGACTCCTTTATTTGAGAGATAACCCCCGAAAGGGGCGCCTTGCTGATGTTCGTGTCGTCAAAAACCGCCAAGCACCGCCAGGATGGAGCCCACGACCGGATTTGAACCGGTGACCCCTTCCTTACCAAGGAAGTGCTCTACCTCTGAGCTACGTGGACAGACCCCGCAAAATGCCACAATTGTAGACAATCCCCTACCGACCGCTCCAAAATGGTCGGCTGGGAGATAAAAGATTATATGACTCGGAATCGGGCCTGTAAAGGGGTTCGGTGACCTTTTTTCGAATCTCGGGCCGAATACCCGGGCGATTCGACAGCTTCAGAGGCTCTTATCCGGCGTCAGGCAGACGGATCGGCTGATCAGGCTTTGGACGATGAAGTCTGTGACCTCGGCATTTCCGGCCCTATTCAAGTGCGGATCGGCCTTGCTGATCCGAAAAGCCACATCCATCGGCCAAGACATCTCCAACGCCGTGATGCCGAGATCCTCCTGAAACGAGACCAAGCCCGCAGAATCGACCTCCAGAGTCGAGTAGTCGAAGACGTTGACGACATCGAAGTCGTGAATCTGTGAAAGCCGAGCCACTTTCGCAACGGCCTCGCGATAGCCCGCCTCCCCCACCATGTGACGGTAGCACTCCGGAATCCGCTCCATCTGCACGTCGCTGACAAACGTCGCCAGCTCGTTGGGCGCAAAGGTGAACCAGCGCTTGGAGGCGGTCGCCGCCCTGGCCCAGTCCCAGAGCCTCGAAGGGCCGGACTCTCTGGGCTGGAGCAGAAAGTGCGGCAGACCCATATCGTTGGCCACGAACAGCAGGATGACGCAATCCGGCTCGAGATCCGAGCCATAGGCTTCCAGCCAGGCGGCCTGCTGGTAGGCACTGTAACCCGGTACTCCGGCGTTCACGACCTCGACCGGTGCGCCGGTCAGTTTGCCGAACGCTTCTTCGAGCTGCGCCGCCACGGTTGCATCCTCGGGAATCGCCCAGCCAAACGCATGGGAATCGCCGAGAACGAGAACCCGGAGAACGCCTACCGGCTTGGGGGTCGTGACCTCCGAGTCCCGACGCACGCGCTGCGAGTTGAACCGAACGGGCACCTGCTCGAAACAGGTCTCGACGTTCGATCGAAGCTCGTAGATGACATCCGGATGCGGGCTGGGCTCAACGATCTCCCGTAACCGGGCTTGGGGCGCGGGCGCCCGGCAGTCACCGGAGAGCGGCGGCGGCTGGAAACGCGCGGCCAGGTCGGTCAGCAGTTCGACCTCGGACTGCGGCTCGCCCGCCAGCCGGAGTCCGATCTCGGCCACTCCCAGGCCGGCGACCACCCCGAGCAACAGCGCCAAAAGGCGAAAGCGGCGATTGACGGTAGATGCTCGCATGGGGCGGCAAGAATACCCGGTCTCGGCTCGGCACCACTCCCGTGCCCTTGCGGGCGAACCCGTTGATGGTAGCTGGGCCTCCTATCTGAATCGGTGATCAGCCTGTGACGCCCTCCATCGCCAGCCCTCGCCGCATAGATGAAGCTCGGCTGCGAAAGGACACTTTCGAAATTCGTGCAGCATTCACCCGGCTCATACGCCGGCTCATACGCCGGCTCGGGTGCCGGGCCTCCGGCGCTCGTCGTACTCCTGCTCTCGACCCCGCTGGGCGGCGCCGTGGCCTTTGCGCAGCAAATCGCCGGTTGCGCGCTCTTTCCGACCGACAGCATCTGGAACACGCGTATCGACTCCCTGCCGCTCGACTCGGCTTCCGATACCTATGTCGATACGATCGGTGCCGACACCAATGTCCATCCTGATTTCGGCTCGGGCGACTGGCCACCCGGGTCGGGATCGCCGATCGGAATTCCGTATGTTGTCGTACCGGCGAGCCAGCCGTCGGTGCCGGTGAGCTTCCTCTACGACGACGAGAGCGATTCCGGTCCCTATCCGATTCCACCGGACGCACCGATCGAGGGTGGATCGGCGAGTAACGGAGATCGCCACGTGCTGGTCGTGTCGTCGGGATCGTGCGCCCTGTCCGAACTCTTCTACGCGTTCCCGCAAAGCGGCGGCACCTCTTGGAGCGCGGACTCGGGCGCGCTCTTCAAGTTCGATTCCTACGATCTTCGGCCCGACACCTGGACGTCGGCCGATGCGGCAGGCTTGCCCATCCTGCCCGGACTGGTGCGCTACGAGGAGGTGGAAGCCGGGGCGATCGAACACGCCCTTCGCTTCACAGCGCCCCGGACACGGCGTGCCTACGTTTGGCCGGCGAGGCATTTCGCCTCGTCGCTGACCGGAGTCCAGTACCCGCCAATGGGCCAGCGATTCCGTTTGCGCTCGGGCTTCGACCTCACCTCCTTCTCGCCTCGAGTCCAGGTGATCCTCCAGGCACTCAAAGAATACGGCAT
>JADFQD010000018.1:0-6920 GCA_022561975.1 Acidobacteriota bacterium
GAACCACCTCCAGACCAAGGCACTCGACCTCCTCGCGGTCTCTCTGTAGACAGTACGTGCACAACCACATGCCTCGTTTCCCCTTATCCTTCAACGGAAAACTCGCTCCCTACGCCTAGAACTTCGGTCTAGGTTAGATGCCGAGTGCTCATGAATTATGGGCCGTCCCACTCGAAGGCGGTGTCGGCCTCGACGACCGCCCGCCGGCGGCGCATGTCGAACGTGATCAGGTGGACCTTGGCAGAGGCCAGGTTCAGGGTCTTGGTGAGCGGACCGAGGGGGTCGGCGGGCGAAGGGTAGAAGGTGATGCGATGTCTCCCCGGTTCGATGACCACGAGATCGGGAAAGGGAAGATCGAGCGAACGGCCGTCGATCTCGACACGGCCGCTCACAGCCTCGGGGACGACAGCGACTTGGAGAGCTCCCGGCGGCGCCAGCGGCGACTCGATGGTCCTGGTTTCGGAGGGCTGAAGATCGATTTCCAGCGTCTTGTTTGTCTGATAGGACGGCGTGTCGAGCCGGAAGGTGAGCTTGTGCCGGCCGGGCTCGAGCTTGCGGGTGCGTCGGCGATCGAGAGACTGAAAGGCCCCGCCATCGGTCGAGACCATCATCCGAGGGTGCCAACCGGGGGGCAGGAACACCGTCGCCGGAGCGGTCGAAGAGACCCTACGGCGAGGTCGCTCAGGTGGATTGGACGCGGGTGGAAGGGGTCGCTTCCGTGAGTCGAGAATTGCTATGGCTGCGGTCACCGGGTCCGGCTCAGGCCCCGGGGCTGCCGCTGCTGTCGCCTTTGTCTCTGTTGTCCCAGGTACCGGGGGATCCGTTTCCTCCGTGGTCTCGACTCGACCACTGAACCGCGCCGAGGCCACTCCGACGGGCATCCGAAGCGGCGCCGGTTCCGCGAACAGATCGAACCATGCTCGAATTTGCGACGGGAGCCTGTTTTCCACTTTCGCGATCGCGCTTGCCACCGGCTCCGGAAACGTACCACCGAGGTACGAATACGCGGGAAGTGCACCGACGAGAACCAGGAGGGACATCAAGACTCTTCCGGTGCGCCGCCGAGGCTGCGCGACCTGGATCCGAGTCGACGAGTCCCGAACCGGCGGACTACGATCTCCGAGAGGGAGGTCCGCGAGTCGCGGAGTGCTCTTCGGTAGGAACGGTGTTGAAGGGCTCGAGGACGGCAGTTGAGTGGGGTATGTCCTGATCGGTACGGTCTCGGCCGAGGGCGGTCTCAGACGCGGGTCTCGAAGCGCTTCCCGGAGTTCCTCGACGACCTCCTCGAACCCCATCGGCCGCCGTTTTGCCTGCTTCTCGAGACATCGGTGGACCAGCCGGATGAGCCGACCGGGGAGGGGCCCGGGTTGAAGCATCTCCGGCTGCTGGTGAGCTATCTGGTAGAGAACCGCCGAGAGCGTCTCCCCCTCGAAAGGTCGGTGCCCGGTCAGAAGTTCGTAGGCGAGCACTCCGAAGGAGAAGAGATCGGTCGCTCGATCGGGGCGCTCGCCTCGAATCTGCTCGGGGGCGAGGTAGGCCGCCGTTCCCACGGTGGTGCCGGCCTGCGTCAGGGTGGAGGGCGCATCTTGGATCGCGGCGACGCCGAAGTCGAGCAGCTTGATCGAGCCATCGTCGAGCACTCGGACGTTGGCGGGCTTGATGTCGCGATGGATCACGCCGTGTGAATGCGCGTAGGCAAGACCCTCGGCGACCTGGAGCAGAATGTGAACGCGATCGTGGTTCGAAAGCTCGAGTCCGGAGTCGATCCAATCCGCCAGGTCTTTTCCGCTCAAGAGTTCCTGGACGATAAACGGAGTTCCATCCGCCACTCCAAAATCGAAGATCCGCACGATATTGGCGTGGCTCAGATTGCCGGCGATCTCCGCTTCGCGGAAGAAGCGTTCGTGGTTCTGCTGATCCAGGGAGGAGCACCGCTTGATCGCGACCGATCGCTTGATACGCGGATCGTAGGCTTCGTAAACCGTGGCAAACCCGCCACGTCCCAGCGGTCTGCGGAGTTCGTAGCGGTCGAGCTTCGAGACCGGAGTGGGGTCGGCACTCGGAGTGAGCGCTTTCGATTGTCGGGTGTCGATCTTTACGGTCTCGACTGCTGCTCTTTCGGTCATGGCTCGGTGGACGGATTGAGACGTGGGGTCGGCATTCTGGGCGGTGTTCCGCCCGGCGATCCACCGGACAATCCGACCGGTGATCCGATGCTAGCCGCTGATAGATTGGAGGAATGTGAAACGTGCCACTCCGCCGTCGTAAGGCGGATTGGCGCAGCCTTGGTGAAACCATGGAGAAACCGAGATGAACTGGGCCAAAGAACTCGTTTGCCCACGCACCGGGACTCGCGACCGGCTTACGAAGCTGCACAATCTCTCACCGGCCGGAGCGCCCTGGCTGGTCGAGTACGAGCTGACCCGGGAACGGGGACGGCGGCTCTTGAGAAGCCTGGCTCGCCGGCCCTGGACACTGTGGCGCTACCACGAGCTGCTTCCGGTCGAAGATCCGGAGCGTCGAATCGATCTGGGAGAGGGCGGTACGCCGCTGGTGGAACTGGATTCCGTACTGACGCAAGGCCACAGGGTGTGGCTCAAGCAGGAGGCCGGCAACCCCACAGGATCGTTCAAGGCAAGGGGCCTATCGCTGGCGATCAATCGCGCGCGCGAGTTGGGCGCACCCGGGGTGCGCCTGCCCAGTGCCGGTAACGCGGCGATCGCCGCTTCGGCGTACGCCGCCGCCTGCGGAATGCCGTGCCGGGTGGCGGTACCAGCGGACACCCCCGAGAACGTGATCACACGGATTCGCTCGTATGGGGCCCGGGTCGATGCCGTTGGCAAAACCTTGGTGGAGTCGGGCCAGTGGCTCGCCGAGCAGGCGCCCGAGCTGCTCGACGTATCGACCTTGAGAGAGCCCTATCGACTCGAGGGCAAGAAAACGATGGGCTTTGAGCTGGCGGAGCAATTCGGTTGGAATCTTCCCGAGTGGATCCTCTATCCGACCGGCGGCGGTACCGGTTTGATCGGAATCCCGAAGGCGTTCGACGAGCTCGAAGCGCTGGGCCTGGTGGGGAAGCGCCGCCCGCGGATGGTTTCGGTGCAGATGTCGGGCTGCGCTCCCATCGTCAAGGCGTTTCATGAGGGCCGCGACAGCGCCGAACCGTGGCTCGAGCCCGACACCCGCGTGTGGGGTCTACGCGTGCCGCGTGCGGTAGGCGATTTTCTCGTCCTGCGGGCACTACGAGCCACCCACGGCACGGCGATCGCGGTCGGCGAGCAAGATGTCGAGGAAGCCGGCCGGACGCTCCCGAAGGCGACCGGACTGGAGTGGGGACCCGAAGGGGCCGCGTGTTGGGTGGCCTTCCAGGAGCTGGTAGCCGGTGGCAAGGTCGAACCCGACGACCGGGTCGTCATCCTCCAGACCGGCCATCCTTCGAACTATGGCTAACCGATGGGTCGCCTGGACCTGAAGAGATATCTCGAGGACCTGCTGGCGTCCGGGACCGTGACCGCGGCGGCAGCGGTGATTGGCGATGGGCGTTCCATCGCCTGCGAAGGGGCCTGCGGCGCGAAGCGCCGAGCCGGCGGCGGACGGGTCACGACGTCGAGCCTGTTCGACCTGGCGTCGTTGACCAAGCCGGTGATCGCGACCGTGGCCCAGGCCCTGGATGCCGAGGGTGTGCTGCCACTGCGGCGCTCGGTATCGCGGGCCTTGGCGGGTCACGAGACAAGAGTCGCACCCTGCCTTGCGCGCAAGAGCTTGGGGTCGCTGCTGCGCCATCGATCCGGGTTTCAGCCGTGGGCGCCGCTGTTCGCGCACGGCGCGGACGAAGAGGATGCGGTGCGGTGGCTGGTTTCGGATCCGGCGTTGCACGGCGCCGCGCCTTCGACCTATAGCGATCTTGGCTACATTCTCTGGGGCTGGATCGCGGAGCGCGCTCGAGGCCTGTCGCTGGCCACCATGGTTCGAGAGTACGTTGCCCGGCCGCTGGGCATCGATCGGCTCGCCCAGCAGCCGAGCCACAGGGACTCGGTCGTCGCGTGTCACTTGGGCAACGGGCGCGAGCGGGAACTCGCGGCTGCGCAGGGGATCGAGATTCCGGTACGCAGAGCCCCCTCGATCGGCACGGTCCAGGACGGTAACGCCCGGTTTCTGAGCTTCGCCGCTCACGCCGGCCTCTTCGGCTCGGCCCGCGCGGTGTGGCGGCTGGCCGCGGAATGGGTCGAGCCTTCGAGGGTTCTGACCTCGGCTGCCGTTGGGACCGCCCTCGAGGGACGTGGCGCCTATGCTCTCGGTTGGCGGCGACGGCCGGCCGAGACTCGTGGCCGCTCCGGGCTCTGGTACGGTCACCTCGGCTTCACCGGCGGTGGAGTCTGGTTCTGCCCCGAGAGCGCGGAAGTGCGGGTGCTTCTGGCCCATCGGAGTTCGATCGCCGTCGGTCTGGAGGACTGGCGCAAGAGATTCCTGGAAATCTCGATGTGAGCGATGAGGAGGTCCCCTACGGGAATCAGGGCGGGGAGAGAACCGTTGTGATGGACAAAGCCGCCGAGAGGCGAGTGGAGGGTATCGAACATGAAGCTGAGTAAGGAATTGGTGCTAGTCGACGGGGTTCGGACCCCAATGGGTGAGTTCAACCAGTCACTGGCCGGAGTTTCGGCCATCGACCTCGGAGTCCACGCGGCGCGGGCGCTCTTCGAGCGCACCGGAATCACGCCCGCCGAGATCGACCACGTGGTCGTCGGAAACGCGCTCCAAACCTCACCAGACGCGATCTACGGAGCGCGCCACGTGGCGCTCAAGTCCGGCGTGCCCCAGGAGGTTCCCGCGCTGACCGTCAACCGGCTCTGCGGCTCCGGCATTCAGGCGATCATCGGCGGAGCGCACATCATCCTGAACGGCGAGGGCGAAACCTGTCTGGTCGGCGGTATCGAGAGTATGAGCCAGGCGCCGCATGTCATCTGGGGAGCTCGCAGGGGCTTGGGTCTGGGCCAAGGAAAACTCGAGGACCTACTGATGGCGTCGCTACTGGACCCGTATTGCGGCTGCTTCATGGCCCAGACCAGCAACAACCTGGCGCGTGACTACAGCATTTCTCGCGAAGAGCAGGACGCCTTCGCGCTGATGAGCCAGCAACGCGCGGTCGCGGCCTGGGACGCAGGGCGTTTGGCCGAAGAGGTTGTCCCGATCGAGGTCGGCAAGGGCAAGCGCGCCCGCACGCTCGAGCGCGACGAGCACCTGCGGCCGGACACCACGCTCGAGATCCTCGCCAAGCTGGCGCCGGTATTCGACGACGACGGCTCGGTCACCGCGGGCAACGCTTCGGGCATCGTCGATGGAGCGGCGATGATGATTCTGACCACGGCGACGAACGCCGAGAAGCTGGGCAAGACGCCGCTGGGACGAATCCGCTCGTGGGCGGTGGTCGGAGTCGATCCTTCGCGAATGGGCATCGGCCCGGCCCCGGCGATCCGCGAAGCGGCGAAGCGCGCCGGGCTGGAAATCGGCGACTTCGACCTGATCGAGATCAACGAGGCCTTTGCGGGTCAGATTCTGGCTTGCGTCAAGGAGCTCGAACTCGACGTCGACAAGCTCAATGTCAACGGCGGTGCGATCGCTCTGGGCCATCCCCTGGGCGCCACTGGGACCCGGATTACGCTGACTTTGCTCAAAGAGCTTCAGCGGCGCGGCGGGGGAGTCGGGGTGGCCTCGGCGTGCATCGGTGGCGGCCAGGGCATCGCGATTGTGGTCGAGAGCTTGGCCGAGAGAGCGAATTGACTTTGTGATCGACCTTGCCGGCCGTAGAGTTCTGGTAACCGGTGGAAGCCGGGGCATCGGGGCGGCCTGCTGCCGTCTGTTCGCCGAGGCCGGCGCGGCGGTCTGGGTCCACTACGGTCACCGTCGAGAGATCGCCGAGCGGGTCCTGGAGGCTCTCCCGGACGTCGAGAGCGGGGAACACCGGCTGTTTGGAGCCGATCTGTCCGAAAGAGAGCAGGTAGATCGTCTGTTCGCGGAGGTGGCCGAGGCCTGGGGTGCTCTTGATTGCCTGGTCAACAACGCCGGGATCTGGGTGCGCAACGAACTCGCGACTCTGGACGATGCAAAACTCGACGATACCCTGCAGGTGAATGTGAACGGTGTCTTCTGGGCCGCCCAGCGGGCGCTTCCCCTGATGGACGCCTCCGCCGATCCTTCGATCATCAACATCAGCTCGACCGCTGGCCAGCGCGGCGAGGCGTTTCACAGCCCCTACGCCGCCAGCAAAGGGGCGCTGATCGCCGTCACCAAGTCCTGGGCAAGCGAGCTCGCGCCGCGAATTCGCGTCAATTCGGTCGCGCCGGGCTGGGTGGATACCGACATGTCGGCAGAGGCCTATCGGGACGGTGGCCGCGAGGAGATCGAGCGGACCATCCCCCTCGGCCGGGTCGCCACCGCGGACGAAATCGCCGGCGCCGTGCTCTTTCTGGCCTCGCCGCTGGCCGCGAGCATCACCGGCGAGATCCTGAACGTAAATGGCGGCAGCGTGCTCTGCGGGTAAATCGGGGGCATCATTCCTTGGTGTCCCCTCCCGACTGGTTTTCGAAGCGATCGGCCTTAGCACGGGAAGGGGGGCAGGCGAGGAGCCCGCCGAATCTGATGGAGCTTTCTTCGTGGCGAAGGACGAAAGGCCGGGGCGACCGATCTGCCGCGCCTATCAGACCTCCAGCCAAGGCGGCCGCGCCTGCTCAAGTTTGCGGAGGGCGCCATACCGGGCACGAACCGAAAGACTCGGCTGGTCTGTACGACGTCCGAGAAGCCGCGCTATCGGCCTAGGCGCATGGCGAGCCGCTGCGCTAGACTCAGAGCATCGATCTCGATGAGTCTGGAGACGAGGTAGGCGTGACGCGAAACACATTCTGGAGGTTGGCCAATGAACGTCG
>JADFQD010000018.1:6930-40241 GCA_022561975.1 Acidobacteriota bacterium
GAGGCCTGCGCCCTGAAGACGACAACCCAACGACATTCGCGCGGGTCATCGAGCTAGACAAGTTGGCGAGGGGTTGACTGTGGTTGGCGTTTTCTTGAGTCATTCAGCCGCGGACAAACCCTTTGCCAGGCGCCTTGGCAATGCTCTGCGAGGCTACGGGGCGAGGGTCTGGATTGACGAGGCGGAGATCAAGGTCGGCGAGTCTTTGCTCGACAAGATCTCGTTGGCGATTCTAGATGCAGATTTCCTGGTTGTGGTGCTAAGCCGAGCGTCCTGCAAGTCGGAGTGGGTACGGCGCGAGGTCAATCTGGCGCTTACGAAGGAGATTCAAGGCAAAGTAGTCCGAGTGCTTCCGTGCCTCCTTGAGGAATGCGAAATACCAGCCTTCTTGGTCGAGAAGAAGTATGCAGATTTCCGCAGCCAGGAGCAATTTCGGTCTACTGCAGTCGAGTTAGCTCGATCGCTAGGTCTGTCGCAAGAGTCGGAGAAACTGCAGTTCCTTGATCAGCACGTGTTCTACGGCCTGACGGACCTGAACGATGGATTCGATGCACCAGAGGCTCAGTACTTTGGTGCTAGCGACTTCGCAGTTGTCTTGAAGAGGGTGCAGTATTTTGGCCTCGGAATCTATGGAATAGAACCTTGGCCCGACGGAGAGTTCGGTGATGTCTTGGTGTGTGAGCAGTTCTCGATGGATCCCGCTGATCCGCTGTGGTACCGAGCGGCCTTCGACCAGTTCCTTAACGACAGGATCGACAGCCATTTCAGCGCGACGTACGACGTGCAGGAAGCTCTCCTGAACATGTTCTCAGGGGCAGATTTCGATCGCCCCGGCTATCAAGAGAAAGGAATCGAGTTTCCGCCCGACATTGACGCCTGGAGCGAGGAGAGGATCTGGCGGTTTTTCGAGACCGATGTCCTGCCAGAGGCCTGGAACAGGGCGCACAAGGACTACATTGCCCATGGTACTCACGAGGACATCCGAGAACGTTCGCTAGAGCGCGCGGGGGAGGCAGCTGTTGACTACGGCCTCGGTGAGGTGTGGAACCGCTTTCTTGAACAACGAAGGAAGTGAGAATACCGGAAAGGGCACCTCGTCCGCTCGCCCGATAACCGCCTCCTATCGCTTCAGGCTATGGGTCCTTCAAGCGCCTAAGAATGGGTTATGTGTTCGCTCCCCTTGCTGCTCTGACTAGCTTGGAGACTCGATCCGGAACGCCATCGGACTCGCGAATCAAGTCGTTGGATCGTGCGGCCACCTCAATTCTCCCGAGGAGCGCCTCCGTAATCATCGGTGCCCGTTCAAGCAGGCGAAGGCTCTGTCGAGCCGCATGGAAGGACTCACTGGTTTCGAAACCAATGACGACCGCCCCAAGTAGTGAATCCTGGGTCGATGGGCGCCGAACGAGATAGTCGAAGATCTCATCCGCCACTTGTGAGACGTTTTTTTCCCTTCCTTGGATTCCCTGCACTTCTCGCAGGAACCCGTGGGGATCTGCTCCGCGACGAACCGGAAGCACTTCAACATCTGAAGCCAGTGCCCAGCCCACCTCTTGATCTGTCCACTCACTTCTTCGGAAGTCCGGAGTTATCAAAGCAGCCATTGCCTGCATCGATCGCAACGCAGCTTCGATCTCACGCTGCCACAACTCGCCAGGATCAATGATCTCGTGAGCCACGAATCCGGAAATGTGGTACTGAGCCAACCTCTGGCGAAGTGCAGTCGCGCGCTGCTTGAAGGATGTGACGTGGCTGATGAAGAGCCGAAACTGGTCAGGTGCCCAGAAGTGCGGAATGGGGCGCTGCGACCTCGCCATGACAACGTCAGCCAGCTGCTCCGAGGTTTGTTCAACTACGCTCGGCTCGATCACTACGCTAGTCACATGATGACTATCAGGCGCACGTAGGACGCCAGCGATTCGGCCTGCGATTCGTTTCTCAAGCGCTGGCACCTGGTCACCCAACTGCCCGAATAGATCGACCGGCACGAGCAAGGTCAACGTATGGTAGTAAGTGCCTCCGTCCCAGTTGTCATACTCCGGTTCTTCGAGACGAGGCTGACTTGACTTGAGAACTTCTTGTTCGAGCTTGGAACCGTCGAGCTCGGCCAATCGGGCCACGGTGGATACCAAAGGTCGGATGTCCTCAGTGAAATGCTTTGAGGGAGATCGCGGCTGCAGTGGCTTAGGAGGGATCTCGGTAGCAGCGAAGATCGGTCTCCCGGAGAGTTGTTCCTTTTGAACGAGCCGGTAGCCATCGGGCGCCAAGAGGACGTTCAGCGCGCGCAAGAGGTTCGAGACTTCGTCTGGATCGGAACGCACTACCGGATGCAGAAGTTCCGCCAGAAACCGGAGCAGTACATCGTCATCGCCGTCGCTCAAGCCAAACCGTGCGTCGTCGAAGACCCAGTCATCCTCCCAATCGTAGTTCGCGACGCGATGTTGAACGATGTCCTCGCGCGCCGTCTGGAATCGATTGTCGTGCGAGGGAAGAGCTCCCAATTCGTAGAGGCGCTCAAGGAACTCGATCTCGTCGAGCCGTCCCCAGAGGTTGAGCGACGAGAGTGACTCTCGGATGTCGCGCCTCGTTACCTCTGTGATCCTCCTCCTGGGCATGGTTTTCCTCGGAATGAGCCAATCGGACCGGGCACTGAGCCGCATGGCACGTGGCGCCGAGAGCCGAGGCGTCGGCCAGGTTCGAGGCCAGATGCTACAAGAGGTTGATCCGCGGAGCTGAAGTGATCCATTTCCCAACGCCGGACCGCAGAAGCCACGAACCCGCGGTCGAAGTAGCCTCTCGAGTCAGGCTCCAGTTCACATTTCTCCCAGCTCCAGAATGACAGGCCCGCTGAACTAGACACAACGTCCGAAAAGTCGTCCATCAGACCCCTTTGGCTCTGAGACCAACACTCGATTGGTGACGCTCGGTGGCGATAGACCGAGTCCGGGATCTGGCCCGGAACGGCACTCTCGCTCGTCGAGCGCCAGAGAATCGCCTCCGAACGCGTCCTCTCCGGCATGGCCGGCCTGATTTGCGATCTCGACACCGCTGAGCGCCCGCGCGAGCGGATTCTCAGCAATGGCGGGGCCGCCCTGGCGGACAGCGAACTGTTGGCGATTCTCCTGCGCACCGGCGGCGCCGGCAGATCGGCTCTCGATATGGCTCGCGAACTGCTGCGCGAGCGGTCTGGCCTTGCCGGGCTGGTCGGAGTCGATCCGAACCGGCTGCGGCGGCCCGGAATCGGTCCCGCAAAAACGGCAACGCTGCTCGCGGCGATCGAGCTGGGGCGCCGACTGGCGCGTAGCGAGCTGCCCGATCAGGAACTGCTCAGTCGACCCGATGCAGTGGCGAGGTATCTGCGGCTGCGCTACGCCCGGCAGGGCCAGGAGGTCCTAGGCGCACTGTTTCTGGACGCCAAGACCCGGCTGGTGGGTGAGTCCGAAGTCTTTCGCGGGACGCTGCAGCGGGCTGCAGTCTCGCCCAGGCAGCTGCTCAAGAAGGCGTTGCTGTGCGACGCTGCCCGCATGCTCGTCTTTCACACCCACCCGAGCGGTGACCCGTCCCCGAGTGTCGAGGACCTGGCCTTTACCCGGCGTCTGGCCGAGGCCGGTCGAGTGGTCGGCGTCGAGCTTCTCGATCATCTGATCCTCGGCGGTGGCGAGCGCTGGATCTCGCTCAAGGCCCGCGGCGGCTGGTAGAGCGAGTGGCAGTCGCAGCTGGTAGTCTGCGACCTGCCGGACGCGCTGCCAGACTCCGCGTCTCGCCCAGGCTTCGAAAATGCCGAATTTCTACCTGACTACCCCGATTTACTACGTCAACGATCTGCCCCACATCGGCCACATTTACACCACCGTGGTAGCCGACACGCTGGCGCGCTACCGGCGGTTGGTGGGCGACGAGGTCTACTTCTCGACCGGTACCGACGAGCATGGGGTCAACATTCTCAAGATCGCCGAAAGCAAGGGCGTGACGCCGCAGCAGCAGGCCGACCGCGTGGTCTCGCGCTACCACGATCTGTGGCGGCAGCTGGGTATTTCGCATAGCGATTTCATCCGGACGACCGAAGCAAGGCATCATCGGGCGGTCGCCGAGATCATTCGCCGGATCGAGGCCAACGGCGATCTCTACCTTGCCAAACACGAAGGCTGGTACTGCGCCTCGTGCGAGACTTTCTACACCGAGAGGGAAATCGGCGCCGCCCGGATGTGCCCGGTACACGAGAGCCCAACCGAACTGCAGAGCGAGGAGAACGTCTTCTTTCGGCTGTCCAAGTATCAGGACCGGCTGCTGGCCTGGTATGCACAGTCCGGATCGGTGGAGCCCGAGAGTCGCCGCAATGAAGTGAGGCGTTTTGTCGAGTCGGGGTTGCGGGACCTGTCCGTGAGCCGGGCGAACCTTGCCTGGGGCGTGCCGTTTCCCGGGCACGACGGCCAGACCGTCTACGTTTGGCTCGAAGCGCTGACCAACTATCTGAGCGTGCTCGGATTCGGCGGCGACGATCAGACGCTCTTCGAGACCTTCTGGCAGGGCTCCGAGAGTACCCGGGTCCACATGGTCGGCAAGGACATTCTTCGGTTTCATGCCGTCTACTGGCCGGCATTTCTGATGGCGGCCGGACTGCCCCTACCCACGACGGTTTACGCGCATGGTTGGTGGCTGCGAGACGACAAGAAGATTTCCAAATCCGTGGGCAACGCGGTTCGCCTCGACGAGCTCTTGACCCATTTCGGCGCCGATCCGGTGCGCTATTTCCTGCTCCGCGAGATGGCCTTCGGGCAGGACGCGTCGTTTTCGGACGAGGCCTTCGTGGACCGCTTCAACAGCGACCTCGCCAACGATCTGGGCAACACGCTCAGCCGATTGGTCAAGCTGTCGAGCAAGGCCTTTGACGGCAAGACGCCGCCGGAATCCTGCTCCAACAACTCGGTCAAAGACACCGCCGAACCGGCGATCGCCGCCTATCGGGACGCGATGGAAGAATACGCCTTCCACAAGGCGTTGAGGAGCCTGTGGCGGATTCTTGCCGAAGTGAACCAGTATCTGGTCTCGAAGGAGCCGTGGAAGAAGCTCAAAGAGGACATCGTGGATGATGCCGTTTCGCGGGTTCTCTGGAACGGACTCGAAGGGGTCCGGCTGGTGGCGACCGGTCTCTTGCCGTTCATGCCGACGATGGCCGCTCAGGTGCTGAAAGCCGTTGGGGTCGACTCCGAAAACGTGGATGCCGGTGCCCTCGCCTGGGGCGGTCTACCGCTCTCGGTGCCGCTACCGGAGAAACGGACGCTGTTCCCGCGCATCGACAAGGCGGCGTTTTTGGCGGGGGAGACCAAACCTCCGGTTTCACAGGCCGAAAAGGAAGACAGCAACATGATCAGTATCGACGACTTCTTCAAGATCCGACTCGAGGTCGCGAACGTGCTCGGTGCCGAGCGGATTCCGAAATCGAGGAAACTCATCAAGCTCGAAGTCGAAGTGGGCGAAGAGCGGCGCACCGTAGTGGCGGGCATTGCCGAGGCCTACGAAGCCGAGGAACTAATCGGCAAGCAGGTCGTGATCGTGACCAATCTCGAGCCGGTGAAGCTGATGGGCGTCGAGTCCCAGGGCATGGTCCTGGCGGCTTCGGTGGACGGCAAGCCGGTGCTGGTGCATCCGGGCGCGGAGGTACCCTCCGGCACCCAGGTCAGGTAGCGCGACGCGTGTGCCCGAGTCCGGAGTGGCCGAGTGGTGGAAGTCGCGAGGCGCGGCGCTCGGGAGTGCGGCAACCGGTGAGAACTTTCAGGTCCTGTTTGGTGCCCATGGCGAGGGCTCGCAGCCCGGCGATACCGGAACAGTCAGATCGGGTTCGGGATGTCGATGAATTGGACTTCCAGACCGAACCGATCCGCCAGGTGCTCGCCGAGAGCCCGGACACCCAGAACCTCGGTTCGATAGTGGCCGGCGGCTACGAAGTGAATCTCGGCCTCGCGGGCGACGTTCATGACCCATTCGTTGGGCTCGCCCGTGATGAAAACGTCCAGACCGAGATCGATGGCGTCGTAGAGAGCCTTTGAACCACCGCCTGAGACCATTCCGATGGTTTCGATGGCGTCAGGACCGCTCAGAAATGCCAAGGGATCGACCCCGAACACGCTGTTGCAGCGATCGAGGAGCCGATCGGGATCGATGCTCTCGGTCAGCCTTCCGTGAAAACCGATCTTGCGGCCCTCGAGCTCGGCGAACGGTTCGAGTCGGGAGCAGCCCAGGCCGCGGGCACCGAGGGCGTTGTTGCCGAATTCTGGATGAGCATCCAGCGGCAGGTGGTAGGCGATCAGATTGATCTCATTGCGGAGCAGAACCTCCAGACGCCGGTACTTGACGCCGGTGACTTCGGACGGAAGTCCTTCCCAAAGAAGTCCATGGTGCACGAGTATGGCGTGCGCGCCGATTTCGGTCGAGCGCTCGAACAGTTCGAGGCAAGCCGATACGCCCGTTGTCAGCTTTTGGAGGCGGTTCTTGCCCTGAACTTGAAGGCCGTTGGGTCCATAGTCCGAGAAGTTCGTGGAATCCAGGAGCCGGTCGAGGTAGGCGATGAGTTCGCGGCAGTCGACGCCCTGGTCAGTCATCACTGATCTCGACCGGAAACGGCAGGGCTCTGATTGATCCGGGTCTTGATGGTCTCGAAGTCCTCATGGCACACAAGGAAAGCATCGACAAGCAGCGGATCGAAGTGAAGGCCCCGATCGCGAGTGATGCGCCGAACCGCTTCCTCGTGGTCGAACGGCTGTTTGTAGGGCCGCTGGCTGGTGATGGCGTCGTAGGCGTCTGCCAGCGTAACGATGCGCGCTGCGATCGGAATTTTCGACTCGGCCACTCCATTCGGGTAGCCGCCTCCGTCCCAGCGCTCGTGGTGGGAGTAGGCGATTTCCATGGCCATGACCAGAAACGTGTGCCCGGTGTGGGTCTCGATCACCGAACGCAGGGTGTCTCCGCCAATGGTCGTGTGCCGTTGCATGATTTTGAACTCGGCGTCGGTCAGTGCGGCCGGCTTGAGCAGAACGACGTCCGGAATCCCGACCTTGCCGATATCATGGAGAGGACTCGACCGGTGGAGCTGGTGGATGAAGTCGTCGGTCACCAGATCGCCGTAGGTGCCGGTGCGAGCCACTTCCTCGGCCAGACGACGGCTGTACTCGCTCATCCTCTCGAGATGCAATCCCGTGTCGTTGTCGCGCGACTCGGCCAGTTTGGCGAGCGTGATCAGCGAGAGATCTCGGGTCTCGAGGATTTCCCGAGTTTGCGCCTTGACCATCCTTTCGAGGTTGAGTCGATAGGCCTCGTTCTGCTTGAGAAGATGATAGTGCTGGAGGGCTCGATCAACGGTATTGGCAAGTTCCTCCAACTCGAACGGCTTGATCAGGTAGTCGTAGGCGCCGTCCCGTAGGGCCTGCCGTACCACCGCCATATCATGATGGCCCGAGACCATGATGACTTGAAGATGAGGATCCAGTTGCTTGAGTCGCTGGAGCAGTTCGATCCCGGACAGTCCGGGCATCTGGACGTCCGATACCACCAGTGACGGTCGTGGCTCGGTGACCGCGAGAGCCAACGCCTCTTCGCCGTTGACCGCGCTTCGGCAGGGATAGCCGACGGCTTTGATTTGGTCGACCAGAAGCCGGCGAATTCCGTCGTCGTCGTCAACGACCAGGATCTGATCCAGCTTCTTCGCCTCGCCGGATCCAGCAGACTCAGGGGACCTGCCCGGCCGGGCAGACTCGCTCAGAAGGCCTTCAATGGAGGCGGTGTCCCCGGGGCCCGACTGGTTCATGATCCGGTCCCTCGGGGAGCCACACTCCGGTCGTACTCGCGAGCTTCGCTAGTCTCGGCAGCCGCGCTAGCCGCGAGAACGGCCGCCGCGGCCTCGTGGTCTGTCGTCTCGGGAGCCACGACCGCGTCCTCTCGGGCCTTCTTGGCGCGAGCGGTCCGACTGCGGCTCCATGTCAGGGTACTGCGAGGGATCGAAGTCAGGTGACTCCATGATGACCGCTTTGCGGGACAGCCGGACTCTGTTTTGATCGTCAATGTTGACTACTTTGACCGTGATCTCGTCGCCTTCGCTGACGATATCAGAGACCTGATTGACGCGGTTGGGCGCCATTTCGCTGATGTGAAGAAGGCCGTCGGTTCCGGGTAGGATCTCGACGAACGCGCCATAGGCCTCGACACGCCGCACAATACCCGGGTAGTTCTTGCCGATCTCCGGGCTTTCGGTGAGCCGTTCGATCATTTCGCGAGCCTTCGCAGCGGCGATGCCGTCGGGCGAGGCGATGATGACGTTGCCGTCGTTCTCGACCTCGATCTCGCAGCCGGTCTCTTCGATGATCGAACGGATCGTCTTGCCGCCTGGTCCGATGATGTCTCGGATCTTGTTCTTGTCGATCTGCATCGTGTAGAGGCGCGGAGCGTACTGCGACAACTCCTCTTTCGGAGCCGGTGCGACCTTCTCCATCAGGCTCAAGATGTGGAGCCGACCGACGCGGGCCTGCTCGAGGGCCTGCTTCATGACTTCGCGGGTGACTCCGGTGATCTTGATGTCCATCTGCAGTGCGGTGATGCCGTCTTTGGTTCCTGCGACCTTGAAGTCCATGTCACCGTAGTGATCTTCCTGGCCGGCAATGTCGGAAAGCACGGCGAATGTTTCGCCGGCTTTTACCAGTCCCATTGCGACGCCGGCGACCGCCGCGATCAGCGGCACACCCGCGTCGAAGAGCGCCAGCGAGGCGCCACAGACCGTGGCCATGGAGGACGATCCGTTGGACTCCATGATGTCGGAAACCACACGTACCGTATAGGCGAAGTCATCCTCGTGGGGAAGCACCGGCATCAGAGCCCGACGGGCGAGCACGCCATGGCCGATCTCGCGCCGGCTCGGTCCGCGCAGGAACTTGACTTCTCCCACCGAGAACGGCGGGAAGTTGTAGTGGAGCAGAAACTTCTGCAGGGTCTCACCCTCGTATTCCTCAATGATCTGCGCGTCTCTGCGCGTTCCGAGAGTTGCTGATACCAGCGCCTGGGTCTCACCGCGGGTAAACAGTGCCGAGCCGTGCGTTCGGGGCAGCAGGCCGATCTCGATGTCGATGTCTCGAATCTCGTCGAGGGCGCGACCGTCGAACCGGCGCTGCGTGCGCAGAATCGAGTCGCGCAAAATCTCCTCTTCGAGAACGGAGACGACCTTTTTGATCTCGCCGCGCTTTTCTTCGTCCTCCCCGGGTACGTTCTCGAGGTAAGGATCGGTCACCGCCGCGACCGCGTCCTTGCGCTCGAACTTACCCTTGGTGTGCAAAGCGCCGGCGAGGGCGTTGCCGAGATCGTTCTTGACCTGCTCGTAGGTTTCCTGGGAGAAGGCCGGTTTGGCCTCGAAGATGTCCTTCTGGTTGCCGACCTCGGCAACCATTTCACGCTGGGTGGTAAGGATCTTCTGGACCTGTTCGTGGCCGCGGAAAATGCACTCGAGAATCATCTCTTCCGGAAGCTGATTGGCGGCCGCCTCGACCATCGCGATCGCGTCGCTGGTGCCGACTACGATCAAATCGAGATCGGAGACCTCGCGCTGGTTGTTGTCCGGGTTGAGTACGATCTCGCCCTCGACGAGGCCGACACGCACGGCGCCGATCGCTTGTTCGAAGGGAATCTTCGAGAGCATGAGGGCGAACGATGCGCCGTTGATGGCGAGGATGTCGGGGTCGTTCTCACCGTCGGCGGACAGAACCGAGCAGACGATTTGAATCTCGTCGAAGAAGCCATCCGGGAAGAGGGGCCGCAACGGCCGGTCGATCAAGCGGCAGGTAATGATCTCCTTCTCGGAGGGGCGGCCTTCGCGTTTGAAAAAGCCTCCGGGAATGCGGCCGCCGGCGTAGGTGTATTCGCGGTAGTCGACGGTCAGCGGTAGGAAGGATCTGGGAACGCGGCTCTTGGAGCTGCATGCGGTGGATAGAACGACTGTGTCGCCCAACCTGGTAACAACGGAGCCGCCGGCCTGCTTGGCGATGCGGCCGGTCTCGAAAGAGATGGTGCCGTCTCCGATCTGGACTTCTTTTGTAATCTTCATCTTTTCTTTTCCCTGTTTTCTGCTGTGTAGTTGGCCGTGCATCCGCTGCCGGTGCTGCCGGCACACTCCAGCCCTCTCGAGGCCGGATAGGTGCCTGCCCGCGACTGTGATCTGTTTGCTTTTGCTTGGTTTGGGCTGGGAGTCCCAGCCGTTGGGTCTCGACCCGCTACTTGCGGATGCCGAGTCGCTCGATGAGCACGCGATAGCGTTCCAAATTCTGCCGCTTGACGTAGTCCAGCAGGCGCCGCCTTTGGCTCACCATCTTGAGTAGTCCTCTACGACTGTGGTGATCCTTGACGTGGGTCTTGAAATGCCCGGTGAGTTCGGTGATTCGTTGGGTCAGAAGTGCTACTTGCACTTCGGGCGAGCCGGTGTCGCCATCGTGGCTGCGAAAGTCGCGGATGACGCTCGCCTTTGTCGTTCCTGCTTCGGACAATTCTTCTTCCTCCTACTATTTCCTACAATTTTCCTCGCGCGGACCTTAACACAGGCAAGTCAGCCACGGTAGGTCTAACCTGTTCTATCGAAAGACGATTCGCGGTCTTACGACGCCCACGCCACGGTCCCCGATGGTCTCTACCACCGATCCCACCGCGATCAACTGATTGCGCTGATTGACGAGCTTGATCCAGTCGCCTTCTTCGCAATCGGCGCCTCGAATCAAGACCGTTTGGCCGTGGGTAATGCGCCGCTCTTGCCGGCCGTCGGCGTTGATCTCTCGAAAGGGGAGAGGGATGGCATCGAATGGAATCCACGCGGAGCCCAGGGCTTGGGGCTCGGTGACCTCCTGCTCCGCGAGGCTGCCGAATGTGCGGGCGTCGGCAACGCCGAATGGGCCGACCGCGAGCCGCCGGAGGACTTCGAGATGTCCGCCACAGCCGAGAGCTTCCCCGAGATCGTTGGCAATGCTTCGGACATAGGTGCCGGTCGAGCAGCTCAATGTGAAGTCCATGCGGCCGTCTCGCAATTCGCTATCGCAATGGAAGTCGAAGATCGTGATCCGTTTGACGGTGGTCGGCACCTCCTCGCCTCGGCGTGCCAGCTCGTAGTACTTGATGCCATGGATCTTCTTTGCACTGTACGCGGGAACCGCTTGCTCCATGGAGCCGACCATGCCGGCAATGGCACTTCGGACCGCCTCCTCGGAGACCGTGTCGATAGGTTTCTCGGCGGTCACCTTGCCCGAGGCGTCGTAGGTGTCGGTGCTGATTCCGAGGCGTATGGTTCCGGAATAGCTCTTTGGCGCGCCGATCAGGAACCGGGTCAGCCTGGTGGCCTTGCCCAGGGTCAGAACGAGCAGCCCGGTCGCCGCTGGATCCAAGGTCCCGCAATGGCCGATCTTTCGCTGCCCGAAGACGCGGCGGGCCCCCTGAACCACGTCATGCGACGTCCATCCCGACTCTTTGTCAACCAGCAGAAGACCGCTGTGCGTCATGCTTCTCCAGAGCCTGGGTCAGCTCTTTGACTACCGTTGTTCGGGCATCGGCCGCCGAACCTGCGAGCCGAAATCCCGCCGCGTTGCGATGCCCTCCGCCACCGTTTCGGCGCGCGATCTCTTCGACGTTGACGCGATCCCTGCTGCGCAGCGAGACCTTCACTCCCTGGTCGTCGATCTCCCGGATCAGACCGACTGCTTCGACGGTCGCGATTGAGCGCGGGAAATCGACCAGACCCTCGGTGTCCTCGTGGGTTGCTCCCGAGCGCTCGAACATTTCGCGTGTCAGCAGCGCGGTTCCCACTCTGCCGCTGCAATCAAGCTCGAGCGAGCCGAGCATTTCCTGGAGTAGCCGCAGGGATGCTTCGGTTCGACTTTCGTAGAGCCACTGCGAGATCTGCTGAGGCCGCGCGCCCTTGCGAACCAACTCGGCGGCGGCGTCGAAGGCTCGATCGGAGCTGTTGGAGAACCGGAAGCCTCCGGTGTCGCTGACCAGTGCGACCAGAAGGCAGGTGGCGGTGTCGGGGTCCAGCGGGATCTTCAGCTTCTCGGCCAGTGTCTGGATCATTTCGCCGAGTGCGGGCGCTGAGGAGTCGACCCAGTTCGCAATTCCGTAGCTCTCGTTGCCGAGGTGGTGGTCAATGTTGAGAACATCGATGGCGCCGAGGGCTTCTTCGAGACCGGACCTGGACAGCGAGGGGCACTCGAGCGCAATCGCGGCGTCGTAGTTGCCGGGAAAGCCTGCCGGCGCCTCGGATCCGACGTGAACCCGGTCGCTGCCGGCGAGTTGGCGGAACATCGCCGGCACGGGGTCGTGCAGCCAAACCTGCGCCACCTTGCCGAAGCGTCGGAGCAGGCGAGCAAGCGCCAGGGAGGAACCGACTGCGTCGCCATCCGGGTTCAGATGGCTGGTGATGACGAAGCGCTCTCCTTCGCACAATGGCAGTAGCAGCGGATCAGGAGGATTGATTCTTGTCATGCAGTGACTCCAATAGGTCTTCGATGTTTCGGCTGTGCTCGGCTCCCCGATCGAGTTCAAAAACCAGTTCGGGGACCACCTTGAGTGTCCTGAGGCGCCGCGCCAGGGTGCTGCGAAGGAAGCCTCGCGCGTGCTGCAGGCCCTCGAGCCCCGCGCGCCGCTGTTCGTCATCTCCGAGGATCGAGATTTGGATCATGGCTCGACGCAGGTCGGGGGTCACACGCACGTGGGAGACGGTGGCGAGACGAACTCTGGGGTCCTGGACGCGGCTGACGATGAGTGCGGCAAGTTCGCGCCGGATCAGGTCGCCGACTCTCTCGGTGCGCAGGCTCATCAGAAGTCTTCGATCAGGTCGGAGTGCCAGTCGGTGAGAAAAGCGTCGTCGCGCTCGGCGACGAGACGATGGATGTTCTCGAGCGTCGCGAGCGCGTGCCGGCGATCCGAATTGACCAGCGCAAAGCCCAACTGGGCTCTCTGGCGCAGATTCTGGTGCTCGACCTCGGCTGCGGAGACCCGGTACTTGTGCGCGATCCGGTCCAGCAGACTCTTCACCACGCGGCGCTTGTCCTTGAGGCTCCTCGCGTGAGGAATGTGCAGGTCTGCAGTGGCGACGCCGACGATCATGAAGAATCTCCTGGAAGGAAATCGCTGGGGAACGGATCTCGAGAGAGAACCCGGTCGCAGACCGGAAGATTCCCCGGGAAGCTGTTAGAGCGTAGCCGCGACCTCTTCCTGGGCGTACGCCTCGATCAGGTCACCCGGCTTGATGTCCTGGTACCGCTCGAGCCGAATGCCGCAATCAAAGCCGGTACGCACCTCGGACGCGTCATCTTTGAATCGTCGCAAGGAGCCGATCGTTCCGTCGTGAATTACGACGTTGTCCCGCAGTAGGCGGGCCTGACAATTTCTCGGTATCGTGCCCTCTATAACGTGGCACCCGGCGATGACACCCTGCTTCGGGATCGAAAAGATCTCCCGGACTTCCGCCCGTCCGCGCACCACTTCCCTGAAGGTGGGTTCGAGTAGACCCGTCATGGCCTTTCGGATCTCGTCCGTGAGTTCGTAAATGACCGTATGCAGGCGAATATCGACCTGCTCCTGGACCGCGAGGTCCGCTGCTTTTGGTTCAGGACGGACGTTGAAACCGACCACAATCGCATGGGATGCCGCTGCCAAGAGAATGTCGTTGTTCGAAATGGCGCCGACACCGGCCCGGATGATCTCGATGCGAACCTGGTCCGTACCCTGTTTGCGCAATGTAGCGCTGATGACTTCGACCGATCCCTGTACGTCGGCCTTCAACACCACCGCCAATTCCTTGGATTCCCCCCGCTGTATGCGCTCGAAGAGTTCTTCCAGGGACGCCTTGCCGGACACCGGAGCGAGTTCCTTACGGCGGACTTCTTGCTTGCGAAACTCGGCCACGGAACGGGCCTTGCTCTCGTCTTCGACGACCTGGAAAGGATCGCCCGCTTCGGGGACGTCGTCAAAGCCCATGACCTCGATCGGTGTCGCAGGCTCGGCCTCGTCCATCTTTTTGCCGAGATCGCCGAGCATGGAACGAACCTTGCCGAACGTCGCGCCCGCAACGAAGACGTCGCCCCGCTTCAGGGTGCCATTCTGAATCAGGACCGTTGCCAGAATACCTCGTCCGGCTTCCTTCTTGGCCTCCAGTACGACGCCCTGAGCGGGGCGCGCAGGATCGGCCTTGAGTTCGAGAATGTCGGCAGTCAGGAGCAGCATCTCGAGAAGCTCTGAGACGCCCTCTTTCTTGAGGGCGGAGATCGGCACCGCGACGGTGTCGCCGCCCCATTCCTCGACCGCGACGCCGTGATCCGCAAGTTCTTTCTTGACTCGTTCGACGTTGGCATTCGACTTGTCGATCTTGTTTATTGCAACGATGATCGGGACGTTGGCAGCCTTGGCATGATCGATCGCTTCAACTGTTTGCGGCATGACACCGTCGTCCGCGGCCACGACCAGAACCACGATGTCGGTTGCCTTGGCGCCCCGGGACCGCATCAAGGTAAAAGCCTCGTGTCCGGGAGTATCGATAAAAACGACCTTTCTCCCTAGCACGTCGACCTGGTAGGCACCGATGTGCTGGGTGATCCCTCCGAATTCACTCTCCGTTATTCTCGAGGATCGGATCGCGTCGAGCAGAGTGGTCTTGCCATGGTCGACATGTCCCATGATGGTGACCACCGGCGCCCTCGGAGTGGTGCCTCCGTCCGATGCCTGCTGGAGCTGGACTTCTTCTTCGAAAGAGACCGCCACGGCCTCGACGCCGATTTGTCCGGCGATCTCGACGGCGAGATCGGGCTCGACGACGTGATTGATCGTCGCCATCATGCCGCGATCCAGAAAGTACCTGATCAGGTCTTTGGACTTGACGCCCAGTTTTTCCGCGAACTCTCGAACCGTCATCGCCTCCGAGATCGTGATCGGGCCCTCCGGCGCGCCGTGCTTGAAGTCGATCGACTTGGCGCCCGCAGCCTGCTCGCGGCGGGCGCTCCGGCGCTGTCTGCGTGCCGAGGAATCGACCTCCGAGGGGTCTCCGGCAGGGGGCGCCGCCGGAGGCATCGGGGGTGCACTCGGCAGCGCCGCCTCCGATCCGACGCTGACGCTGGCTTCGGGGGAAGCGGCCGTTTCGCTTGCGGTCGCCGCGGCCACTGCGGGCGCCGGCGACGCCGGTTGCGGTTTCTGCGTCGTCGGAATGGTGCGAATACGGGGTTGCACTCTCTGGATCATGCGGCGGCCGCGCGGCTTGAGGCCGGTCGGCATCCGCCTTTGCGGCGGTTTTTTGCGGACCACGGGGACCGTCGCGGTGGACTCCGCGTCGCGCAGAATCACCTCGCGAGGTTGCTGCAGGCTCTTACCCTGGAGCACAGCCGCGATGATCTCGGAATCCACCTGAGGATTCTTGTCGTCAAGCTGTACACCGATGGATTTGAGCTTGAAAATAAGGTCCTGGTTCTCGACGCCCATCTTCTTGGCGAGATCCTGGACCGAAATCTTTCCCATGTCGGAAACTCCTAGAGCAGTTCTAGCGACTGCCTATACGTCTTTCTGCCGGTTGCCGTTTTCAACGGCTTGCGAGCTGGCTTCGGCCGCGTCTTGCGATCCGGCGGACTCGGAATCGGGCTCTTTATCGGCTTGCGCTGCGACCGAGGCATCGTCCGCGTCTTCGTTCTCGTCGTCGGCACCGGCGTCGCCTTTCGCTTCGGTGTCCTGAAGCGCTCGGCTGAGCGCGGCCATGAAGTCATCTTCCTCGGCTAGTGCACCGGTCTCGCCGGGTTCGGCGCTCGCGTCGTCGGCGCCGGCCCCGGCGCTGACGGCAGAGGCCGGAGATTGCAGGGAGAAAGCGGCAGCCCAATCCTTGAGGGCGGTCGCGGTCTTGAGCCCGATACCGTCGACCTCGGCCAGGTCTTCGGGTGCCGCGGACAGGAGTTGCTCGAGTTCGCCGTAGCCGGCGGCTTCAAGGTTCTCGGCCGTGACGGTGCCTACGCCCGGAGCCTTGGTCAGATCGAAGATTCGCTCGGGAGCCGATTCGACTTCTTCGGCCATTGCGGTCTCGAGCATCTTCGCGAGGGCGTCGGCGACCTCGCCCTTGACGTCGGTCTCGCTCTTGATGTCGATCTTGGCGTTCAGCAGCTCGGCTGCCAGACGCACGTTCTGTCCGCGCTTGCCGATGGCCAGCGAGAGCTGCTCGTCTTCGACGATGACATCCAGGTGAGGAACCTCTCCTGAGTGGGTGACCGAGACGCGGTTGATTCTCGCCGGTGCCAGCGCGCTCTGGGCAAAGGTCACGAGATCTTCGCTGTACTCGATAATATCGATCTTCTCTCCACGCAGTTCGCGAATGATTGCCTGAACCCTGGAGCCCTTCATGCCGACGCACGCGCCCACCGGATCGACGTCGCGCGCGCGGCTGAAGACCGCGACCTTGGCGCGCTCTCCAGGGGCTCGAACGGCCGACTTGATTCGGACGGTGCCGTCGTAAATCTCCGGCACTTCCATTTCGAAAAGCTTGACCAGGAGGCGGGGATCCGTGCGTGAGAGCACTACTTGAGGTCCCTTGGGCTGCTGGTGGACCTCTACGATCACGGCCCGGATGCGCTCGCCCTGACTGTATCGTTCGTGGCGAGCCTGCTCGCCACGCGGCACGACCGCCTCGGTGCGACCGAGATCGACGATGATGTCGCCGCGCTCGAAGCGCTTGACCGTGCCATTTACGAGTTCCCCAATTCGATCGATGAACTCATCGTAAATCTTCTCGCGCTCGGCCTCTCGAACACGTTGATACAGAACTTGCTTTGCCGACTGCGCCGCGATCCGTCCGAGCCCTTCGGTCGAAATCGGGATGTGGATTTCATCGCCGACTTCGGCGTCGGGCTTCTCTTCGCGGGCTTCCTCCACCGTCCACTCGGCCTGCGGGTCCTCGACTTCGTCGACGACCAACTTGACAATGAAAGCCGCGAACTTGCCGGTGCTCTTGTTGAGCTGCGAGCGCACCGGCGCTTTGATCCTGTGTTGTTTCTTGGCCGCGGACGCCATCGCGTCCTCGAGCGCCGAGATCCAGCGGTCTACATCAATCTCCTTCTCCCGCGAAACCTGATCGAGGATCTCTCCGAGATTGACTTCCTGTGGCTTTGCTTGCGCCATGACGTATTTTCCTAATGGTTGGCCTGAAGGTTGGCTAGAAGTTGGGCTCGAGCCGGGTCTTGATGACCCGGTCGAGTTGAATTGTTCTGACACCTTCTGCGAATTCGAGTTCGATCTCCGGTTTTGCTCCGGGGTTCGTTACGTAGCTTTTCAGCCGGGCAGTGTCGGTTCTTTTCTTGTTTTCGTCCATCCACGAAATCCGCACCCGCTCACCACTGAATCGCTGGTAGTCGCTTTCCGAGTAGAACTCACGGTCTAGACCCGGAGAGGTCACTTCGAGAGTGTAGTGCCCGCGACCGAAATCGACGATATCGAGAAAGGCCGAAGCCTCGCGCGATACTTTCGAGCACTCGGTAACCGTGACGCCGCCCTCCCGGTCCACGACCAGCTTGAGCACACCGCCCTGATAGGCGGCATCGAGTAGCTCACAGCCACAGCGCCCGGCGATTGCCTCGAGTTCTTTTTGGACTTCCTTGCTTACCGGCATGACGAGCTTCACCCTAGGCGGTCAAGGAGCCCGGAAAAAAAAAGCGGGCCTATGGCCCACTTCCTCGGCGAGGGACGACCTGACCAACCAATAGTATACGGAAAGCGGAGTGAATCTTTCAACCTTGCGACCGACTTTCCTGCACGGTGGCGGCGTCTTCTTGACCGCGCGTCTGTCGAGGCGGACCGCGTCCGCCGCCGCCGGCCGCCTCCATCGAGAGGCGCTGCCAAATTGGCGTGGCCTCGGGGGTGTTCAGCAAGCTCCTAGTAGCAGCCCCTGGTGGAAATCGAGACGGCCGCGTTCCAGACCCCTGCTCTGAAATGGGGGCCAGATGGCATGCGCCGGGACGACGGCGATGCCGGAGCGTCGTTGAGGAGCGGCAACTCGGGTGCTGGCAAGAGGCTTGCTACGATATCCTTAGAGGACGAGGGACACGATTACCAACACGAACCACGCATTTACAAGGGTAGGGCATTGCAATGAACCATCGCGCGCAACGTGGAGTCCTAACGGCTCTCTTGATCTTCGGAGCCGTGATCTTCGGAATGGTTCTGGCCGGTGGCCTGGATTTTACCTCTCGCAGCGTTGGCTCTTCGAGGTCGGACACCGGATCGTTGGAGGTCACCGAGCCGGTCCTGGCGATGAGTGGCGGTTTCCCGGATTTTGCCGACTTGGCCGAGCGCGTGTCACCGTCAGTGGTTTCGATCGAGGTTCACACCTTCGAGCGAAGCTCGCCGCGTCGAGGCGGACCAAGAGGAGTGGATCCGTTCGAGTTCTTTTTCGGGCCTCGTGGGCGCCGAAACCAGGAGCCCGAAGATGACGGCAGCGTGCGCGAGTTCCGACAGGATTCCGGCGGATCGGGCTTCGTGGTCTCAGCGGACGGTTTGATCATTACCAATAATCACGTGATCGAGGGTGCCGACGAAGTCAAGGTCCACCTCGGCGACCGCACCTTCGACGCCGTGGTGAAGGGACGAGATCCCGAGACCGACCTGGCCCTGCTCCAAGTGGAGACGGACGAGGAATTGGAGTACCTGCCCTTGGGCGACAGCGAGGAGCTGCGCGTCGGAGAATGGGTGATGGCGGTCGGGTCGCCGGCGGGCCTCGCCGACACGGTCACCGTGGGAGTGGTCAGTGCCAAGGGGCGCCGCATCTTCATCAATCCCGAGAGTTCGTTCGAGAACTTCATCCAAACCGACGCCGCCATCAACTTCGGCAACTCGGGAGGGCCTCTGATCAACCTGCGTGGACAAGTTGTCGGCATCAACACGGCGATCAATTACCGAGCAGAGAACATCGGGTTTGCCGTTCCGGTCAATACGCTGAAGCAGATTCTCCCGGCGCTCCGCGAGGAGGGCAAAGTTCGGCGAGGTTTTCTGGGCGTGGCGGTCGATGATCTGGATCGCGATGCCGCCGAGGCCTTCGGCCTGTCATCTACCGACGGGGTCATTGTCACCGAGGTCAGGCCAGAGCAGCCCGCGGACAGAGCCGGAATCCACCACGGAGACATCGTCTTGAGCGTCGACGGGAAGTCAATCAAAAACACGCGCGAGTTGATCGACTACGTGTCGTCCAAAGCGCCGGGGGTCAGTGTGGACCTCGAGCTTCTCAGGAACGGCAAGCGGATCACCAAGAGGGTCAAGCTGGCCGAGAGGACTCCGATCGGGCAGGAGGCCGAGGAAAAGGCCGAAACCGGAGAGAGCGGGATCGGCTGGCTCGGAATCCGCTATCAGGACCTGTCCCCCGGCCTGCGGGACGCTCATGGGCTTCCCGAAGGGCTCGAGGGCGTCTGGATCACCTCGGTGTCGCCGCGAAGCCCGCTCTACGACGAGGGAGTGAGGGAGACGCGGAACGTAATTACGGTGATCACCGAAGTCAACGGCGAGGGGGTCGCTTCGGTCGCTGCGTTCGAAGATGCGGTCGGCAACGCGGCTCCCGGTTCGCGTCTGCGCCTCTATTTGCGGCGCTTTGTCAGCGGTCAGGAGCAGCCCCCCCTGTTCGCGTTCCCTCGAGTCCCGGAGAACTAAGGACAAGATCGCAAACTGGGAAGGCGAGGAATTCGCTGGGTTGGGTCGGCTCCATTAGGAGGGCCGACCTTTCTTTGAGCGCGATAGAGTGCCGGTCATGACCGATGCCGAAAGCAGCTTCCGCGGCCGGATTCTCGTGGTCGACGACGAAGAGTCGATTCGCGAGAGCCTCAGGATGATTCTCGAATACGAGGGCTATCAGGTCGAGGAGGCCAAGAACGGCGAGGCCGCCATCGAGTCCGTGCGCCGCCACGTTCCCGAGGCGATCTTGCTCGATATCAAGATGCCCGGGCTGGACGGGCTGGCGGTCCTACGGCGGTTGCAAGAGAGGGGATATGACCTGCCCGTGATCATCATCACGGGCCACGGGGACGTATCGACCGCGGTCGAAGCCACCAAGGCGGGCGCCTTTGACTTTTTCGAAAAGCCGCTGCAGCGCGATCGGGTTCTGGTAAGCCTGCGCAATGCGGTGGATGCTTCACGGCTACAGCGCGAGAGCGAGGCCGGCCGACCGGAGATGGACGAAATGGTGGGGTCGTCTGCGGTCATGGCGCAACTGCGAGCGACGATCGAGAAGGCCGCACCAACGCCGGCGACGGTTCTAGTTACCGGCGAGAGTGGCACCGGAAAGGAACTGGTAGCCAGGGCCATTCATTCTCGAAGTGCTCGGCGCGACAAAGTCTTGGTGCAGGTGAACTGCGCGGCAATTCCGGAAGAGCTGATCGAGTCGGAACTCTTCGGGCACGAGAAAGGCTCGTTTACCGGGGCTTCGAAGAAGCAAATCGGCAAGTTCGTCGCAGCCGATGGCGGCACGATCTTCTTGGACGAGGTCGGTGACATGTCTTCGCGCACTCAGGCCAAGGTCCTGCGGGTGCTCCAGGATGGCGACGTCGAGCCGGTAGGTTCCCAGAAGGTCCACAAGGTAGATGTCCGGGTGGTCGCTGCTACCAACCGAGATCTGAAGGAAGAGATCGAACACGGGCGTTTTCGCGAGGATCTCTTCTACCGGCTCAACGTCCTTCCAATTCGAACCCCGCCCCTCCGGGAGCGGCTCGAGGACATAGAAGAACTCATCGAGTACTTCGTCCGCCGCTTCTCCCAGGCCAGCAACTATCCACTCAAGACGTTCTCGGCCGAGGCCATCGAGCATCTCCTTACCCTGCCTTGGCCCGGCAATGTACGCGAACTCAAGAACGCGGTCGAAAGGATGTTGATCCTGAGCGCCGGAGATCCGGTTTTGAAATCGGACGTTGTCGCGCTCCTCGGCGGTTCAACCCCAGGCTTGGCCGGAACGTTGGCCCAGGCCGAGACGCTTCGCGACTTCAGGGAGATCTCCGAGAAGATGTTCCTGCTTCGGCAGCTCGAGGCCAGCGGCTGGAACGTGACCAAGACCGCCAAGAAGATCGAAACGCCGCGCAGCAATCTCTACAAGAAGATGGAGCAGTACGGAATCCGCCGGGCGCAGCGAGGCGAGGATGGGGAATAACGGGGCACACCTACTGGCCGAGCTGGGAGTGAGCGGAGCACTACACCAGGGGCATTTCCGGCTCTCGTCGGGTTTGCACTCGAACCGCTATGTCCAGTGCGCCAAATTGCTCGAGGATCCCGTTCGCGCGAAGAGGGTTGGCGTCAAACTGGCTACCCGACTCGAGGGCTTCGACCCTGTTTCTGTGCTCTCACCGGCACTTGGAGGACTGATCATCGGCCACGAAACAGCGGCGGCGTTGGGCGTGCCCTTTCGATTCAGTGAGCGCAAGGACGGTGTGATGACGCTGCGCCGAGGTTTCGAGCTGGCCCGTAGCGAAAGGGTAGCGGTGATCGAGGATGTCGTGACAACCGGCGGCTCCGCACGAGAGGCTGCTCTTGTCGCACGAGAGTTCGGAGCGCGAGTCGTCGCCTATGGCGCGATTATCGATCGCTCGCCCGGCCCGGATGCCTTGGCCCGCTTCGACGCGCCATTCGTTGCGCTGCTCGAACTCGAGGTTCTCGCCTGGGAGCCTGCGGACTGTGAGTTGTGCGCTGCCGGTGAGCCGCTGACGGCACCGGGTAGCGGTTCTTAGACCTTGCGCTCGAGCCGGTCGATGGCTGCTCGCAGAGCCGGAATTCGGCCCAGTCGGTCGGCTTCCTTCCGGTCCACGGCCAGCGTCGAAACCAACTCGCTGACGTCCTGAACCGCGATCTGCCAGCGTTGTCGCTTGGGCTCGTATGAGCCTTCGGCCGCTTCCAGATTCCAACCTGGTGGGAGGTAGCTTTCGAGTTCGATCGTGCTGTACGACAGGGCGCCGCTTCGATCCGAGGTGCTCACAATCGAGAATTGTACGGAAAAACCATGGGCGCTGCGAGCTTCGACAGGGTTCGTCCGACCTTGGCTGATCTTGCTACGATGCCCGCGGAGGAAAAGGATGAGGACCAGGCTGAGCGAAGAGCAGGAACTGCTGAAGGAAACGGTGCATCAGTTTGCCGCGGAGGTGGTCGCGCCGATCGCCAAGGAGGTCGACGAATCCGGTGAGTTTCCGAAGGATTTCTTTCCGCAGGCGGCCGAACTGGGTCTGGCGGGGGTAGCGATTCCCGAGCAGTACGGAGGATCCGGCATGGACACCGTGTCGTACTGCATCACGATAGAAGAGATCAGCCGTTACTGCGCAACCAGTGGTGTCATTCTCTCCGTCAACAACTCTCTGGTCTGCGGTCCACTGCTCGAATTCGGCTCCGAAGAGCAAAAGAGAGAGTACCTGACGCCGCTGGCATCGGGCAAGAAACTGGGTTGTTTCGCCTTGACCGAACCCGGCGCCGGCAGCGACGCCGGCAGCCTGCGGACGATGGCTCGACGGGACGGCGACGAGTACATCCTCAACGGCAACAAGGTCTTCATCACCAGCGGCACCGATGCCGACCTGGCGCTGGTGTTTGCGACCGTGGACCTGGAGTTGAAGCACCGCGGAATTACGGCGTTCATCGTGCCCTGCGATACCCCGGGCTTCCGCCGCGGCAGCAAGGAGTACAAGCTCGGCGTCAATGGCTCCGGAACCACCGAACTCGTGTTTGAGGACATGAGAGTCCCGGCCGCTCAGCGCCTCGGCGAAGAGGGAGAGGGTTTCAAGATCGCGATGCGCGCGCTCGACGGCGGCAGGATCGGCATCGCAGCTCAGGCGATCGGCATCGCCCGTGGAGCCTTCGAAGAGGCCTTGATCTACGCTCAGGAGAGAGAGCAATTCGGCAAACCGCTGGCCAGGTTCCAGGCGATTCAATTCTATCTCGCCGATATGTCCACCGAACTCGACGCGGCTCGCTTCTTGACCTGGAAGGCCGCCTGGACCAAGGACACCCGGGGGCGCTGCACCCTCGAGGCCGCTCAGGCCAAGCTCTTCGCCTCCGAGATGGCTCAGCGGACGACCAACAAGGCGCTCCAGATTCATGGCGGTTATGGCTATACCCGGGAGTACAATGTCGAGCGCTACTTTCGCGACGCCCGGATTACGGAGATCTACGAAGGTACGAGCGAGATCCAGAAGATGGTCATTGCCGCCGCCGTGCTCGCGGATTGAGCCTTGGCGGTCTTGACCGAGGATCGCGCTGGAGTGGATTTCTCGAAAAGCGAGGAGCAGCAGCTTCTGTGCGGCGAACTGCGGCGTTTCGCTGAAGAGCGAATCCGGCCCGGAGTTGCCGAGCGCGACGCCTCCAAAGAGTTTCCCCACGAGATCGTCGCAGAGATGGCCAAAATGGGGTTGCTCGGCATGATGGCCCCTGAGGAGTACGGCGGCGCTGGGTCTTCTCCGTTGAGCTACGTGATGGCAGTGGAGGAGTTGGCTGTTGTCTGTCCCTCGATCGCCGCCACGATGAGCGTCACCAATTCGGTCTGCTGCTGGCCGATTTCCCGCTTTGGCTCGGAAGAGCTCAAGCGCAGGGTTCTTCCGCCCCTGGCTTCAGGACAAATGATCGGCGTGTTCAGTTCGGAGTTCCGATCGCCAGACATCAGGCGATCCAGTTCAAGATCGCTACGATGGCCACGGAGTTGTCGGCGTCAAGGGTCCTGACCTACAGCGCCGCGTTGAGCGAAGGCGCCAGCGACGGCGGTCGCCTGGCCTCCGAAGCCAAGCTCTTCGCTTCGGAGGCCGCCAACCGCGCGTGCTATGAGAGTCTGCAGATCCACGGAGGCAACGGATTTGCGGACGAATACGAGATCTCTCGTCTCTATCGCGACGTCCGCGTCACCACGATTTACGAGGGCACGAGCGAGATGCAACGGCTCGTAATCTCGCGCAAGATTCTCAGATAGCTTGGCGGTTCCAGCGGTGGGACCTGTGCCGATCGAAGACGGTCGAGACCAGTTCGACCTCTACAGGGGACGCCTCGGCCTATATACTGGGGCACAGCCGCGTCCGGACCGAGGGTCGCAACGTGACCGGCGAAAGGAAGATCTATGACGGTCAAGGATCCGCCGAGCAACGTTCGACGCAAATCAGAAGTCTTCACCTCGGAGGTCCTGGAGACCATGGCGGAGGCGCGGATTCGATGGGAGCGGGCTCAGGCCGAGGTCGCGGCCAAGCGGAGCCACTGGAAGAGCGATTTCACGACGGTTTCGAGCATGGAGATCCCGCACCTGGTGACCGGAGAGCAGATCGGAGATATTGATCCGATTTCGGAAATCGGGGTCCCCGGAGAGTTTCCGTACACTCGGGGAATTCACCCGACCGGGTACCGCGGAAAGCTCTGGACCATGAGGCAGTTCGCGGGTTTCGGCTCGGCGCAAGACACCAACGCTCGCTTCAAATACCTGCTCGACCACGGCCAGACCGGGCTCTCGGTCGCGTTTCACCTTCCGACGCTCTACGGCTACGACTCGGACCACAGCCTGGCTCGAGGCGAAGTCGGTAAGTGCGGCGTGGCGATCGATTCTCTGGCCGATATGGAAGCGTTGTTCGATGGGATTCCGCTGGATCAGGTCTCGACCTCGATGACCATCAACTCGACCGCGCCGATTTTGTTTGCCATGTACCTCGCAGTCGCGGAGAGGCAGGGTGTCGATATCGCCAAGAGGGTCAGCGGAACGCTCCAGAACGACATCCTCAAGGAGTATCTCGCGCAGAAGGAATACATCTTTCCTCCGCGTGAATCAATGCGCCTGATCACGGACCAGTTTGCCTTTGCCTGCCAGCACGTGCCGCGCTGGAATACGATTTCGATTTCCGGTTATCACATTCGCGAAGCCGGCTCGACGGCGCTTCAGGAGTTGGCCTTCACGATCCGGGACGGTATGGAATACGTCGAGTACGGTATTCGGGCCGGTCTCGACGTGGACGACTTCGCCCCGCGGCTGTCCTTCTTTTTCAACAGCCACAACGACTTCTTCGAGGAGATCGCCAAGTACCGAGCGGCTCGCCGCATCTGGGCAACGATCATGAGAGATCGATACGGCGCGCGCAATCCGCGTTCATGGATGCTCCGGTTTCATACCCAAACCGCCGGTTGTTCGCTCACCGCGCAACAGCCCTACAACAACATCGTCCGGACTACGATTCAGGCGTTGGCGGCGGTTCTGGGCGGCACGCAGTCCCTTCACACCAACGCCCTGGACGAGACGCTGGCTTTGCCCACCGAAGAGAACGCCAGGATTGCGCTGCGCACTCAGCAAATCATTGCGCACGAGTCAGGGGTGATCAATTCGATCGATCCTCTGGGTGGATCCTATTTTGTCGAAGATCTGACCCGTCGAATGGTAGACGGCGCGTTCGACTATATTCGCCAGATCGACGAGTTCGGAGGCATGGTCGAGGCGATCGAGGCGGGCTTCCCGCAGCGCGAAATCATGGACGCGGCCTATCGCTACCAACGAGCGTTCGAAGACAAGGAAAAGCTGATCGTAGGGCTGAATGCGCATGTTCTCGAGGACGAGGAAGCGATCGATACTCTCTACATCTCCGACGATCTTGCCGACCAGCAGATTGCGAGCATGAACGAGGTCAAGGACTCCCGCGATCAAGGTGCGGCCGTGCGGACTCCCGCGATCAAGGTGCGGCCGTGCGGACTCTCGACGCGTTAAAGACGGCGGCCGCCGGCGACGTCAACACGATGCCGCTGATTCTCGACTGCGTCAAGTCGCACTGCACGGTAGGAGAGATCAGCGATGCGCTGCGAGACGTGTTCGGTACCTACGAGGAACCTGCGGTCTTCTAGGCGAGCGTTGGCAGTTCTCTTTGGGCCGCGGCCGGCTTTGGTAAGATCCGGACGCGATGACCGGATCTCAACACCGCATACTGATCGCGAAGCCCGGTTTGGATGGGCACGACCGAGGAGCAAAGATCATCGCGCGAGCGCTGCGCGACGCCGGTTTCGAAGTCATCTATTCGGGGTTGCGCCAGACGCCCGAGCAGATTGTGGCGGCGGCAATTCAGGAAGATGTGCGTGCGGTCGGGCTGTCCATACTCTCCGGAGCTCACAACGTACTGCTACCCGAGATAACCGACCTTCTGGCCAAGAACGAAGCCTCGGAGATTCTGGTTTTCGCCGGTGGCATCATTCCGGAGCAGGACATCCAACCGCTCCAAGAGTCCGGAATCGACAAGATATTTCTGCCCGGAACCGTGACCGGCGATGTTGTCGCCTACTTGCACGAACGCTTGTCGGCGGCCGCCGGCGGCGATACCGCCGGAAGCAGGCACAGAGAATAACCGCCCCTGAGCTACTGGAGGAAAGATGACCCAGACCATTTTGTTGGCCGACGACAGCGTAACGATCCGAAAGGTGGTCGAACTGACCTTCATGGACGAGAGCTTCGACCTGGTTACGGTCGGCAGCGGAGCGGAAGCCCTCGAGCGCTTTGACCCGAGCATCGACCTGGTGATCGCTGACGTTCACATGCCTGGCGCGGATGGATACCAGGTTTGTGCCGAGGTCAAAAAGCGGTCTTCGAAGACCCCCGTGCTGCTCCTTGTGGGCACCTTCGAAACCTTTGATGAGAAAAAGGCATCGGATGCGGGAGCCGACGGCCACCTGAAGAAGCCTTTCGATTCCCAGGATCTTCTCGGTCGGGTGCATGAGCTCTTGGCTCGATCTGAAGGTGCCGGTGCGAATTCCGAGCCGGCCCCGGAGTCGACCTTGGGCCCGGCGCCAGGTGCCGATGGATCCAAACCGGCCGATGTTACCGATTCAATGGCGGCTGCGTCGGTCGGCGCGCGAGAGTCACCCGCCCAGCCGGAGCCGTCAGGAGCAGCGCCGGTTGTTTCGGGGGACGCGGGGTCGGATCTCGAGTTGTCCGAAGAGTCCATCGATCGGATCGCTCGACGGGTGGTCGAATTACTCTCGGAAGACACCCTTCGCGAGGTGGCCTGGGAAGTGATCCCGGACCTGGCTGAGGTCGTGATCAAGGAGCGTCTCAACGAACTCGAAAGCCAGGTCGAGTGAGCCGATGCGCAAGCCGTCGCTCGTCCTTCGAGAGCCTCAGGACGAGCGGGAGCGAGACACAGCGGTCATTCCCTCTGTGGCCTTGGCCGCCCCCGTGGTCCTGCCCTGGAGCGACCAGGGCGTCGTCCGCGTGATGCGCACCTGCATCAGCCGCCCCAGCAGGTCGCGCTCGTCGTCGAAGAAGACGAGCTTGTCCGTCCGCGTCCGCCCCTGCCAGCGCCCGCGCGAGCGGCCGTCCACGAGCACCTCCTGCGTGGAGCCCAGGTAGGTGGAATTGATCTCGGTGAGCACGCTCGCCTGCACGTCCTCGATCGCCCGTAGGCGGCGCTTCTTCTCGTCGGCCGGCACGTCGTCGTCGAGCTTCCGTGCGGCGATCGTGCCGGGGCGCGTCGAGTATGCGGCCGCGTGCACCTTGTCGAAACGCAGGTCCTGGACCATCGCCAGGGAGTCCTCGAACTGTGCTTCGGTCTCGCCCGGGAAGCCGACGATGAGGTCGGTGACCATGGCGACGCCGGGCACCGCAGCACGGACGCGGCCGACGAGCTCGCGGTACTGCGCGTTCGTATAGCCGCGGCGCATGGCCACCAGCACGTCGTCGCCGCCGGCCTGGAACGGCAGGTTGATGCACTCCATGGCGCGCGGCAGCCGGGCGACCGCGTCGATGATGCGCTCGCTCATGTCGTTGGGGTGCGACGTCAGGAAC
The DNA here is from genome assembly GCA_022561975.1 of Acidobacteriota bacterium. Taxonomy (GTDB): domain Bacteria; phylum Acidobacteriota; class Thermoanaerobaculia; order Multivoradales; family JAHEKO01; genus CALZIK01. The sequence goes on from JADFQD010000018.1 coordinate 34,709, forward strand.
CGGATGCGCGCGAGCTCCGGCACGCCGTCGTGGACGGCCTTGAGCAGATCGGCGAGGTCGGGAGCGCCGGGCAGGTCGTGCCCGTAGGAGTCGACGTTCTGCCCGAGCAGCGTCACCTCGAGCACGCCACGGGCGGCGAGCATGCGGCACTCCTCGACTAGCTCCTCGAGGGCTCGCGAGACCTCGCGTCCGCGCCTGTACGGGATGATGCAGAAGGTGCAGAACTTGTCGCACCCGTGGATGATCGGCACGTGGGCGGTTACTTTCGGATGGCCGGGGACGAACGGCCCGACGCAGCCGTCCGGGTCGACGCCCGCCTTGTCGCCGACCATGCGGATGAGCGGCTCGAACTGCTGGGGCTGCATGAAGACGTCGACGTACGGGAACCGGGCGCGCAGCTCGTCGCTCTTCGGGCCCACCATGCACCCCATGAGCGCGAGCGTCTTGTCCGGGTTTTGCTGCTTCCACGGCTTGAGGCTCGTGAGCATGCCGACGACGCGGTCCTCCGCGTTCTGGCGGACGACGCAGGAATTGAGGATGATGACATCGGCGTCTTTGGCCGTGGGCGTCCATTCGAGGCCGAGCTGCTCCAGGCCGGCGCCGAGCCGCTCGGAATCGGCCTTGTTCATCTGACAGCCGACGGTCCAGACGTGGTAGCTGCTCATCGACCCTCTCGCGGCGTGTTCGGGGATGGCGGAGGGAGCGGGATTCGAACCCGCGTGGGCCTTTCAGCCCTCCCGCTTAGCAGGCGGGTGCACTAGGCCACTATGCGACCCCTCCAACCGGGTTACGAGCATACCAGAGCGCGCGGGCACCGGCAGCGGCGCCGGCGCTACAATGACCGCCGCCCGTCAGCGCAAGGAGCACGCCATGCCCGACCTGAGCCCCGAAGAGGTCCGCGCCCAGCTGCTTGCGCTCGGGCTCGCACCCCTCGACGATGACGACCTCGCCGAGGTCGCTCACCGCATCAACGCCATCAACGAGGCGGTCCTCGCCCTCGAGCACCCCGACGCGGACACCATCGAGCCGCTGCCGGTCTTCTGGCTGACCGAGGAGCAGCCGTAGCGTGGCGAACGACCCCACGCTCGCCTCGGCCACCGCGCAGTCGGCGCTGATCGCGCGCGGCGAGCTCTCGCCCGTCGAGCTCACGCAGGCGTACTTGAAGCGCGCCGGGCAGCTCGCGCGGCTCAACGCCTACATCACGCTGGACCCCGACGGCGCGCTCAAGGCCGCCCGCGCCGCCGAGGCCGAGCTCTCCCGCGGGAGCTCGCGCGGCCCGCTCCACGGGCTGCCCGTCGCGGTCAAGGACCAGCTCGACGCCAAGGGCTTGCGGACGACGCTCGGCGGGAAGATCGCCGACTACGTGGCGACGGAGGACGCGAGCGCGGTCGCACGGCTGCGCGAGGCGGGCGCGGTGATCCTCGGCAAGCTCAACATGAGCGAATACGCGCTCGGCGGCAGCATCGAGCACCCCTTCGGCGTGCCCCACAACCCGTGGGACGAGGAGCGCCAGGCCGGCCAGTCGAGCTCCGGGTCGGGCGTCGCGGTCGCCGCGTCGCTCTGCGCGGCAGCCCTCGGCGGCGACACCGCCGGGTCCATCCGCAGTCCGTCGGCCTGGTGTGGCATCGTCGGCCTGCGCCCCACCTGGGGCCGCGTGAGCCGCCGCGGCGCCTTCCCGATGGCGTGGTCCATGGACACGGTCGGCCCGATGGCCAAGACGGTGGAGGACGCAGCGTTGGTGTTCCAGGCGATCGCCGGTCACGACCCCGGCGATCCGTACACGTCACGACGGCCCGTCGAGCCCATCGACTGGACGCCGGAGCAGGGGCTCGGAGGGCTGCGCGTGGGGCTCGTGCGCGAGAGCATCGACGGCGGTGCGGCCAGCGACGAGGTGGCGGCCGCCGTGCATGCCGCGCTCGGCGTGCTCGGCGAGGCCGGCGCCTCGGTCGGCGACGCGACGCTGCCGCTCTTCGCGAACGGTGGGCTGATCGCCAACGCGCTGGCGGATGTGGAGGCGGCGCACGTCCACCGCCGCTGGATCCGCGAACGGGCGGCGGACTACGACTTCGCGACGCGCCGGCGGCTGCTCGCATCGAGCCTCATCCCGGCGACGGCGTACGTGAAGCTGACGCGGTTCCGCGCGCTGATGCGCCGCGACGTGATCGCCGCGCTGGACCGCTTCGACGTGCTCGTGCTGCCGACCCAGCCGGAGGCGGCGCCGAAGATCGCGACGGAGACCGGCCTGACGAGCAAGGAAGCGGTGATGCGCCAGTTCTTCGGGTCGCGCTCCCACCGCAGCCCCTTCAACCTCGCGGGCACCCCGGCGATGGCGGTCCCCTGCGGCTTCACCGAAGGGGGGCTGCCGATCAGCATGCAGGTCGCGGGCCGGCCCTTCGACGAGAACACGGTGTTCCGCGTCGGGTACGCCTACCAGCAGCGGACCGACTGGCACGAACGCCGGCCGCCGGTCTAGACGCGCAAGCGAACGAGACGGTCGTTGGCGTCGAATCCGCCCTCGACGATCCCGAACGTCAGTTCCCAGCTCCCCTGCCGCCAGTTCACGCACGGCACCTGATGATTGCCCTCCGGGCTGCGCCAGATCGTGCCGGGGAAGATCAGCGAGTACCGCTGGAACTCCTCCGGTATCTCGCCCGGGTGGGCCATCAGGTACTCGGCGTGGCGCTGTCCCAGCATCCCCTCGAGCGCCAGCACGCGCTCAACGACCTCCTCCCCGAAGAGATCCTCTTCGCCCTCGGCCTTGAACGGCGTGACCTCGATCGTATCCCCTGAGACGGTCGGCGGCTCGACCGCGTCCTCGACGAGCTCCCAGCCGTCCTTGGTCTTGTCGTGCTCGAGCGTGCCGCCGACCTCGCCGGACACGACGAGTCCCCCGAGCAGCGCGTCCAGGCCGGCAGGGTCGTCGGTCCATCGCTTGGCGGCCGCCTCGTCGATCTCGCTCGGGAGATGGGCAACGACCGCCGCGACGAAGTCCCGGTACCATCCAGGGAGTGGGGTCATGGGGTGGCGTACCTCGGTATCTGCTGCCGCGCTCGCACGAAGGGCCGGCCGGGCGCGTGGGGCGTGCGTGAAGTGACGGGGCTGGCGCCGGCGAGTGGGTGCAGGGCTGTGCCCTGCTGGTGGACCTGGAGGGATTTGAACCCTCGACCCCCTCAATGCCATTGAGGTGCGCTCCCGCTGCGCCACAGGCCCACGCGCTGAGGCCGGAGACGGCGCTCCGGCCACCCGCGCATCATAGCACCGCCCTCTGGCTTCAGACGCGCCCCTGCTTGACGTCCCACTCGCGCAACAGCGCCGCGCATTCGGCTCCGAGCACGCCGCTATCGATGGCGGTGCCCTGCCCGACGGTCTCGAGCAGCTGCCGTACGGTGTAACCGCCCCAGCGCTTTTCGCCGGGCGTGTGCATCGCGCCAACCACGAGCGCCGGAACGTTGTTCGCGACCATGGCGCCGCAGCACATCGGGCACGGCTCGAGCGTCGTGTAGAGCGTGCACCCCCCGAAGTCGAGCGACCCCGCACGGCGGGCCGCGTCCCTGAGCGCCGTGACCTCGGCGTGGCCGGTCGGGTCCACCGCAGACTCGCGCTGATTGCCCCCCTGACCGATCACCGCACCGTTGCGCACGACGACCGCGCCGATGGCCCGGTTGCCGGCCTCGCCAGCCTTGCGCGCTTCCTCGAGCGCGATGCGCATGAACGGCTCGTGGTCGTCGGCCATGGCCTTACTCGGCGCTTCCCAGCGCTTCGCGCAGGGCCACGTCCAGCTCCGTGTAAGCGAACGCGTAGCCCGCGGCCTCAGCCGCCCGCGGCAGGACGCGCCGGCTGTCGAGCACCTCGACCGCGAACTCGCCGAGCACGAGCTTGATCGCGAGCGTCGGTGCGGGGAGCAGCGCTGGACGTCCCAAGACGCGGCCCACCGCCTTGGCGAAGTCGCGCTGGCGCACCGGCGCGGGCGCGGTCGCGTTCACCGGCCCGCTCATGCCGTCGTCCTCCAGCGCCCGGCGGTAGAGGCCAATCACGTCGTCGAGGTGGACCCACGGCCACCACTGCTCCCCAGAGCCCATCGGGCCGCCGAGCCCGAGCTTGAACAGGGGTAGCTGCGGCTTCAAGAACGGGGAGTCCCTCCCGAGCAGGAAGCCCACGCGGAGACGGACGACGCGCACCCCGAGCCGCTCGGCGGAGGCGGCGGCGGCCTCCCAGTCCTTCGTCAGGCCGGGGAGGAACCCCTCGCCCGGCGGCTCGGGCTCCGCAAGCTTGGCCTCGCCTCGGTTGCCGTAGTAGCCGATCGCGCTCGCATTCACGAGCACGGTGGGACGGTGCGCGAGCTGGCGGATGCCGTCGACCAGGTTCCGCGTTGCCTGGATGCGCGTGTCGTAGATCGCGCGCTTCTTCAGAGCGGTCCAGCGGCCGACGATGGGCTCGCCGACCAGGTTGACGACGGCGTCGACGCCGTCCCATGCCGCCTCCGGCGGCTCTGCCTCCGTCGGCAGCCAGACGTGGGCGGCTGCGAGCTCGGGGAGCGCCGCCTTCGCCTGGAACGGGTATCGCGACAGCGCCACGACCTCGTGGCCCGCCCCAACGAGCGAGCGCGTCAGCGCCCGGCCGATGTAGCCGGACGCGCCGGTGATCAGGACCCGCATGGCATGGCTCTCGGCCCGCTATCCGCTCGACGCTGACGTGGCGTCGACAGGTTCCGCGCCGGGCCGCTGCATCTCCGCCAGCTCGTCCACGGGGATGTGGCAGTAGATCCGGTGCTCGGGCGAGCCGGGGCCGGTGCGCGCGGGTGGAGGCGTGTCGTCGCAGATGGAGCCGATCTTGCGGGGACAGCGCCCGGCGAAGAAGCAGCCCTTGAAGGCCTCGCGCAGCGTGGGCACGGCGCCCTCGAGCCGGATGCGCGTCGGCTCGGCGTCCGGGTCCGGGACCGGCGCCGCGGAGAGCAGCGCCTCCGTGTAGGGATGCGACGGCGCCGCCAGGACGCTGTCGGCGGGGCCGCATTCGGCGACGTGCCCGGCGTAGAGCACCAGTATGTCGTCGGAGACGTAGCGGACGACGGCCAGGTCGTGGGAGATGAAGATGTACGAGGCGCCCTCCTCGCGCTGGTGGGCCTTGAGCAGGTTGAGCACCTGTGCCTGGACCGAGACGTCGAGTGCGGAGACTGCCTCGTCGGCGACGATGATGTCCGCGCTGCCGGCGAAGGCGCCTGCGAGCGCCACCCGCTGCTGCTGGCCGCCGGAGAGCTCGCCCGGACGGCGGCTGAGGTAGTCGGCACTCAGGCCGACGGCCTCCATCAGCTCGACCGCCCGCTCGCGCCGCTCCCGGGGGTTCAGGCCGGTGAACTTCTTGAGCGACCGCAGGATCGCGTGCCGGACCGGCATCCTCGGGTTGAGCGAGGCGGTCGGGTTCTGGAACACCATCCGCATGGCGGCCTGCTGGTCGCGGGTCCGGTCGTCCACGTTGCGCGCCAAAGCCTCGCCATGCAGCTGGTTCTCGCCGCCGGTCAGCGGGACGAGGCCGACCA
>JADFQD010000019.1 GCA_022561975.1 Acidobacteriota bacterium
CCATAGCTACGGCTATGCCTGCGTCAGCGCGCCTTGCCAACAACGCCGAAAGACTCACCCAGCTTGCAAACCCATGTTGGAGACACAACACTAGCGGACTCCTCGAGTAGCCCTCGGCTATTGGGACTACAGGCCGCCTGGCTGGCGACCAAGGCGCGTTCCACCGATCCTCCGCATTTTTGGCAGGCGAATCGACAAATCTTGGCGCTTTCGCCCTCCAGTTTCGCAAAAAAGTCTTTGCCTGCTTGCCCGTTTTCCCGGCGAGCCACTGGCACGTGCGGTGCAAATCATAGGGTTCCAGCATAAGGGCTGTCAGCTTTCTTGACCTAGCGGAAACGATGCGCCAGTCCCTGGTAAGCCCTTGAGAAATCATGGGTTAGTAGTGGAAAATTGAAGTATCACTTGCACTTTTTGGTGGAGTCTGTATGATCAAACAACTCTCGGTGTTCCCCCTCAGGGAGCCAAAACAAATCCCAATGAAGTTATTCAAGGCAGTACGGGGTAGTTGCACCCTCTCGGGCGGGTACCGCGGGGTTCAACTGGCGGCAGCTTCCTCGAGGCGAGCTCCAATGCGCGGCTCGGGTCGCCTGCGCCACACCCTGCGGCACGGGGCCTTGATTCTCGTCGCTGTTCTGCTGATGGTGCCCGCGACGGCGCTGGCCCAGCCCACCGTCAACGGCCTCTTCTATGGCGACGGGGACGACGCACTGTACCAGCCGTACGGGACGTCGATAGGCGGCAGCGTGCTCTATTCCTATCTCGACGTTCCATCGACGACGTTGTATGTGGCGCTGGTTGTGAATCACGCGGTCAACGATCTGGTCTGCCAGGACAAGGACAACCCCAACGACTACATGGAGAGCGCCGACGCCGGAGCCCCGGTCTTCTGGAACAACCACCGGAACTGCAACCGGGCGAGCGACTCGGAGTTCGCGTCGTTCACCCTCGAGTGCGCGCCGATGTCGCCCAACTCCTGGAGCTGGCGGCAGGCGTTCGGATGTTCCCAGGTAGCAGGCCCGCCGGAGAGCAGTTGGGTCTCTGCCGACACCTGTCCCTCGAGCACCGGCATCTGGCCGCCGAGTATCATGGCATCGACCTCGTGGGTCCAAAACGTCAACGCCTACCAGGCGAACCTGAGTCCGGCCTGGGACATGTACGTCGACGGCACGGCTCTCGAAGACTGGAAGAGCCCGTTTCTCCTCGCCGACCCGGACGACGTCACTATCGTTCCAGGCTACCCCACCTACAGCGTCGCTCACGAGTGGGAGTGGTCGATGTTCTACGAGTGGTCGGTGGACCTGGGACCGGGCGGGACGGACTGCGGCAGCGAGCCGATCTTCTTCCTGGCCGGCGAATCGCACCACTCGCCCCCCAAGAGCGGGCCGGAGAACGACAGCTTCCCTCCGCCCTCGAACCCGATCTTCTCGGACTGGGGGGACCTGCCGGACACCTACGCCACCACGGAGGCCGCCAACGGCGCGCGCCACTACATTACCGTCGACGGCCCCTACCTGGGCGTCGATCTCCAGAGCGAGCTCGACGGCGTGCCGACCGTGGACGCGAGCGGCGACGGGCCGGAGGAGGACGGGCTGACCATCAACGTGACCGACGACTGGGATCCGGCAACCACCCAGACGATCAGCGTCGAGGTGGCGAACGCTCCCGTGGGCGCCGTGCTGGCGGGGTGGTTCGACTGGAACGGTGACGGCGACTTCGGCGACCCTGGCGAGTACTTTACCTGGGCGGTCGTCGCCGGCTCCAATTCCCTCGACGTCGTCGTCGGCGCGGCCTTCGACTGGGCCAGCGACTCGCTGCCGGTCCGGCTGCGAGTCATGTCGAGCGGCGCCGCGGCGCCGGGCGGCAGCCTGGATAGCACCGACTTCGAGGATATCGCCACCGACGGCGAGGTTGAAGATTACATTTACTCGCCGGGAGTGCTCCCGGTCACGCTGAACGCCTTTGCCAGCGAGTTCGCGTCCGGCGGCTCCCTGACCGTCCGCTGGCAGACTGCGTCCGAGACCGACAACGTAGGTTTCGAGCTGTTGGGCCGGGTGCGAGGCGAATGGCAGCCGCTGGGCGAATTTGTTCCAAGCAAGGGGATGAATTCGTCCCTTCCCCAGAGCTACGAGGCCGAGGTCTTTCTGCCGGCGGGATTGACCGCTCTCGAGCTGGTGAACTACGACACCCGTGGCCTGCCGGAGCGCTTCGGCTCGTTCAGCCCGGGCGCAAGGTACGGTGAGTTTCAGGCGATCCAGCGGGTCGACTGGGCCAAACCGCGCGCTGAGCGCGCAGCGCGGCTCGAGAAGCGGGGTTTCTCCAAGACCGGAAAGGCGGGCCATGCCGCCGCCGCGGATTTCGCCAAGAGCCCGCGGTGGCGGAAGCTCGAAAACAGCGAGCCCGGTCGCGGAGCTCGTCCTCGAGCGCGCGGATCCAGAACCACGACCTTCGAGCCAACAGAATCCGAGGCGATCACGCTGGAGACGGGCCCGATGACCCACGTCGCAGTGACCGAAGCCGGCATCCAGCGCGTCAGTTACGAGACATTGCGCGACAGTGGCCTCGACCTTCTCGGGGTGCGCAGCCGCGATATTGCCTTGACCTGGCGCGGCGAGCCGGTGGCGCGATGGATAGACGGCAAGGGGACGTTCGGACCCGGCAGCTCGATCGAGTTCATCGGTCGGGCGCCGCGCGGCGACGACGCGCTCTATGTCGAATCGAATCTCTATCAGGTATCGATCGATCCCGTCCGCGCCCGCCCTGCTGACAAAATGGCCAAGGGCAAGGCCAGGAAGGTTTCCGATGCCTATCTGCGCGAGTCGACGGTGGACCGCGCGGCGATGTACCACCCGCAGTCGCCGACCGGCGACCCCTGGGTCGAACACACGGTCTTGGTGAGAGGCGCTTCGACGGTTACCTTGACGATCCCCGTGGACGGCCCTGTGCTGGACGGGCCGAGCCGGTTGCTCGTGGGTTTGGGGACCGTCACCGACCTGCCCGACCTCACGGGGCCGGGCGGAGAGGCGATCCCGGAGCACAATGTCGAGGTCTGGTTCAGCGGACCCGGCTCGGATTTCGTGCACGTGACTACCGCCTCGACCTCCGGGCAACAGGACTGGGAGCTCGAAGCCGAGATCCCGCGGGGCGTGCTACAAGCCGGTACCAACAGGCTGCAGCTGCGCTTCGACACCGACTACTTCTACTCCCTGGTGGTGATCGACCGCTACGGCGTCCGGTATCCGGGTCCCTACCTGGGTCCGGAACTCGACTTCGACTCCGATCCGAGCGCCGGGGGTTATCGAGTGCATGGCTTCGGCGGCCCATCCATAGCGGCCTATGGCGAGCACGATGACGGTTCGCTGACACGGATCACCCCTTGGGTAACGCCTTCGGCCGGCGGCTTCGCCGCTGAGCTGCGGCAGCTCGACGCGGCGCACTTCTGGCTGGACGAGAGCCCGTACACGCCCGAGGTGTTTACTACCGACGCGCCAGCCGACCTGTTGGCCGGGCCGGCCGAGTTGCTGGTGATCACCGCCTCCAGCTTCGTGGGCACGCAGGCGTTGGACGACTACCTGGCGGAGAAGTCCGCCTTCCAGCCCGTCGTCATCGATGTCGAGGACATCTACAACGGCGTCGGCTTCGGTATGGCGCTGCCGGCCGCAATCACCGACTATCTGAAAGTCCGTAACCAGGTCTATCCGTTCACCCACGTTCAGTTGGTGGGAACCGACTGTTACGACCGCCTGAACTACCTGTCCGATTGCATTAGCTTCATACCGCTGCCCACCGCGCGGGTCGGAGTGACCATCTACAGCCCGAGTCAAAACCGGCTGGTCGATCTGGACGGTGACGGTGTCGGCGACAAAGCGGTGGCCCAGTTCTCGGTGCGCGACGAGGCCGAACTCGCTACCATCGTGCAAAAGGGTTCGGATTGGAATACGAGCGGGCTGTCGGGCGAAGAGTCGGCCCTCTTGATCGCCGAAGAGACCGACCGGATTCACAGCTTCATCGCCCAGATCAAACGGCTGAAGCGGCGGTTGGATTGGAGTGAGAGCGACGTGCTGGATATGGCCGATCATCCTGACGTCAACACGGCAAGAGAGGTCTTGCGGTCCGCGCTCGACGACGGGCGCACCGTGACGGTGTTCTCGGGCCACTCATCTCCGAGCGTCTGGGCATTCCGATCGCTGGTGACGGCGAGCAGTGTAGAAACGCTGACCAACTTCGGCTTGCCGACTGTAATGGTGCCGCTCGCGTGCGAGACGACCTACGACATCAGTCCCAATGCCAACGTGCTCGGGCACCAATTGCTCTACGGTGGTGGTCAAGGTGCACTGGCGATCAGCGGTGCGGTGGCGCTGTCCAACCTGAACGACAACGAGCGGATGGCCGCTTTCATCCTCGACGGTCTCAAATCCGGGCTTACGCTCGGCGAGGCCGTTCAGGCCGGGCGTGACGCGCTGGGTACCGACTATCAAACTCTGCTGGATAACTGGATGACCCAGGGCGACGTCACGACCAGGACCACGCCCTAGAGATCGATCGCTGACCGCTTTTGTTTTGGTATGATCCGACCGAACCAGTCCTCGCCCGGTGGGCCCAGGGGCATCCATGGCAATGCCGAGAGTCGCCTTCAGTTCATTCATTAGAAACGAAAAAAGGCCTCATGTACGCTCCTCCGGAGCACTTGGATACTCTTGTTGCCGTCACATAGTGAACGCGGGAGATCACGCAGGATGTCACAACGAGTCAGCGAGAGGAGCACTACTACCGGCGGTCTTCCCGAGTCGCTTCGAACTGGTGTTGCGAAACCGACCAAGAAGCCATATCTCCGTCCTGCCTTGGAGTGCTACGGGCGACTGGTGGATATAACTCAGTTTGGCGGTTCGCAAATAAATGACTCGGGAGGGACCTTCCGTAACTTGGTTTAGGTCCCCCTGTAGAACCAATTGGGGCTGGGGCTCGCAGAGAGAAGCGTGCTCCGGCGCGCTGGGCCACCACCAATGACTGATGAGCGCTTTCGTCTGTATCCTCGACCGATCGGGCGCTAGCCTGGATCGACGAGAGATTCTCCAGCTTGCCGAGTCGCTCGAGAGGTACGGTGGCACGCTATCCAGCGTCTGTCGCGGCCCCGTGGCCATCGCCGTGCGCCATATGGGTAGTGCTACGAGCCGGGATCGGTTCGGTCCGGTTACTGACCCTAAGACGGGAGTAGTGGTTGCCCTGTCGGGACGGTTCAGTTTTGTCGAAGAGAAGTTGGTGCCCGCCAGCGCTTCTTCGGCGCTCGACCCCTTTGCCCATCAGGACGCGAGTTTCTTTGCGGGAACATCCGGCTCATTCGTGGCGATCGCCGCCGATCCCAGGCGAAGGTGGTTGAGCATTGTCCGAGATCACCTCGGCGATCTCAAGGTCTACTACTACCTCGATCGGCGTTGGTTGATCGCCGCCAGCGAGCCGGCAGCGATCCTGCGTCATGCCGCGGTCGCCGATGACCTTGACGAGTCTTCGGCCGCTCGCTTCTTGGGTTTTCGCTTTTCCCAAACCGAGCGAAGCTTTTTTCGTGACATCAAGGAGCTTCCGCCGGCTCATCGCCTGACAGTGACGGCCGGCGACTCAGGGGCGAAGCGCTATTGGAGTTTTCGGCTTCATCGTGGTGCTCACAAACGTTCGCGCGAACAGGTTCACGCCGAGTTTCGTTCGCATCTGAGGCGGTCCGTGGCCGATCAGATGGCGGAGTTGGAGACCTGTCAGGTTGGCTTGTCTCTCAGCGGGGGGTTGGATTCGACCACGCTGGCGGCTTTGGTGCCACCGGGAGTCCAGGTCTTCTCGTGGTATTTCGATGATCTGTTGGAGTGCGACGAGCGCAGCAATATCGAGGCAGTCGCCGAGCATCTGAAAAGGCGAGTCCACTGGGTGAACGGTGACGGACTCTACCCCCTGTGCGGCGATTACGTCGATCGCTTCGTGCATGAGAATTCCCCGTATCTCAACGCCTTCGCGGCGCTGAAGTGCCGGCTGTACCGGGTCGCCCGGGCTAACGGCTGTGAGCGGATCATGGTCGGAGACGCCGGCGATGCCCTGTTCTCGGCGAAGGAGTACTGGTTGCGAGACGCGCTGGCCGGTGGCAGACCGAGGGCGTTAGCAAGCTTGGCTACGACCATCCGGGATGCGCTTCGGGGGGACCGGTTTGCGCGGCTCGCGCTACGCCGCCTGCTGCCCATGCCGGGCGTCCGCGAAGTGATCCGCGGACCTCGCCGTCTGCCATGGTTGACGGAGACGGCAAATGGCCTCTTGCCGAAGGCGGCCCTCTCACCGATCCTTCCTGACGTTCGGCAGCGACACCGTTACGATCGAATCGTTGGAGCCAAGCACACGGAATTAGAAAGCGAAGAGAGAAGACTGTTTGCTCAATGTGGTGTCGGTCGCAGCAACCCGTTCTGGTACTGGCCATTGCTCGAAATGGTGATCAACCTGCCGGCCTGCTGGTACTACAACGACGGCAGGAGCAAGGTGTTGACCCGAGAAGCCATGAAAGGGCTGCTTCCAGAAAGGGTCCTCGAGAGCGGGAGAGTAGGACTCTTGGGGACCTTCTTCCTGCGCGGCATCGAATCGAAACGCAACGAGCTTCGCGAAAGCGTGTTCAGACACCCGCGCTCGGACTGGCAACGTTACGTCAACCGCTCGTGGCTGGAGCCCTATCTTTCGGCTTCCGAGTCGATTCGGTTCGGCCACACGATACTCTGGCGTGTGATCAGCTATGAGCTATGGTACCGACGGCTGATCCGTTCTTCCTAACCTGCGTTATTCATGAGGCCGCGAGCAGATTGTGGAAAGCGTCCGTCAGATCAGGCCGCACGCAGTGAGGAGCGAGGAAGCCATACTCACAGTATGTCGAGGAGCGAAGAGCGAGTACGGCCTGAGATGGCAGGCGATCTCCGCAAGATGCCGGGGCGTTCATGAATAATGCAGGCTAAGGCTCGGGCATGACGATCGATCAGAAGCGAGGCCGTTCCGAGAATCTTGTCCACTTGTCAGGCCTTGTGTATGGCCTCAATCTAAGGGGCGAGTTGCCCCAGGAGTTCCGGGCTTATCTTCACTCGTCCGCTGAGCAAATCGCAGGTGGAGAGCGTGCGATCGATGTCAGGTACCGGGTCGTCCGTGAGTTGCCGGAGGTAGATGAAATCTGGGTTGGTGAGCGAAGACCTCCGCAAAGAAACAGCCGGCTCGCTCTGTTTCGACAGCCGGACGGTTTCGGACTGCGAGTGGATTGTGAGGGTCGTGGGCTGTTTCGAGTCACAGCCAGCGCGATCGAAGTCGAATGGTTGCCGGATGGTGCCGGAGCCGCCCACTACTTCTTTTCTTATGCCCTTCCCCTGTGGTTGGAGTCCAGGGGCATGCCGGTCCTGCATGCGAGTGCGGTGTCTTTCGGTGATCGAGCGGTCGGCTTCCTCGGACCAAGCGGCATTGGGAAATCAACCTTGTGCGTCGGGCTGGTGAGCACGGGTTGCGATCTTGTGGCCGATGACGGGCTGGTACTGCGCGTCGATGGGCACGGCGACTGGCGTTGCCTTCAGGGCCCACCGCTGGCCAGGCTCTGGCCGAGCGCGCTCGAGGATCATTTCGGAGTTTCGGCGAAGGAATTGCCGAGGGTGTACCAATCCTTCGAAAAAAGGCTGATGGCGTGCACCCCAAAGAGCGTTGCCAAGACGGCCGCTGGCTTGACGCTGGCGACCGTCTATATGCTCGATCGCAAGGCGGAAAGCAAGGGATATGTCACGATTTCTGCATGTAGCGCGCGCGAATCTCTTGTCCGTCTGCTCGAGCACAGTTTGACCGGTGCACCGGTTGCGGCTCTTGGCCTGTCGGCACAACGGCTGGATCAGCTCTCACGCGTAGTCAGCCAAATTCCGGTGAAAACCCTTCGCTATCCAAGTGGTGGTGATCGGTGGCATCTCTTACGCGAAGCGATTCTCGAAGACCTTGCCGGCCCTTCTCACCAGCGTTCGTAGTGAGAGGACGGAAGTGTTTAGAAATGCAAGACTTGCGACCGAGGCCGACGCTGGAGTACTCGAAGTACGTCGAGGAGACCGACGGGAGCCCCCTATCGGAGCAGGGCAGCAGATGCAAGCACTTACGGCGTAGCAGGTGAAGGTTGGTGAGCAGCTCAGGCTAAGCCCAGGCCCACACGAGTCGTTCTTCCTCTTTGATCGAGGTGCTCAGGGTGACGATGCCGAGCCGCACGAGTTCATCGAGTTCATGATTGATCTTTTGGACAAAGGCGGAAGGGTGAACATTGCTGGCTTGCTCGCCCTCGAAAATGCCCACCCATGCGTCGCGGTTGCTCTTCTTGGAAATGTAGAGGGCGCGATCCGCAATCGCGTTGATCTGCTCCCAAGATAGTGCTTTCGGGAAGCGGTGCAGAAACGGGTAGAACGCAAACCCGATCGAACAGGTCAGATGAACCATCTTGCCGAGGCCGAGCTCGAACTCGTGCGCGGCGACACTCGCCCGAAGGCGCTCGGCCAAGTCCTCCGCGGATCTTCGATGCGCTCGGCGAGCAACTATCAAGAACTCGTCACCGCCCCAGCGAATAATGGTATCCGACTCTCGGCAGGAAGCTTCGAGAAGGTCGGTGACTTGGAAAAGGACACGATCGCCAGCAGCGTGTCCGTAGGTGTCGTTGACGCCCTTGAAGCCATCCAGATCAAAGATCAGCAACAGGGTGTCCGGTTGGGCTTCCCTCACGGTGGTCTCGGGGTGACGTTTGAGATCTTCGTAGTAGCGATCGACGAGCGCGAGATCGCTATCGATGCTGTTCACCAGGAACCTGCGATTGCGAAGCCCGGTGAGCGCATCGGTGACGCTGGCCAGTTCGACTTTGCTGATGGCGTCCTGAAGATCACGGTTTTTCAGAGCCAGTTCACTGGTTCTTTCGACGACCTGCCTTTCCAGAGATCGACGTCGTTGGGCGTCTTTTCGCCGGCGGCCGGAAAGGTTCGCCAGTACCGCTAGCACCGCCGCCAGAGTCCCTAGCCCGTAGAGTAGATAGACCCACCAAGTTTTCCAAGGTGGCGGGACTACGCGAATCGGGATCGAAAGTCCGGTCTCGTTCCACAGTCCGTCATTGTTGGCGGCCTTGACGCGCAAGGTGTAGGACCCCGGATCGAGGTTGGTGTAGGTGGCGCGGTTGAGATTGCCGACTTCATTCCAATCGGTCTCGAAGCCCTCCAGGCGGTATGCATATCGGTTTTTTTTGGGCGCCGAGTAGTCGAGTGCAGCGAACTCGAACGAAACCACGTAGTCCTTATGGGAGAGCTCGATCTCTTTGAGCTCTGACAGCGGTGCTTCGGTTTCGACCTCTTTGTTGAACTTCAGGAAAGAGGTCATAATCACCGGCGGGACATGGGCATTCGAGCGAATCGCGGCCGGGTGAAACGAATTGAAACCTTCATTGCCGCCGAAGATCATCTCGCCGTTGGCTTTCTTCCAAAACGCACCAAAGTTGAATTCTTTGGAGAGCAGGCCGTGGGTGGTGTCGTAGCTCCGAATCCGCTCGGTCTTCGGGTCCAGGTTGACCAGGCCTTCGTTTGTGCTCAACCAGAGTGTGCCGGCGTCATCCTCCAGGATGCCGTAAATGACCTCGTTCGGTAGGCCGTTGTGGGTGTTGTAGTGATGGAAGCGAACCCGGTTAGCTTCACGGTCCTGCTTGGTCCACTTGTTGAGACCGCCGCCTTGGGTGCCCACCCATAACGTGCCGTCACTGGCTTCCAGGAGGGAGAAGACGGTGTTATTGCTGAGGCTGTTCGGATTCTCGGGGTCGTGCCGGTAGCGCGTGAATGAGCCCGTAGTTCGCTCGAAGGCGTTGAGCCCACTGCCGTCGGTCCCAATCCAGAGTTCGCCACCCGAGCCTTCGAGGAGGCTCAAAACCTGATCGCTTCCGAGGCTGGCCGCATTCTCCGGGTCGTTCTGGTAGCGAATGAAGGCGGTGCGTTTCTCGTTGAATCGATTGAGGCCGCCGCGGTAGGTGCCGACCCAGAGCACACCATGGCTGTCTTCGTAAATGGCGGTCACGGCATCCCGGCTCAAGCTGCTCGGGTCCTCGGGATCGTTGCGGTAGTTGGTGAATCGACCGTTCGCCGAGTCGAGCCTGTGCAGCCCGCCCTCGTAGGTGCCGACCCAAAGCGTGTCGTCGCTGTCGGTGAAGAGGGACATGACGCGCTCGTCGCGCAGCGTGGAAGGGTCGCCATCCTTGTGCCGAAAGTGGCGGACCCGACCGGAATCCGGGTCGAGCCGATCCAGGCCCTGGTAGGTCCCGATCCAAAGCTGTCCGTCGCGACTCTCGGAAAAACAGGCCACGGTGTTGCTGACCAAGCTGGTCTCGGGTTTTCCAGGATCGTGGCGAAAACCAGAAAACGAGCCGGTGACGGCATTCCACTTGTTGACGCCGCCCTGCGTGCCGACCCAGATAACCCCGCCTCGATCCTGGTGTATGGACATGATTTGATTGTCGTTGAGCGACGTCGGGTCGGCGAGGTTGCTGCGATGGCTGGCAAACTCGCCACGCTCGGGGAGCCATTCATTGAGGCCATCGTCGGTGCCCACCCAGATGACTCCGTCTTGGTCTTGAAAAACTGCCCGCACCCGATCGTCGCTCAGGCTCGAGGGCTGGAGAGGGTCGTGCTCGAAGCGCTCGAACCGGCCGCTCTCACGATCCAGCCGGTTGAGTCCGCCTTCGTAGGTTCCCACCCACAGACTGCCGGAACGATCTTCGAAGATGGTTCTGACGCGGTCTTGACTGAGGGAGTTGGGATCTTCGGGGTCATGGCGAAGGTGGCTGAAGCGCCCGCTGGCGGAATCCAGGCGATCCAGGCCGCCGCCATTGGTTCCGACCCAGATGATGCCTTCCGAGTCCTGGTGAATAGACCGCACCTGATTGTGTCCGAGACTTCCCGGGTTCGACGGATCGTGCAGGTAGCGCTTAAAAATCTGGGTAGCAGGATCAAATACGTTGAGCCCGGATTCCGTGCCCACCCAGATTCGACCTCTACGATCCTCCATCAGAGATCGGACTCGGTCGTTCGAAATGGAGTCGCCATTCATTTCGTCATTGCGATAGTGAACGAAGGAACGAGTGTTGGGCATCCAAAGATTGAGCCCGCCCTGGTTGGTGCCTATCCACAGCCGTCCCTTGCTGTCCTTGAGCAGAGTCCAAACCCAGTTGTTGGAAATCGAATCGACAGATTCACGGTCATTTCGAAATACCAGGAATCGGTTGCCGTCGTAGCGGGCGAGGCCGTCCTGAGTGCCGAACCACATGAAGCCGGTGTCATCCTGGACGATGGCGTTGACCGCTCTGTGGGGTAGACCGTCTTCGACGGTCATCCGGTCGAACGGGATCTTGCGCTGCTGTGCGAACGCCGGCTGCAGGGACAACAAGCCAGCCACCATCGCCAGAAGCAAGAGCGGCCATGAGCGCCGCCGGTGCGGCCGCCGGGGAAAGGCAAGGGGTTGGTGGGCAGGCATCACCTTGACTCTTTGGGAGGTTGGTTTTCGAACTCTGTCTCGAGTATATCGAATCTCTCGGCAAAGCGGGCGGGCGCGGGTGGCTTTGCGGAAATCCGCACCCGTCCTTCTGTGTCGGAATTGAGAGGCAATTGGCGTACCGGGACCCTGTTTCCGGGGCGACTTTCGAGAACCGTCGCGTTCGGGAAGAAGAATTCAACTATGCAATTGGTTTTCTGCATCATGTTTCTTCGGCAAGACGGTTTCGCCTGGCCAAGTATTCGGAGAGGAGATCTCGAAAACCGGGGATCGGAGAGCGCTTGCACGGGGTCGTGCGCCGAAAAACGGCACTCTGAGTCTAAAAAGTGGCGCTCTCAAGACGAGCGTGCTTGCTTCCGAATCAACTCGGCCGTTCGGGTGCGGAAAGTAGGTGCCGTGACTCCCAGCAGATGAGCGCCCATCGTGACGTCGTCGGGAAGCCTCTCCAGAATAACTTCGAGCAGCAGGGTCGAGGCCTTGCGAACGAGGTCCTCGCCTTCTTCTTCGCTGCCGGCCGGATCTCGAACGACTTCGCCGAGCAGGGCGCGGATGTCGGCCCATCGACCGGAGCGGGGAGAGAGCCCCGCGCGCTGTTGTCGCTGCGCCTTCGCCAAGCGGCGCCGAAACGTGGTCTCGGCGACTCCGATCGACTTCGCGGCGCGGCGGGCGTTGCCGTTCACGGCCTCGTCCGCGGCAAGAATCAGATCTTCCCGAACCCAGGATCCAAGCGGGAATAGCATCTCGCGGCCGTCGGTCAGGGCGAGGTCGACTTCCCGGTCCAACGCCTCACGCAGCCGTGTCCAGCAGTCTTCGCCAAGCAGCGTGGGGCCGACAGTCGACCTGGATTGGTCGCTAAAGTCGCTAGTCGCCGTCCGAGCCGGCGCGAGACGCGGGGGCGTGCCGTCGTCGGTGGGCAGGTTCAAGTCGCGAGCGTCGAGTTCATCACCGTCGCAGAGAATGACCGCCTGCAGAATGCGATTCTGAAGCTCGCGAACGTTCCCCGGCCAACTGTAGCGAACCAGGTCGTTCTCCGCGGCGGTCGTGAAGCGCCTCACGTTTTTGTGATACTGAACCGTGAACATGTCGAGGAAATGGCGAGCCAGGTGCATCACGTCGTCGGGACGCTGTCTCAGGGCCGGCACCTCGATGCGTACAACGTTGAGTCGGTAGTAAAGGTCCTCGCGGAATCGGCCCGCCGCTACCTCGAGCGCCAGATCACGGTTGGTTGCGGCCACGATGCGGACGTCGACACGGCGGGTGCGAGTGCTGCCCACCATACTGAACTGCTTTTCCTGGACGAAGCGCAGGAGTTTGCTCTGTACCTCGAGGGGTAGTTCGGCGATTTCGTCCAGGAAGACCGTGCCGGTATCGGCCTCGGCGAGTTGGCCGGTCCGCCGCCCCAGGGCTCCCGTGTAGGCGCCTTTTTCGTGACCGAACAACTCGCTCTCGATGAGACTGGTTGCGATCGAGCCGCAATCGACGATCACGAAGGGGCGGTCTCGCCGTGAGGACAACTCGTGCACGGTCTGCGCGAGCAACTCCTTGCCGGTACCACTTTCGCCCGTGATGAGTACGGTGGCATCGGTTGGAGCGACTCGCCGTGCGGTCGCGATGGCAGCTTCCATCTCACGCGAGCGGTAGACGAGCTTGGCCTGCTGTAGGGCCTGGCGGAGCTCGTTGAGCTCGGCCTTGAGCTGACGCCGCTCACCCTCCTGACGCGCTTGTTCCAGCTCGGCCAAGCGAGCGCGATCGAGGGCTACGGCGAGTTGCCCGCCGAGCGCCTTGAGGAAAATCAGGTCCGAGGATTCGAGCACGAGGTGATCCTCGTCTCCAGCGAGAAAGATCGCCCCCAAGGCCGCTCTGCTAGCTCGAAGTGGCACGGCATAGGTGGCTTCCTGGCCCCCGTGCTCGAGATCTCGCGAACCCTCGCGAGCCTCCCCGGCTGCCACCGCGAGTCGCAAGAGGTTCTCGTCTTCGTGGGAGAGTTCGACGGTCTCGACTCGCGATTGATTCCGGGAGCCGAAGCCTCTACGGGTAAACCCGTGCGTGAGCGCCAGAGAACCGTCGTCCTGAGTGGAAAAGACGCCGATTCGGCCGGGCTTGAAAGCCGTGTAGAGGCGCTCTGCTACCGCTTGGCACAGGCTGTCGAAGTCATGGTGGAGGGCGATGGCGTCGATCGTGTCCCAGAGCAGGATCATGTTGCGATAATCCTTGGACTGATTGCCGGTGAAGATGCCGCTCAGGCGGTCGAAAGCCCCCGATTCATCCAGGCCGGAGCGCTCCTCCCAATCGACCACGCAGCAGCCGCCAAGGCGCTTGGCTGCGTTGAGCGCCTGATCGGCGCGGCGCACCAACTCGAGCGGCGACATACCGGGTGTATTTTCCTGTGTGAACACCCCAATTCCGATACTGAATCCGAGTCGCACGGCGCCGTCCAAAAAGGACCGCTCGCTCAGGACTTCGAGCACCTTGCCGGCGATCTCTCGAGCGGTGGGCAGGTCGGTTTCGGAGAGAATGGCCGCAAAAATAACGCCGCCGTATCTCGAAACCGGATCAGAGCTGCGCAGGGCGGATCGGAGTCTCTGGCTGACTTCCCGGACGACCGAATCGCCGGCTTCACGTCCGAATCGCTCGTTGATCGTTGCGAACTCGTCGGGATTGATCAGCAGAAGTGTCAGCGGCTCTCCTCCTTGCCGGCCTCGCTCGAGCTCCTCCGTCAAGATGGCCTGAAAGCCCGTTCGATCGGGGAGACCGGTGATCGGGTCCTTGAGGATCGCAGCAACCTGCGAGGCATGGCTGGCGAGGGCGCCGCCAAGCGCAAACAGCCAGTCCCACCATGGCACCGGGCCGTCCTGTGCGAGCTTCTCGAGAAAATCGCGATCTGTGAGTCGTTCCTCCAGGGCTCCGCTGTCGGCGTCAAAACGGAAGCCGAGCCAAGCCGAGGGCTGGCTCGGTGAAGGATGCTCGTCCGAGCGCCGGCGGGCACGCGAAGCTTCCTGTTTCTGGTGGTGGTGGGACCAAACGCCACCCGACCAAAACGACTCGACCGATGGTAGCGGTAGCAGCCGTCCGTGGGGGGCCGCACTGGGCAGGAATGGCATCGCCTTGCCGGCGGGCGCCTCGGGCATGGTGCCGGCAGAGGCAAATACCTCGGCGGCCTTCAGGTCAGCGAGTTCGGGAAGATGGGGCTCTTCGCCGTCGGCGATCAGAAACGGTTGGGCAAGACCACTGAGCGAGGCGGGTATGTAAAGGGACACGCTCCGAGCGCCGCTCAGGGTGCGTATCCCCTGAACGTATGATTGCAGGAGTTCGGTGGTCGCGATCATTCGTACAGCGCTCGGACGACGCCTTTCGAGAGCGGCTTGGCGGACTTCGACAAGCGGCAACGATACCACGCGCAATCGTGGCCTCCGGCCGTTTCCTCCCTGAAACACTGCAGCGCTCGCCTGCGTATTCCTAGCTAGGACAGATCGCTCCGGCTGCTCAGTGGCGCTACCTCAGGGAGAGACAACCATGACTTCGGAAATTGGTGAACTTCAAAAGAACAAGGGAAAAAGGCGAATCGCCTGGATCGGTTCGGTCGTCGTGTTGCTGGTCGTTTCCGGCGTGGTGGTGATCAACCTGAGCGCCGCCAAGGCTAACGGAGCCGACGCAGCCTCTGGGGAGGCGGCGGAAACCGAGGGCGAGAACGGTGACCAAAAGCAAGGCAAGGCCCCTGTGCCGGTCGAGATCGTTGCCGTCGACGAAGGTGATATTTCCTCGTACATTACGACCAGCGCGAATCTGGTCGCTGAAAACGAGGTGCGCTTGTTGAGTGAGGTCGAAGGGCGCGTGGCTCGCCTCTTGGTGGACGAGGGTGACTTCGTACGCAAGGGCCAGCATCTCGCCGGTTTGGTACGTGATGACGAAGAGATCACTCTCAGAAAGGCCGAGCTCAAGGAAACCAACGCTCGTCTCGCCTACGAGCGGGGGGAGGATCTTAGCGAGAAAGAGCTCATCAGCCGTGAGGAGTTCGACAAGTTCAAGATGGATTTTGAAATCGCTCAGCAGGAGAAGGCCGAAGCGGAATGGCAGTTGCAGAAGACCATGATCAAGGCACCGTTTGCCGGTCAGATCAGCGAGCGAATGATTCAAGTCGGGCAGAACCTGCGTCGGTCCGACGAGTTGTTTCAGTTGACCGATGTGGATCCGTTGGTATCGCGGATTTTCTTGCCCGAGCGCGACGTCATTGGGCTGGAAGAGGGCCGTGAAGCGCGGATCACGCTGAACGCGGACACGGAGACCCGGTTCACCGGCCGGATTCGGCAGGTTAGCCCGGTGGTGGACACCGCAACCGGTACCATCAAGGTGACCATTGAGGCTATTGACCCGCCTGCCAACGTTCGCTCCGGCAGCTTCGTCACGATCGACATCATCCGAGAAACAAGAAGCGAGGTGGTGCTGGTTCCACGGGAAGCGGTGCTGCGTGAGCTGCAGTCGGTGCATGTCTTCGTTTTTGCCGAAGACGGCAAGGCCGAGAAGCGTCAGATCGAGTTGGGGCTCGAGGAGGGCTCGTGGGTGGAGGCCGTCGCTGGTTTGCGTGTGGGTGACAAGGTGATCGTGGCTGGGCAAGGAGGTCTGAAGGAAGGTACTGCGGTCAAGCTGGTCGGAGTCGAGTCAGAGGCCACTAACGCCGAAGAAGAGAGCTGAGCGGTATGAAACTCGTTGACTTTTCGCTTCGCCGTCGGGTAACCATCTCGATGGCGGCGGTCGCTCTCATGTTGTTCGGTCTGGTCGCCTTCGGCCGTCTTTCGATCAATCTGCTCCCTGATTTGTCGTATCCGAGCCTGACCGTGGAAACCCGGCTTTCGGGTGCGGCACCGTCCGAGGTGGAGGCACTGGTCTCGCGGGCCATCGAGGAGGTGGTCGGGATCGTCGCGGGCGTCAAGCGGCTGACCTCGGTGTCCCGGCCCGGCCTGTCCCAGGTCACGCTCGAGTTCGAATGGGGGCGGAACATGGATTTCGCTGCGCTCGACGTGCGCCAGGAACTGGATCTCCTACGCATGCCGAAAGAGGCTACGAAGCCGATTCTGCTGCGCTTCGATCCTGCCAACGATCCCATCGTACGGCTCTATGTGACCGGCGGCAGTGATCTCTACCAGCTTCGCTACGTGGCGGAAGAGGTCTTGAAAAAGGATCTCGAGTCCACGGAAGGTATCGCTGCGATCAAGGTGAACGGAGGTTTCGAGGAAGAAATTCAGGTCCGGGTCGACGAAGGCAAGCTCGCGCTTCTGGGCTTGAGCATCCAGGACGTGAACTCCGTGCTCTTGCGCGAGAACGTCAACCAGGCCGGAGGAAGCCTGTACGAGCAGGAAGCTCGCTACCTGGTGCGCGCCAATAACGAGTTCGAGGGCCTCGCCGACATCGACGACACGGTGGTGATGACCCACCAGGGACGCAGCGTCAAAGTCTCGGATGTCGCCTCCGTTCGTCGCGGGCACAAGCAGCGAGAGGTCATTATCCGCTTCGCCGGCAGTGAAGCCGTCGAACTGGCCATGTACAAGGAAGGCGATGCCAACACGGTCCAAGTCGCTCGGGCGGTTCTCGGCCGGCTCGACAAGGTCAGAGGCGAACTTCCCGAAGGCATCGAGGTTGTGACCGGAACCGACCAGTCCGAGTTCATCCAGGCATCGATTGACGAGGTTCTGATGAACGCCGTGCTGGGGGGTGGTATCGCGATTCTGGTCCTGTTGTTTTTTCTCAAAGACGCGCGGAGCACGCTGATCATCGGACTGTCGATTCCGATTTCGGTCGTCGCGACTTTCTTTCTCATGTACCGGACCGGAACCACTCTCAATGTGATGTCCTTGGGCGGTCTCGCCCTGGGCGTCGGTATGCTGGTCGACAATGCGATTGTCGTACTCGAAGCGATCCACAAGCGCAGAGAGCAAGGCGCATCGGCCATCGAAGCGGCCCGTGAGGGCGCCTCTGAAGTGGGCGCCGCGGTTTGCGCGTCCACTTTGACAACCATAGCCGTCTTCCTGCCGGTGGTCTTCCTGGAGGGCATCGCGGCTCAGTTGTTCCGCGACATGGCGCTAACGGTCTCCTTCTCGCTCATCGCATCACTGGCGGTCGCGCTGACTCTCATCCCGATGCTGGCTGCGATGCTGGGCGGAGATGCGGCGAAAGCGAGACCGTTCCCGTCCCAGGGAGGCGGACGGACTCGGAGATCGCTGCGGTGGATCTTCGTGACCTTGCCGACGTGGGTCGTTTTCGCGATTCGCTGGCTGCTGACGTCGATCGGCAAGCTGATCGCGATCGGCAGCGGGCCGGCTAACGCCGCCTTCGACGCCGCTCTCGCTTGGGTTGCGAAGGCGTATCCGAAGATTCTCCTGACCGCCTTGCGCGCCCGGCCGGTGGTCCTCGCGGTCGCACTCTTGGCCTTTGCCGGCGCCGTGCGACTGGTTCCGACACTGGGCTTCGACCTCATTCCGACTTTCTCACAGGGTGAATTCAGTTTTCTCGTGGAACTGCCGGAAGGTACGCCGCTCGAAGTGACCGACCGTTTTCTGGCCGATGTCGAGACCGTGCTCGAGGGCAACGAAATGGTCGCGACCTTCGCAGGGATCGTCGGCGGTCGTGGACTTACGCTCAGTAACACCGGCAGTGAGGGTGAGAACACGGCTCGTCTGCAGATCCGGATGGCCGACAACACCAACGCCGAGGACGAGCAGATCGTAATCGCCGCGATTCGAGATCGTCTGGAAGAGTCGAGTCTGGTCCACTCGAAGTTCGCGCGCCCGACCTTGTTCAGCTTCCGCACTCCGATCGAGGTCGAGGTGTATAGCGACGACCTGGCGGATCTCCACGGTGCGTCGGAGCAGGTCCGGGCTCGGCTCGAACGAATTCCCGGTTTGGTGGACGTCAAGTCCTCGGCGGAGCTTGGCAACCCCGAGCTTCAGATCCAGTTCGATCGCAATCAACTCGCCCGGCTTGGGTTGAGCCTCGGCGATGTTGCCGACACGGTCCGGAACAAGCTCCAGGGCGAGATCGCGACGCGCTTGACCGAGGGCGATCGCGAGATAGACATCGTAGTCCGCTCCGTCGATCTCGGACGGGCCTCCGTCGGCGATATCAGCGACTTCATCGTCGCTCAGCGCAATGGAGTTCCGATCTACCTGAAGTCGGTAGCCTCGGTGCAGAAGACGGAGGGACCGAGTGAGATCCGCAGGATCGGTCAGAAACGAGCAGCTGTGGTTTCAGCCGACATCGTGGGGCGCGACATGGCCGCCGTGGCCGCAGATGCGCGCGCCGCGATCGCGGATCTCGCGCTTCCCGGCGGTGTGACCGTAGCGCTTTCCGGCCAAGAGGAGGAACGCGCTTCCGCTCAGAAGTCATTGGTTTTGGCAATGGCTCTGGCGATCTTTCTCGTCTATCTGGTGATGGCCTCCCAGTTCGAATCGTTTCTTCATCCGTTCGTGATCATCTTCACGTTGCCTTTGGGTGCGATCGGTGTGGTCGCTGCTCTGGCGGTGACCGGCCGCTCCATCAACATCGTGGCGATGATCGGTGTCGTGATGCTCGCCGGAATCGTAGTGAACAATGCGATCGTGTTGGTGGACGCGATCAATCGGCGCCGGCGGGCGGGGTTGAACAAGACCGACGCTCTCCTAGCCGCCGGCAGCGATCGCCTGCGGCCCATTCTCATGACTTCGGCGACGACCATTCTGGGATTGCTGCCCATGGCCTGGGGACTGGGAGAGGGAGCCGAGTTGCGCGCGCCCCTGGCGATCACGGTAATCGGCGGGCTGGCTGTTTCGACGGTGCTGACTCTGATCGTTATTCCCGTGGTCTATTCGCTGGTCGATCGTAGGGACGAACTCGGCGTCACGGTCGCCGAGGCGGTTCCGGAAGGACTGTCGGCCCAAACGTTGTCAAATCGAGCCGTCGGAGAGGCAGGCTAATGCAGCTGTCCAAACTGGCGGTCACTCGACCGATCACCACCGCGATGATTCTGATCAGCATTCTGTTGATCGGTGGGATCGCGCTTGTCCGGCTCCCGCTGGCCTATCTTCCCGAGGTGGATGCCCCATTTATCGGAGTTCAGATTCCGTATCCGAACGCGAACCCGAAACAGATTGAGAAAGAGGTCCTGAAACCGGTCGAAGAGATACTGGCGACCCTGCCCGGGGTCAGGACTCTCAACTCGAAGGCGACCGCTGATCGGGCGGAGTTCTTCTTGGAGTTCGACTGGGGCAAGGAACTCGACATCGTCCGGATGCAGGTGAGCGAGAAGATGGACCAGATCAAGGGAGATCTGCCGGCGGCGATCGGTGACATCGTCATCTTCTCGTTCAACACCAACGATATTCCCGTGGTCCAAGCCCGAGTGTCGGCAAAGGGAATCGATCTGTCGGAGTCGTTTGATTTGATCGAGGCTCGGGTCCTCAACCGGTTGCGCCGCGTGCCGGGTGTCGCCAGGGTCGATCTGGACGGCGTCAAGCCGCGGGAAATCTCGATCGACCTGGTACTGGCGCGAATCCGCGAGCACAATGTCGATGTCGGCAGCTTGATCCAGCAGCTTCAAGGGGCGTCGTCGAACATGGTTCTGGGTAAGGTGGACCAGGGCGGACTTCGCTATACGGTGCGCTCGGTCGGGCAGTTCACCTCGGTCGCTGAGGTCGGTGATCTGGTCATCAACCAGCAGGGACTTCGGCTTCGTGATATCGCCGAGATTACCTACGAGGAGCCTCCGATTCCACACGGCCGCTTTCTCGATCAGCAATTCGCTGTCGGTCTCGACATCTACAAGGAATCCACCGCCAACACGGTCGATGTGGTGCGTAGCGTCATGGCTGTGATCAGCGACGACATCGACAATGACCCCCTGCTTGAGGGCATCAACCTGTTTGTCTGGGAAGACCAGGGCAAGGAGATCGTCGGCGGCCTCAGGGGATTGCTCACCGCCGGCGTGATCGGGGGCCTGCTCGCGATTCTCAGTCTCTACTTCTTTTTGCGGCGCCTCGACTCGACGTTGATTGTTTCCCTGTCGATTCCTTTCTCGCTCCTGGCTACCTGCGGGATTCTGTTTTTCATGGGCAAGACGCTAAACGTCCTGTCGATGATGGGATTGATGTTGGCGGTGGGCATGCTGGTCGACAACGCGGTGGTCGTGTTGGAGTCGATCGATCGGCTCCATCGCACCGAAGCCGATCGCAAGAAGGCAGCTCTGATCGGCGCCCGCTCGGTCGCCACCGCGGTCTCCGCTTCCACCCTAACCACTCTGATCGTTTTCCTGCCCTTGATCATCGGCGCTCGTACCGGACTCACCACTTGGCTCAAGGAGATCGGCATCGCCATCACGATCGCTCTGGCGTGTTCACTATTCTCCTCCTTGACCCTGATCCCCTTGATGACGGCGCATTTCCTCGGCAAGCGCAAGGTCGAGGAGATCAAGTCGATCTCGTGGCTGGAGGACAAGTATGCCGGCACTCTGCAGTGGACGCTGGTTCATCGGTGGAAGACGGCCGGCATTCTGGTCCTCTTCCTCGGTGTTGGTGTGGTGCCCTTCTTCACCGGAATGGTCGAGTCGGCGATCTTCTCCGGAATCGTCAACGAACGCATCAAGCTGCGCTATGAGTTCGCCGACCACACCTACAAGTCGGAGGCCCGGGAGGCGGTCCGCGAGCTCGAGCCGTTTCTCTGGGAACACCGCGAAGAGTTCGAGGTCGAATCACTCTACAGTTTCTACATGGAGAACCGCGCCGAGACGACAATGGTGCTGAGCCGGAAGAACATGACCGACAAGGAGGTCCGGGAGCTGCAACGCAGGATCCGAGATCGGCTCCCCGAGATCGCCGGCGTCAAGTTCATGTTCAATGATGACGCCGAGACCGGCGGCTCGAACACCTTCTTTGCGGTCAAGTTCTTCGGCCAGGACAGCTCGGTGCTCGAGGGCTACGCCAACGAGGCCTTGCGCCGTATCGAGACGCTTGCCGGGATTCAGGATCTGCGGACATCCTTTCGGGACTCCCAGCAGGAGGTGAGAGTCAAGATCGACCGGGAGAAGGCGGCTCGCAATGGCCTCGACGCCCAGGATATGGCCGATATTTTCTCCTTCACCCTCGGTGCCATGCGCCTGCCGCGGTTCAACGCCGGCGAGCGGGAGGTGGACACCTGGCTGGCCCTGCGCCTCGAGGATCGGGAGAACCTGGCCGATCTCAAGCAGCTTCAAATCGGTGGCGGCGCGGGGCAGGCTCCGATCACGCTCGCCGACGTTGCGAGCTTCGAGATCGTGCCTCGCGCCCGAACCATCGAGCGTGAGAACCGGAAAGTCCGGGTCGCCGTCAGGGGCACCTACGAGGGCGACGATTGGAAGGATACGCAGGAAGAGATCGCCGGTCTCATGGACGCCTTCGACCTGCCCCCTGGGTACTCCTGGGGCTGGAACGACCGAATCATCGAACAGCAGGATCAAAACGCCCAGATGGGAGTCAATTTTCTTCTGGCGTTGGTCCTGGTCTATCTGGTGATGGCGTCGCTGTTCGAGTCACTGGCCCAGCCCTTCGCAATCCTGTCGTCAATGTTCTTCGCGCTGCCGGGGATCGCCTGGATGCTGGCGGTTACGGGGACCAGCTTCAACCTCATGGGACAGATCGGCTGCCTGATTCTCATGGGCATCGTGGTCAACAACGGGATCGTGTTGCTGGATCATGTCAACCATCTCCGGCGCAGCGGATTGTCCCGAGACGAGGCGCTGGTTCGAGCCGGAAGAGAGAGGTTGCGGCCGATTCTCATGACCGCGACAACCACGATCATCGGCCTGGTGCCGCTTGCGATCCGGGGGCCGGCGACCGGCGGCCTGTTCTACTACCCGCTCGCACGGACCGTCATGGGCGGCCTGGCGTCGTCTGTGGTGCTGACGCTCCTGATCTTGCCGTACTTCTATACCTTGATGGAGTTCTCGGCGGCAACCCTCGGCCGGATCTGGAGAGGCTCGGCGAGATCTGTAGAGCCCGCGCTGGGGACTGCTGCGCCAGACGACAGCGAGGCCGCGCCGGCTTAGGTCCGATAGGCCGGCTCGCTGGTGCGCCGCTATACTCGTCGCGCACCATGTCCGAGAGTAGACAGCGTCCATCGCTTCCCCGAGATCTGCTCTTGGAACTGCACGGTTTTCTGAGTCTCGAAGCGCCCTTCCTGATTCGAGATCTTCCGGCCCGTGTTGACGGCGAGGCCGAGCTCGAGGAGGCGTTGCTCGCCAGAATCGAGGCCCGCTACCAGACCGGACCGGATTTTTCCGAAGCACGCTTGTACCCGATGGTCAGCCACCGGCGAGCGGTGGCGCGCAACCAAGACGCTCTGGCAATCCTGATTCGGGGATTCTTCGCGCGACGGAGGATTCAGGACTCGATCACCGCCGACGAGAAGCGCGAAATGCTCAGGGCCATGCTTCTTACCCGGGCCACGGACGACTTCCTCAAGCAGGCTTTCGACAAGAAGGAAATAGCCTGGAGCCGGTTTCCGTCGCCCCAAAAGGGCTTTCGGTCGACCGGGCAAGAGGCAATCGTGGGGGCGGCACTGAGGCTCCGCCGGCCCCCGGAGTACGCTCCGGGAGCCGCCTATCGGGGTGACTACGTCAGTCCCTTGATTCGGGATCTGGGCGTCCGCATGATGTTCAATCCGGATCCCCTCCATCCGATCCTCGTGCAGTACGGCAAACGTGGAACCCCTGTGGGCGGTCGGGACCTCCATGTCGGTGATTTCGACGAGGGCGTGTTGCCTCCGGCTGCGCCGCTTGCGATCGCGGTTCAGACTCTGATCGGGATCGCTCATGCTTTCCAGGTTCGCGGCGAAGATCGCGTCTGCGTTGGGTTCATCGGGGATGGTGGAGCAAGTCTCGGGGAATGGCACGAAGCCGTGAACTTCGCGGCGGTGCGCAAACTCGGCATGGTGTTCGTCGTCGAGAACAATCAATGGGCTCTGGGGACCCATGTCAGTGAGCAAACCGCCGCGGATCGATTCGCGTTGCGCGCGTCCGGGTATGGCATTCCCGGAGTCACGCTGTTCGGAAACGATCCCGAGGCGGTCGCGGCCGGCGTTGGCTGGGCGGTTGATCGCGCGCGCTCCGGCGACGGTCCGACGCTGGTCGAAGTGGTCTCGTATCGAAGGAGCGGGCACGCTCATCATGATGATGATCGCTTCCACGGCAACGAAGCGGCCAAGGTGGCCGGTTATGAGTACCCGGAGGAGCGCGCCGCCTGGGAGAAACTTGACCCCATCGAGACCTACATCGCAAGCCTGCAGGAGCAGGGAGCACTGTCCGAAAGCGCCTTGGAGACCATGAAGGGGGAAATCGCCGCGCAAGTGGCGGACGCCGCGGAACAAGCCGCTGCCGCCGAGTGGCCTCGACCCGAGGACTATCGCGACCGGGTCTATGCGCCGCGGAAGTTGCCGATTCCGCGTCCGAGCCGACAGTTCGAGACCAGGAGGATGGCGTACGACGAGGCCGTCCGCCAAGCTCTCATCGAGATGATGGAAGAGGACGACGCGGTGTGTGTGCTCGGTGAAGACGTGGGCGGTCGCTATGGAGGCGCCTTTGGCGTCACCAGAGGCTTAGCCAAGCGCTTCGGTAGAGACCGTTGCGTCAATATGCCCCTTGCCGAGTCGGCGATCATCGGCTGTGGGGTTGGCGCAGCGCTAGCCGGGTTGCGGCCGGTGGTGGAGATGCAGTTCGCCGATTTTCTGGCGCCGGGATTCAATGCTTTGGTCAACAACGCTGCCAAGTTGCACTGGCGCTGGGGCCGCGCCGTGCCTCTGGTTGTGCGCCTGCCCTACGGTGCGGCCACCGGCACCATGAACATGCTCCTGGGCGGTGGTCCGTTTCACAGTCAGTGCCCCGAGATGTGGTTCGTGCGTACCCCAGGCTGGAAGGTGGTCGCGCCCTCGACTCCCGCGGACGCCAAGGGCTTGATGATCGCGGCGATTCGAGACGAGAATCCGGTGATCTTTCTCGAATCCAAGGGGCTTTACGGTTTCTTTCGCACGGATCTGCGTGAGGAGGTCCCGTTGGGCACCGCGCACGAGGTGCCGATCGGCAGCGCCACGGTCAGGCGAGAGGGAAGTGATCTGACCATCCTCACGTACGGCGCCATGGTTTGGACCGCGTTGGCGGCGGCGGAAGAGTTGGCCGGGGAAGGCTGTGAGGCGGAGGTCGTGGACCTGAGGACGCTGTGGCCGCTCGATGTCGAAACCGTGCGATCCTCGGTATGCAAAACTCATCGCGTGCTGGTGCTACACGAGGATACCCGCCGCGGGGGATTGGGCGGTGAGCTCGCCGCCATTCTGGCCGACACCTGCTTCTACGATCTGGACGCGCCGATTCGCCGGGTAGCCGCACCGGATACGCCGGTGCCGTATTCACCGCCGCTGGAGTTCGATTTTCTGCCCAAGTCGAGCGACGTGGTACACGAAGCGCTGCGCCTGATCGCCGAATAGATCGTCGAACAGATCAAGGAATAGGCGCTCAGACCTCCGACATCGCACGGTCGATAACCTCGAACAACTCGGTCGAGTCGAACGGCTTGGCCAGGAAGTACTGACCGCCGATCCGGTTGCCGCTGCGACGAACCTCGGCCACTTCGACCAGGCCGGTCAGAAAGATGATCGGCGTCTTTTCGGTCGCGGGATGAGCTCGAAGGCGCTGGGCGAGCGTCGCGCCATCGATTCCCGGAAGGATGATATCCAGAAGGGCCAGGTCGGGCGTGATGTCCTCGAGAATAGCCAGGGCCTCTTCGCCTCTGCTCGCGGAAATGACTCGAAAGTCGCGCTGTTCGAGCATTTTCCCGACGACGGTGACCACGTGCCTTTCGTCATCGACGAGGAGTACGGTTCGTTTCATTGCTGGACCGCTGATCTGACTTCTAAAGAATGAACGAATACTACACTCTTATTGCACCCGATTGTGTTGAGGAACCCAGCCTGGACTATTCACCAAGCTAGGCCTTTTGGCACTTTGCTAGGATGTTTCGGGATGTCGGCCGAGAAGATTCTGGGAGTCGTGATGGCCGGCGGTGCGAGTCGCAGGATGGGGTTCGACAAGTGCCAGCTCGAGCTCGAGGGGCGGACGTTGGTGGCCCGCTCGGGGTCCGTGCTGGAGCCGGTCTGTGATGAGGTCGTGGTCTCGATACAGCCGGACTCTGCCGGGGAGTATGGATTGTTTCGGGCGATTCGTGATCGTCGGGCTCACAGCGGGCCGCTGGCCGGTCTGGAATCGACCTTGGAAGAGGGAGCCGTCCGCGGACGACCGGTGTTTCTTCTGGCGTGCGATCTGCCTCATGTCGGCACGGACGTTGTTCGGCACCTTTTGGATTGCGCGCGGGACCGCGGCGATTGCGCCGCCGTGGTGCCATCCATCGAAGGTCGGCGGCAACCGCTCTGTGCGCTCTACCGGGCGAGCGCGCTGGCTGCGGTGAGCCGACAGTTAGAGTCGGGGGAGCGGTCGATGCGTGCGTTGCTCGACGTGATTTCGGTCCTTGTGGTCGAGCTTTCGGAGGAATTGCCCTTCTTCCGTACCGACCTCTTTCGCAATCTGAATCGGCCGGCCGATCTGGTGGGCGTTGTCCATAACATCGCCGACGGCGCCAACATCGCCAAGAGCAGGCGATGAGCAAAAATCTCTTTGATCGCAGGACCGGGCCCTACCGTGCGATCGCCAGGGCGATGTGGGACAACCGCGACCAGCCCGCGTACGCCTGGCGAATATTGAACGACGGCGTGTGCGATGGCTGCGCACTCGGTACCAGCGGGATGAAGGACTGGACGATCGACGGCATCCACTTATGCTGGATCCGGTTGAACCTGCTGAGGCTGAATACGATGCCCGCATTTGCAGACGGAGCGGCAGCCGATTGCGAGCGGCTCGAACAGTTGAGCGAGCGCGAGCTGCGCTCGTTGGGGCGCATTCCCCACCCCTTGATTCGGCGTCGAGGCGATTCCGGCTTCTCACGCCTCTCGTGGGATGAGGCGCTCACCTTGGCGGGGAGCCGCCTGCGGTCGGCAGATCCGGAACGGATCGCCTTCTACATGGTGGCTCGCGGCACCTTGAACGAAACCTACTATGTGGCGCAGAAGGTGGCCCGATTCCTGGGCACCAACCACGTCGACAATTCGGCGCGTGTCTGCCACTCGCCCAGCACCGTCGCTTTGAAGAGGACCGTCGGGTTCGCAGCCACGACCTGCAGCTACAAGGATTTGCTCGAAGCCGATCTGATCGTGCTCTTCGGCAGCGATATCGCGAACAACCAACCGGTGGCGGTGAAGTATCTCGAGCAGGCGAAGAGCCGGGGAGCACGGGTGCTAGTCGTCAATCCCTACCGCGAACCCGGCCTAGAGAAGTACTGGGTTCCGTCTTCCGTCAAGTCCGCATTGCTGGGTACGAAGATCGCCGACGTGTTTTTTCAGGTCCAGGTCGGGGGTGACATCGCTTTCATTCACGGGGTGCTCAAGCATCTCGAGAGCCGAGGCTGGCTCGATGACGAATTCATCAAGCAGCATACGAACGGCTGGGTGGAGCTGTCGGCCGCTCTAGGCGAGCAGAGTTTCGATACCTTGGAGGCGCTGTCCGGGGTGACCCAAGGACAGATGCTCGAGTTCGCGCGCAGCTACGCAAAGGCGAACAAGGCGATTTTCATCTGGTCGATGGGCATCACCATGCATCGGCACGGTGTCGACAACGTCTGTTCGATCGCCAATTTGGCCCTGGCTCGGGGAATGGTCGGGCGCCCGGGGAGCGGCCTGATGGCGATCAGAGGACACTCCGGTGTCCAGGGTGGTGCGGAGATGGGGTGCGTCCCGAATCAGTTGCCTGGGGGGCTGCCTCTGGAGGCCGGCAGTGCCGGCGCACTGAGCCGAACTTGGGGCTTCGACGTACCCGATTGGCGAGGCTATTTCGTCTCCGAGATGGTGGAGGCGGCGGCCGATGGCAACCTGGACGTTCTCTACTGCGCAGGTAGCAATTTGCTGGGAGTCCTGCCGGAGCCCGAGTTCGTGCGCCGGGCTCTGGGAAAGATCCCGCTCCGCATTCACCACGACATTGTTCTCAACCCGCAGATGCTGGTTGGCGGCGAGACCGTTCTGGTTCTGCCGGCGACCACACGCTACGAAGTGGCTGGAGGCGGTACCGAAACCACCACCGAGCGTCGGATCATCTTCAATCCGGAAATCCCCGGTCGCCGCATTCCGGAAGCGCGAGACGAGTGGCGTGTGCTCGTGGACCTGGCCGGCCGCGCTCGTCCCGATCTGGCCGGGAGGTGCGAGTTCGCGAACACCGAAGAGATCCGGAGGGAGATCAGCGAAGTCGTGCCGTTCTATCGAGGGATTGAGCAACTCGCGCGAAAAGGCGACCAGTTCCAGTGGGGAGGCAGGTTACTCGCCGCTGACGGGCGTTTCGGCTTTCCGGACGGTCGCGCGCGATTCGCCCGGATCGAGCCGCCCGCCGCGGTCGAAGCGGACGGCAAGTTCCGGCTCAACACCAGGCGCGGCCGGCAGTTCAACAGCATGGTCTTCTCCGACCGGGACATGCTGGTGGGAGCCCGCCGAGATGCGGTCGTACTGGCTCCAGAGGACTGCGAACGGCTCGAGCTCGAAGAGGGAGAGGCCGTGACGGTTCGCTCTCCCACGGGCCAGATCAAAGCCCGGGTGAAAGTCGGGGCTGTTCGCCCAGGAACCGCGATGATGTACTGGCCTGAGGCCAATGTCCTGATTCCGCGTGGGGTGCTCGACCCTGAGTGCGGTATTCCCGCGTTCCGGAGCACCCTCGTCGAGGTCGTTCCGGGTTCAGGCTAGATGTCGAAGGCCTCGGATCGACCGCCGGTCGGCGCCAGCACGCGGGCGACGATCACGGCGGTCGAGGAAGGATCGATCGCGGAGCGCGAGGATGTCGTTGCCGTTGAAGAGCCGCTGGAGATTCGAATCGCAGCCGAGTTCGCAGGCGTCCGCCGAAGCCGGAGTTTCTCGATAACCATGCGGTCGCCCGGACACGACTTCGAGCTTGCTGTGGGGTTTCTCCTTTCCGAAGGGATCCTTGCCGGCAGCGGCGACATCTGGAGGATTGCCTATTGCGAAGACTCGGACTCCGACGACGCGGCAAACACTGTCGAAGTTCATCTCCAGCCCGGTGTCGCGGTCGATCCGGAGCGCTTTCGTCGCAACGTCTACATCAGCTCGAGCTGTGGAGTCTGCGGCAAGGAATCCATCGCGGCGTTGCGCAGGCTGGGAGGTCAGCCGCCGGCTGGAGACCTGGTGGTCGAAGGCCGAACGATTCGGAGCCTGCCCGAGAAGCTGCTCTCGTCGCAGGAGGTCTTCTCTCGGACCGGCGGTCTCCATGCCTGTGGGGTGTTCTCTCGGCATGGAGCGCTGGAACTGGTGCGCGAGGACGTCGGCCGGCACAACGCGGTGGACAAGGCGGTGGGTCGGCTTCTGCTCGACGGCGCGCTGCCGGCGGCCTCGAGCATTTTCCTGGTCAGCGGTCGGACCAGCTTCGAGTTGGTCCACAAGACCATGGCGGCGGGCGTATCGGTTTTGCTTTCGGTCGGAGCGCCCAGCAGCCTGGCGGTGGACACGGCGCGGGCGTTCGGGATGACCCTGGTTGGATTCGTGCGGGAAGATCGCTTCAATGTGTACTGCGGCCGGGATCGAATCGCGGGATTATAGGAGGGACTCGGTTGTGTTGCGCGACCGGCCGGCAGACACCCGCCCAGGGGCCGGCTCGGGCTTCCCGGTGTGCGGGGTTTCTGCCCTCGCCTGCACGCCGCTTCGCGCCGGCAAGGCCGTGACCGGCTTTCAGCTAGGCCACGCACCAGTAGTGCTCTCCCTCTCGAAAGCCCTTGGCATTTAGCGCGGTTCGGATCTTGGCTCGGGCGCCACGCGACGAGACCGCTGCCAGAATCGTGAGGCCGTCGAGAGGCTCGCGAGAGAGACTCTCCAGGAATTGGGGTGTTTCGACCCGCACCCCACGGACCGTGCGCCCACATTTTGCCGGATCGATGTCGATGAAGTTCTCGAGAGGAGCTCCCCGGCGGAGCAGGTGCTTGGTCAGTCTTCGCCCGGTCTGGCCGGCGCCCCAGACGATGAGTTTGCGACAGTGCTTCAGCGGCCCGAGCATCAGATGCTCGGCCTTGCATTCGAGGAATCGCTCGACGGCGTAGCGGGAGTCTGTGCGAGTCAGACGATCGCCGCGGTCACGCCAGAAGTGCAGGACCTCCGGCACCTTGGCAAAGAGGCAGCCGCTCTCGAACATGCGCAGCCACAGGTCATAGTCCTCGGGCCAGGGGAGGTTTCGGTATCCGCCGGCGGCGACGACGGTCTGGCGCCGAAACATAGCAGCCGGATGGGGCATCGGGCTTTCGACGAATCGCTCTCGGTGCATGTCCTCATGGGTGATCAGCGAGTTCAACCAGCGCTCGTACACGCGCAGGCCCTCACCGACCCCGAGGTCGGAGAAGTGTTCTACCTGACAGCCGGCGACCGCGAGATCCGTGTGCTTCTCGAACAGCGCGGTCTGCCGCAGCAGTCGATTCGGATGAGCTCTGTCGTCGGCATCCATGCGGGCGACGAGATCGGCGCTACAGTGTTCGAGTCCGAGGTTGAGCGCGGCCACGAGACCGGCTCCTTCCCCCCGGATCACGCGCAGCCGAGCGTCTTGCCGGCGCCACGATTCGAGAATGGCGGGAGTCTCGTCGACGGAGCCGTCGTCGACAGCGATGATCTCGAAATCAGCGAACGCCTGCTCGGCTAGGCTCTCGAGGCTGGTTTCGAGGAATGGCGCAGCGTCCCGGATGGGGAGAAGCACCGAGACCTGGGGAGAGAGAACCGGCATTCCGGCTTGCACTATATTTGCACCTGCTGACTCGATATGTTCGACACCCATGCCCATCTTTGCGCCCCTGAGTTCTCGGCGGACCTGAACTCGGTGCTCGAGCGCGCCCGGGGAGCCGGCGTCGCGCGAATCGTTGCGGTAGGAGAGACCTTGGAGGACGGGCGCCGCAATCTCGAACTGGCGGCGGCCTTCCCGAGCTTTGTGGCGCCGGCGTGCGGGCTCTTCCCGACAAATCTCGATCTAGGTGAAGCCGATTCGGTCGTTGACTTCATCCGCGCCCATAGCGGCGAGTGGGTAGCCGTTGGCGAGGTCGGTCTCGACTACTGGAAGGTAAAAGGCGAGGAGGATCGAGAAGTGCAGAGGCAGATTCTGCAACGCTTTGTGTCACTCGCCCTCGAGTTGGATCTGCCCCTCAACGTGCACTCGCGTTCCGCGGGCCATCACACCATTGACTTTCTCTTGCGCCACGGCGCCAAGCGAGTTCAGATGCACGCCTTCGACGGCAAAGCGTCGCGGGCTCTGGTAGGAGTCGAGGCCGGCTTCTACTTTTCGGTGCCGCCGTCCGTGGTGCGTTCGGTGCAGAAGCAGAAACTGGTTCGCCGCCTCCCGCTTTCGTGTCTGCTGCTGGAGACGGACAGTCCGGTGCTCGGGGCCGAGCCCGGCCACCGCAATGAGCCTGCAAATCTGGTGATCGCCCTGCAGGCGGTTGCCTCACTGAAGGGCGAAACCGAAGCTAGGGTTGCGGAGGCGATCTACGAGAATACGCTGCGGCTGTACGGTGAGCGGCTGATTTCGGCGCCTCGCGACGTGGCATGAAGGTTGCGCGCGAGCTGTCTTCCCGCGCCGGGAATTCAGAGTGTTCTCTCGCTCAGGATCTTCCACGCGCCGTCTTCCCAGACCAGCTCGAAGACCTTTTCGACGGCATCCGAGAAACCGTTCGATCGATAGCTTTGGAGAAGAGTCGCTTTCACCAGGTCGTCGCGCAGACGCACCGTGTCGAGCCGAGAAATCGAAACCTTGATGTACTCGGGCGCTGTCAGCCGCTGACGACGCAGTGCCTCCCAGGCCGCGCGACTCGAGCCATCGGGTTGGTAGTCGCGGGAGTAGGCTGATAGGTAGCCTTCCACGTTCTGGGCGGACCAGGCGTCGGACCAGCTGACCAGAGTCTGCCGAACACTGGAGTAGGCGGAGCCCAGCGGGGGCGAACCGAGACCTCCGGCTTCGAAGGCGCCTTCGACGTCGCTACGCGCCGTGGTCGGATCCTCCCTGCTGCCGGGTACGGAGCCGCCGCCGTGACCTGGTGGCGACGAGCCCTCGCCAGCGTCTCGGACCGTTGCGGCCGGATCCTTGGCGTTCGAGAAGCCGGCTGCGTCAACCTCGGCGACTTCGGAGAACGCAATGGAGTCGCCGGAGTCGGCGTTGCGATCGGGAATCCATTCGGTGAGCCAGAACAGGCAAACCAAGCCGAGCACAACAACCGCGGCGGTTGCTACCAGGGGAATGATCCTGCGCTCGGTCGACCGCGATTTCCTCACAGGTGGGCGCTTGGCGGTCGGACGGCTCCGAGCAGCGGAGCCTCTCGAGGCCGGAATGGCGGCTGCCGCCGCCGGCTCTTGATCGGAAACGATCACCTCTTCCAGCACCTCGTCGACCACGTTGCGCAGCTCGTCCAACTCAAAGGGCTTGCCGCCTTCGCGAACGTGCTTCTCGACAATCCAGCGGATCAGACGTCGGCTCTGCGGGTCGAGCTCGACAAAGCGAATCCCCATGCCCGCCGGTCGCTCCTTGTCTTCGTTGAGGTAGCGTGTCCAGACCACCTGAGCCTTGCCGCGGATCAGTTTCCAGTCGTCGGCGACACTGAATTCGAACGTGAACGTGGTGCCGGGAGCGTGCGGATTTTCGGAGATGATGAACATCCCGGTGGTGGAAATGTTGGTCGAGTATTCGGTGACAAACGTGTCGAACCGGGGAACTCGAATCGAGATCTCACGCTCCAGCACGATCCGCCTGGAGTCGATGGAGGCCTGTCTATTGCTGGTCGATGGCATCGCGAGCGCCGGCCGGCGGTTCATAATCGTATCAGAATCACTCGAGCCCGAGAGTCGGCGGAACGCTGTTCGGCGGAAAGCTTTGATAAGCTCATGGAAGATCATGAGTCGCTTCCTCGTCGTAGCTAGTCTGGTTATTCTGCCTGCGGTAGCTCGAGCCGATCGCATCCACTTGCACAACGGCAAGACCTTCGATGACGTGGTGCTGGTTTCGCAAACCCAGGCTCAGGTTCGGTTTCGGGTCGCTTCGGGTGAGATGAGTCTGCCCTCGTCGTGGGTCGCCTGGGTGGAAGAGGCGACCGGGACCTTGGAGGAGTATCTCGACCGTCAGCAGAGCCTCGCTGCAGACCCTGCGCCGGCGGCCGAGGCATACCTTGCCCTGGCTCGTTGGGCCCGGGCTCGAGGCCTGGGCCATGGATTCAGGGAGTCGATTCTGATGGCCGGGGAGTTGGAGCCGGGCCTCGACGGCCTGCCACCCTTGATGGCGACAATCGGCTACTATCGCGATCCGAGCGCCAATGTCTGGGTTGCTGGCCGGCCTGCCGGCCAGCGTGCGGCGCGCCCGGTGCCCGATCCGCCAGGGCCCCGCGGCTCCGACGCGGGCTCCTCGGAGAACGCTGACCTTGGGGTCGCTGCCGGCCTGACCCGCGCGATCGAGGCGCTTGCCCAGGCGGAACTGGAGAGGAGCCGCGCGGTCAACCCGCCCAGCGAACCTCGTTTCGAGAGGCCTGAGCGAGCACGAACCGTGTTCTATCCGCTGGTTTCGGCGTCCGTGGCTCTTGTGGCCCCTGGTTGGGTTTTCCCGGGCGTGCCGCTTAGGCCCCCCGGCTCGGATCCTACGAATCCAGTGATCCGCAAGCCCGCCAACCCATTCGCCAGGGCGCTGCTCGCGCGGCCTCCCGGAAGTCTTCTCCCGGTTTCGGCGTATCAGCACTAGCCCTGCTGGGAGGAACGCCGGTGAGAGGTCAGGCTAGTGAGAGGTATCGGCATTTTCTGTGCTAGCTCCCCCTCGGTTGACAGCGCAAGCCCGACATCCCATGATCGCGCGATGGAGCTGGCGGGTAAGACAGCGCTCGTGACCGGCTCGGCGCGTCGACTCGGCAAAGCCATCGCTTTGGAGCTGGCATCGCGGGGCGCTTCGATCGTGGTTCACTACGGCAGCTCCGAGGAGGCGGCAAGAGAGACCGCTGCTGACATCGAGGCTCTTGGGGTGTCGGCTTGGCCGGTTCAGGCCGACTTGCGAGCGCCGGCCGATATCGAGCGGCTGTTCGATCGCGTCGAGGAGTTATCGCGGGGCCTGACGGTGCTGGTCAACAACGCTTCGAGCTTCGAGAGTGAGCCTTTTCTCGAAATCGACGTCGAGAGCTGGGACAAGGTTCTGGCATTGAATCTACGCGCGCCCTTTCTGTGCATCCAGCGGGCGACGGCGATGATGCGTGCCGCTGGCGGAGGCGTCATCATCAATATCGCCGATCGCAGCGCCTTCGAGCCGTGGAAGAAATTCGCGCATCACGGCACTAGTAAAGCGGCTTTGGTGCAACTGACGCGGGCAGCCGCCCACGAGCTGGCTCCCGAGGTGCGCGTGAACTGTGTGGTGCCCGGCGCGATCCTGCCGCCGCCGGGAATTTCCGAGTCAGGAGAATTCTGGCGTAAGAGAGGCGATGTCGTGCCCCTTGGCAGAACCGGCACCAAGGGCGAGGTGACCGCGGCGGTGGTCTTTCTGGCGTGCAACGAGTTCATTACCGGTGCCGTCCTACCGGTTGATGGTGGCGAGCACCTGAAGGCGCCGTGAACCGTGTCATGACCGCCGCTTTGGGCACCGCGAGGAGAGCATGACAGAGCAAGTGAGCGATCGAATCTTGATTCGGGACCTCCTGGTTCGAGGCGTCATCGGCCTCAATGCGTGGGAGCGTAAGCAGAAACAGGACATCTTGATCAACTTGACGGTCTTCTCGGATCTCCGTCGCGCGGGCGCAACCGACGACGTGGCGAATACGCTCAACTATCGGTCGATCACCAAAGCAGTGATCGCCTTGGTCGAGTCGTCGAGTTTTTTTCTCGTGGAAGCGCTCGCGTCCGAGATTGCGCGGCTCGCAATCGTTGATTTCGGAGTTCTCCGGATTGTAGTGAGAGTAGAGAAGCCCGGCGCACTTCGATTCGCGAGTTCTGTCGGCATAGAAATCGATCGATCCAAAGTCGATTTCAAATAGCGTACCCGCGATGCCGGTCTCGGTTCTGGTCTCCTGCGGGTCAAACATTGATCCTGAGAGAAATCTGCGCGCCGGGTTGGAGCAGCTGGCAAGCTGCTGCGAGGTGAAGGCGACCTCGAGGATCTTCGTCACGAGGGCCGTGGGCAGCTCGGCGATGCCGGATTTCTATAACGCCGCGGTTGAACTCATTACCGAGTTATCGGCGGCCGAACTCAAGTTCGGAGTCCTGCGTCGGATCGAGGGGCAGCTCGGCCGAAGCCGGTCGGACGACCGCAATGCGCCCCGGTCGATTGACCTGGACCTGAGTCTTTTCGGTGAGGATGTGATCCGAAACGAGCCCCTCGGCCTGTGGATCCCGGATCCCGAGATTCTGAAGCGAGTTCACATTGCTCTGCCTTTGGCGGAGATCGCACCGCAACGGCGCCATCCCGTTTGCGGGGAGACGCTGAGCGTCATCGCCGGACGCTTGTTGGCGGGTGCGGCTCCTGACGAGATTCGACCGGTCCTAGCCTGACCTTCTCAGTACGCCGTGCAAAGCCGGCGACTTTCCGTGGGACGGATCCCACCCGGTAACTGGTCGCTCCAGCCGGTAGCAATCGGAGCGGTGAAGGAGGTAACAAATTCATCGAAGTCTTTGGTGTAGAGGGTCCCAAGGGGACTTGGCGAGCATGCAGGCCGGAACGCGAGTGAACGTCGAGCAGGCCTCGAAACGGGTACTGCGCAAGCCGACCCGCCTGAGATACGGGGAAGGCCGCCGTTCTCCAGGGCAGACGAGCGACAATCGCCTGGGGAGTTGCGCCGGGGTAGTGACGCCGGCATGTAGGCAAGAGGAAGTCGTTAGGAACACGGGAAGCCCGTGCGGTGGGGAGCGTGATCTCCAACCGGAACCTCGTGAGAGGCAGGCCGGGCCGTTGCGGGTGGCGGAGAGGCCCGTAGTAGTGAGGAAGCCGGGTAACTCCGGTGGAGCGAAGGGGCCTTGGTTCAGGGTCAACGTCGTTTTGGACAGAGCCAGGAGAGTGGTATGAGCCTACGACCTCCGGAGACGGTTCGAAAGCTACAAGCGACGTGGCACGCGAAAGCGAAGGAAGCGCCCGGGTATCGTTTCTACTCGTTACACGACAAGGTATACCGCGCGGATGTCCTGGCCCATGCCTACCGAGTGAGCCGTCGCAACGGCGGCACAGCGGGGGTGGACGGGGAGAGCTTCGAGGAGATCGAGTTGTCGGGAGTGGAGGGGTGGCTGGGCGCCCTGGCGGAGGATCTGAGAAAGAAGACGTATCGGCCCGAGGCGGTGCTTCGGGTGTGGATCGAGAAGGCGAACGGCGGACGTCGAGCGCTGGGGATCCCGACGATTCGCGACCGGGTGGTGCAGACGGCGGCGGTGTTGGTCTTGGGGCCGATCTTCGAGGCCGACCTGCCATCGGAGCAGTACGCTTACCGAGCGGGCCACGGGGCACAGGAGGCGGTGCGCCGAGCGCACGCGCTGGTGTCGAGGGGCCACCGGGAGGTCGTGGACGCGGATCTCAGCGAGTACTTCGACAATATTCCACACGCCGAGCTCCTCAAGTCGGTGTCTCGCAGGATCAGCGACGGCCGCATGCTGCGGTTGATCAAGCTGTGGCTGCGAGCGCCGGTGGTGGAGATCGACGGGCGGGGTCGCCGCCGTGCGTTGCCAGGTCGGAAGGGTCGGGGTTGCCCGCAAGGGGCTCCGATCTCGCCGCTGCTGGCGAATCTGTACATGCGCCGCGTGGTGTTGGGTTGGAAGATCCTGGGTCACGCGCAGCGCTTCGGCGCGGAGATCGTCAACTATGCCGACGACCTGGTGATCTGCTGTCGTCACGGAGCCGACGAGGCTTTGGTGGCGTTGCGGGATCTGATGGTGCGGCTGCAGCTGACGCTCAACGAGTCCAAGACGCGCGTGTGCCGCCTCCCCGAGGAATCGTTTGACTTTCTGGGATACACCATCGGTCGCTGTTACTCGCCCAAGACGGGCCGTGCCTATCTGGGCACTCGTCCATCGAAACGGGTAGTACAGCGGATCTGCCGCGCGATCAGCGAGCAGACCACTTGCCGATGGACGCTCGTCGAAGCCGCGAATCGGGTGGCTCGCCTCAACCGGCTCCTGGTCGGCTGGTCGAACTACTTCTGTCTCGGTCCGGTGAGTCCAGCCTACGC
The DNA here is from genome assembly GCA_022561975.1 of Acidobacteriota bacterium. Classification (GTDB taxonomy): domain Bacteria; phylum Acidobacteriota; class Thermoanaerobaculia; order Multivoradales; family JAHEKO01; genus CALZIK01. Next base: position 36,825 of record JADFQD010000019.1, read on the forward strand.
GGCCGTGGATCGCCACGTCTGCCGAAGGCTGCGCCAGTGGCTGTGTCGTAAGCACAAGGTGCAGGGTCGGGGAACGTCACGCTATCCCGACGAGTACCTGTACCACGAGCTGGGCCTGGTCCGGCTCTCCGAGCGAACGCGCAGCTTTCCGTGGGCGCAGGCGTGAGTCTCTGTCCGAAAGCCGGATGCGGGAAATCCGCACGTCCGGTTTGATGAGCGGGAGGTGGAAACGGAGCTATGGTAGAGAATGAGGCACCGGCACAAGGCGAAAGCCGCCGGCAACAGCTACCCCTCGACCTACTGCCACCGCGCCACCTCTCGACTCTACCCAGGATTCGTAACGAGGGGGTGCAAGTTGTTGAACATACAAGACATCGCGACCGAGGCCTCCGCAGGCGTAGCCATAGCTACGTCGAGGAGGCCGAACGAGCGCAACGAAGTAGATTCAATGACTTGCGCTTCCGCAGTAGAAGTCTGGGTGAATAGTCCAGGCTAGTGTCCTGCAACAGTGGTTCGTTGCATAAGGCTCGGCGCAAGTCTCCCCCGACCGGTCAGGGAACCTGGATCAGCACCGTCAGGCCGTTCCCGGCGCTGCTCCCGTTCTCGAACACCACGTCGACGCCCGCCTGGAGCAGGACCGTGGCTCCGGCCTGCGTCGAGAAGCCGTTCTGGGCGGTAACCCTCGTGCACGCTTTGTGCGTCGACGTGCCCTGGGCCGTGTTCAGCATCACCATGTCGGGCGTGCCGCCGGTGCACATCGCGGCGTTGATGGTGAAGTTGGCATCGCCGATATCGAAGAAGACATTGGTCGCGCATTGCACCTTGATCCGCGCCGTCGCGGTCGTCACGTTAGGGACGGCAACCGCCTGGGAGCCGTCGTTCGGCGTACCGGCGGCAAGGGTGGTCGGAAAGCTCAGGCCGCCATCCGTCGAGAGCAGGATATTGACCGCGGCGCAGCTGACGGGGGCCGCATTGGTGTTCGCCACGTTCCAACTCACGTTCTGGTTGGTGCCGCCGGTCCAGGTGACCGCGGTGTTGGGCGCCGTGACCGTGAAGGGCCCGGATGCGCCGTCGACCGTCACGAGCATGGCGTCGTCACCGGTACCGCCTCCTGCAGGCAGGTTGTCGCGCGCGCGCAAGCGGAAGTTCAGCGCCCGGGCGACGCTGGGGAGGATCTCGCCGATGGTCGCTGTGTTGTTGAGGATGTCGCTTAGCTTGGGAAAGGTCCGGCACGGGCTCGCCACCGGCGTGAACGAGCGAAACATCGGACCCGTAGTCACCGTCGAAACGTTAGGAGGTCCCTGCGGCCCGCCCGCGTCGAACTGCTCCCAGCCATAGGTCAGGGGAGTGCCGTTCCCGTCGGTGGCCGAGCCGCAGAGCTCGAACGGCGTGCTCTTCGGGATCGTGCGATCGACGCCGGCGTTCGCCACCGGCAGGGCGTTGCCGGTCGCAACGGGGCTCATGCAGTTCAGAAAGGGACCGAACGCCGTCGGGTCGTAGGACTCGATGGTGTCGATGCTGCCGCCATGAAAGTAAGCATCACTGTTCGGCTGAAGGTCCTGCGGAGCGCAGATTCCGGCGTAGGCCAGGATCGTGCTCCCGCTCCCCGGCTCCCAGGCGGTCGGAAGGTTGGCGTTGCCAGGGGAACAGCTCCCGGTGGAGCCGTTCCAGGTGTGGGGCGCGTTCCATTGATGGCCCATCTCGTGGGCGACGAAATCGATCCAAAACGGGTCGCCGGTGGGAGTCGCGAGGCCGGTGCACCCCGCGGCGCTGGAGGAGCCATTTAGGCAGGGGCCGGCTCCGGCGAGACCTCCGCCGCCCCCGGGACCGCCGAAGACATGGCCGAGGTCATAGCCGCCGACACCCAGGGCACCGTCGATGGTGGTCTGGTTGATCCCCAACTCGGCACCGGAGCAGCTGTTGGTGTAGGGATCCCCCAACGGATCGGTGAACACCAGGGCGCTGTTGCCGGCGACCAGCACGTAGAAGATCGACAATTCGGCGTTGTAGACCTGGTTGACTCGGTTGATGGCGGTGACGATCGCCGCCTGTCCCGCGGCGGCAGTGCCGCCGTGGAAGCCCGTGTACTCGCCGGTCGCCGCTACGGCCAGATCGACCGTCCGCCGGGTCGCCCCGGAAGGTAACTGCGGAGTCGGTACCTCTCCGGCGGCCGGCAACGGTGCAAGCTGCTGCGGCGGAAGTTGATGCCCTCCATCGACGCGGCACTCGAAGGTGGTCCCCTCGGGGGGAAGGTAGTCGCGCTTGAAGTAGCTCACGTAGACATCCGTGTCGTCACGGGCATACGGATCGATGAACACACTGCCGCTGGGGGACTGAATCATGGCGTGGAAGCCGGCCGGGGTGGTGTCGAACCTGACGGTGGCATAGGGATCATCGATTCCGATTCCGGCGTAGGTCTTGATTTCGGGGAACTCGGCCGCCAACTCCGGAGCCATGACCGGCGATTCTTCGACGCGGAAATGGCCGAAACTTCCGTCCGGCAGCGGCAGCGAAAAGATCACGTTCACGGTCGACGCGGCCGTGCTCCCTTCGAGCGGGGCCGATTCTAGGACCGATCGGACACCCGGCCAGTCGATACGGACCGTGCGGTAGACCTGGGGAACGATCCAGCGTTCCCCGCGGGGCTGGTACGCACTCTCGTCGACGTCGAACCAGAGCTGGTCGGGCGACACGGCCGCGTAGGTTGCCGCTCCTCCAGAGAGAAGAATCGTAAGACCCGTGATGGCGAACATCCGGTTCCGGCTCATGACTACGCCTCCTTCCGAAAACCGGCTCGAGAGCCGGGGTCCATCTCAGCTGTACCAGTTCGGCGCGACGCTACCACAGTGGGGTGGGCGACCAGAACTTCTTTCCCAGAGCCGATACAAGGTGATCGCCTTTCTCTCCGATCGAGCTCTGCTGACCGACGAGAGGATCGAGCTGCTGGAGTCCGGGAGGCAGGTCACACCGGCTTTTCGGCCCACAATGCGGTGACCGTGCGAGCCGACGATGGTGGCGGCCTCGAGCGGCTCGCCCGCTACTTGTTGCGGCCGCCGCTGTCGCTCGAGCGCCTCAACCTCGAGTCAGGGCTTGCCCGCTACCGCCGAGTCGGACCCCTTGTTGTGCACCTGCGGAGCTCAGATGCGGGTTGTATCGTTCATCACCGAGCCGCCCGTCGTCAGGAATATCCTCGAGCACCTG
>JADFQD010000132.1 GCA_022561975.1 Acidobacteriota bacterium
CAACGCCAGCGCGCTGTTGAGCACCCTCAGCGGCGCGACCGTGACCTCGGGCTCGACCAGCACCGGCTCCACGGGCACCACGACCACCACCACGACGAGCGGCCCGCAGATCACCACGACCAGCCTGACCGGCACCGCCGGCAAGGCGCTGTCGGCCACCATCGGCTACAGCGCGCCGGGCGCCACCTCGCTGTCCATCAGCATCAGCGGCGCGCCCAGCGGCATGAGCTTCTCGGCCACCAGTGGTGCCATCGGCGTCAGCTGGGCCAAGCCGGTGGCCGGCACCACCAACCTCGTCATCACCCTGAAGGACAACCTGGGGCAAACGACGACGGCGACGGTGAAGGTGACGATCGCGGCGGCCTGAACGCCGCCCTAGCATGGGGCCTCTTCCAGGAGCCCCCATGCGTCGACTGTTGATCGCGGCCCTGCTGGCCGCCGCCTTCTCCGCCCAGGCGGACACCACGTCCGCCGGCCACACCTACACCCCGCCCGACGCCTTCGCCGCGCGGTTGGACGGACCGGTCGCCCGCTTCACCGCGCCCGAGGGCGACGCGACCGTCACCGTCGTCGACCTGGCCTCGGCCAAGGACGCGGCCGACGCCGTGGCCCAGGCCTGGGCGCTGGCTCAACCCGACTTCAAGCGCACACTGCGCCTGGCCACGCCACGGCCGAGCCGCAACGGCTGGGTCGACCAGCAGGTGTTCGACTACGAGACCTCGCCCAACGAGAAGCTCGCCGTCCAGGCCATCGCCCGGCGCAGCAGCACCGGCGACGGCAAGGCCTGGGTCGTGCTGCTGCTGCAGGCCTCCGAGGCCACGCTGGAGAAGCGCGGCGCCCCGATCGGCAAGTTCTTCAGCAGCCTGCGGCCGCAGGGCTACTCGCGCGAGAGCTTCGCCGGCAAGACGGCCAAGCCGCTGACACCCGAGCGCATCGAGCAGCTCAAGGCCTTCGTGGCACAGGGCATGAAGCAGCTGGGCGTGCCCGGCGTGGGCCTGAGCTTCATCGACGGCGGGCGTGTGGTCTGGGCCGGTGGCCTGGGCGTGCGCGAACTGGGCAAGCCCGAACCGGTGGATGGCGACACCCTCTTCATGGCCGCCAGCAACACCAAGGCCATGAGCACGGCGCTGCTGGCCCAGGCCGTGGACGCCGGCAAGCTGCGCTGGGACCAGCCCGCCGCCGAGGCCTACCCGGCCTTCAGGCTGGCCGACCCCGAGGTGACGAAGAGCGTGCAGATCAAGCACCTGGTGTGCGCCTGCACCGGCATGCCGCGCCAGGACCTGGACTGGCTGTTCGCCACCGGGCCGAAGGACCCGGCGCGCAAAACCTTCGACCAGCTCGCCGGCATGCAGCCCACCAGCAAGTTCGGCGAGGTCTTCCAGTACAGCAACCTGATGGTGTCGGCCGCCGGCTATATCGCGGCCGCGGCGCTGTCACCCAAGCTCGAACTCGGCGCCGCCTACGACCAGGCCATGCGCGAACGGCTGTTCAAGCCCCTGGGCATGACCCGCACCACCTTCGACCTGGATGCCGCCCTCAAAAGCAACCACGCCAGCCCCCACGGCGATGGCTGGGCGGGCAGCGGCCAGCCGGCGCGCATCGATGTGGACCGCACCATCTTCCCGGTGCGCCCGGCCGGTGCCGTCTGGACCACGGCCCGCGAGTTCTCGCGCTGGGTGCAGATGGAACTCAACCATGGCCGCAGCCCCGAGGGCCGGGTGCTCATCAGCGAGGCCAACTGGGCCGAACGCTACCGCCCGCAGATCGCCACCGGCGAGGACAGGCACTACGCCATGGGGCTGATGATCGACCGGCAATCGGGCGTCACGGTCGCCAAGCATGGCGGCGCCACCATCGGCTATATCTCGCAGATGCTGTGGCTGCCCGACGTGGGCGCCGGCTTCACGCTGCTGACCAACGCCGATGCCGGGCAAGCCTTGATCGGCGCGCTGGAACGCAAATTCCTCGAGGTGCTGTACGACGGCCGCCCGGAGGCCGATGCCCTGCTTCGCACCGCAGCGGCCAACTGGCAGTCGAACCTTGCCGCCTGGAAGAAGGAGCTGACCCTGCCGGTGCCCGAGGACACCCAGCTGCGCCTGGCCGCGCGCTACCGGCATCCGGTGCTGGGCGGCCTCCGCGTCGAGCGTGCCAAGGGCCAGCTGGTGTTCCACTTCGACCACTGGTCCAGCGAGGTCGCGCTGCGGCGGGCCAGCGATGGCCGCCTGAGTTTCGTCACCATTGCGCCGGCGACCACCGACTTCAGTTTCCTGCTCGACGACCAGGCGCCGGAGCCCGCGCTGGTGCTGCGCGACGCGCAGCACGAGTACCGGTTCGTCGCCGTCAAGCCGCGCTGACGCCCGCCGCAGAGCCACCAGCGGAGCTACAAGAACCGCCTTGCCGAGTCCAGGCGATTTCGGAGACGGCAACATCTCCTGGGCGGTCGGCCCCGAGGGCCGGATCACACGCTTCGCGCGGGTACCATAGCTTCGCCGCGAGCCCTGGTTAGTGGCACCAACTACGTCTTGGCGTCGTACCAGGTCTTGCCGTGCCCGAGGTCGACCACCAGCGGGACGTCGAGTTGCTCGACCTGACTAGCCTGAGTGCGCCTGGGTCATCCTTCGTGCAATAGAGTTGGCGGAAAGTGAATTCTACCGCGGCCATCAAGAAGCTGAAAATCCGCCAGGTACTCTTCGAACTGGAAATCCAACAGGACTGCCGGTTCCCCTTCTTCCACGGCCACATGCTCTTGGGCTTCCTGAGCCGCTGTCTGGGTTCCCATCCACCTCTCGGCTTGATTCCAATCGTGTGTGAGGGGGGCGGCAATCCATACCGCCCGGGCTCACGGTATCGGTTCGGGATAAACCTGTTGAGCGACTTCACGGACGGCTTCCATCGTCTGGTTGAAGGCGTGGAGCGCGTCTCGAGAGAGCGAGGCGGCAAGCCTTATCAGCTGCGAGGAAACTACAAGGTCCTCGAGATTCGGGATCTAGGCCGAGTCGACCTCGCAAGCCAGGTTGAGCGGATCGCTGAGTCAAAGGAATGCGACCTGCACTTCATCACTCCATGCAGGCTCGAGGCCTACCAGCCTGACGGTAAGAGCGGCGGAGGGTACCTATACCCCCACTCCTTCCAATGGCCGGCGTTGCTGAAGAGGCTCTCCAATCGCCTCAACGACATCGGAATCGAGGTCGTTCTCGAGAACCTCGGCGGGGGCGCTTCAGGAGTCGCGCTCGACACCGAAAACCTGATTTGGCTGGAGCTCGCAGTAGAGCCCGTCGGCAAACGCCCATTTACAGTGGGCGGGGTCCTCGGGCGTCTGGGGTTACCCGCATTGGGAGCAGCGGTCATCGAAGCCCTGGTCGTCGGCTCGTACGCTCACGTGGGCAAGGGGGTCAATTGGGGCTTCGGCCGTTTCCTGGTTCGGCCGGCAGGCGAGCAGCTCGACCTTGGCGCTTTCAGGCCCTCCAGCACGTTGTTAGCCCGAATGCTCGACGACGAGGTCCTGAAGAATTCCGCCGAGCACGTGGCAAAGAGCTCGGACGCCTGCGGAGTGGACGGAGTGACTCCGATGGCGTTTCTCACCCACAAGTCGGACGGTGTCGAAATTCTCCGGGAGGAACTGCTGTCAGGCCAATACCGGCCGAAAGCTCTTCGGGGTTTCTTGGATAGAAAGAAGAACGGAAAAACCCGAGCCCTGGCGATCCCGACGGCCCGCGACCGTGTGGCGCAGCGCGCCGCTTGCCAGGTCTTGGGCGGCGCTGTGGAAAGTTTGTTCGAGGACTTCTCCTTCGGCTACCGCAAAGGCCTTTCCAGACACAACGCACGCGACGCAATCACCGACGCCTACGCTAGAGGGTTTCGGTACACGTTCGACGCCGACATCTCGGCATTCTTTGACAACGTCGAGTGGAGCCGAATTCTGGCCAAGCTCGACGCGTTGTTTCCTCGAGAGCCTCTAATAGTTGAGATAAGAAAGTGGATCATGGCGCCGGTGGTCTTCGAGGGTCGGCATATCGAACGTGAGCGAGGGCTTCCTCAAGGCGCACCGATCTCTCCGGTTCTGGCCAACCTGTTCCTGGACGACCTCGACGATGCATTGGCATCTCGAGGCTACGAGTGCGTGCGCTACGCGGACGACTTCTTGGTTCTTTGCAAGGACCGAGAGGAGGCCATGCGGGCACGGGTTTCGGTCGCCGAAGAGCTGGACCGCATGGGCCTCGAGCTGAATTCCGAGAAATCCGGGATTCGGGCCTTCGACTCCGGGTTCTCCTACCTCGGTTTTCTGTTCTGTCGTTCTCTGGTCTTCGAACAACGGAAAAGCGACGCCAGCGCCACCCAGGTCGAGAATTGGTCCAGCAGCTCCTGGCTGAACGCACTACCGCTAACCCGCCTCGGCCGGCTGAGACGCACACCTGACGGCGATGTCGTCAAAGATCCGGAAATCAAGCCGCTCGGCCTGGACTCGAGTGACCCATCTCACAAGAGAGCACTTTATATCACTCGGGACAACGTCCCGGTACGAGTGGCGGGTGGTAGACTGATTATCGGTAAAGAGCCCGACGTGGAGCGCGAGCCGATCAGTGAGATCGAGCAACTGATCGTTCTGGGACGCCCACGAGTCACTTCGGCAGCTCTGGTTGCCTTGAGCCAGGCGGGAGCGGCTACCTATTTTTGCGGGCGCGATGGGCGGCTCGAGGCCGTGGTCGAGCCCGAAGCCCCCGACTGGACCGTGTGGCTGGCCCAGGCCGACCTCGCGGCATCCCCCGAGCGGCGCTTGGACCTGGCACGAACGATCGTGAGGGGGCGGCTCACGAACCAGGCCACGATGGTGGTCAAACTGCAACTTTCCGGCGCGAAGAAAGCAGCGGCCGCCATTCGGAGACTCCGAACCGCGCTGCCCACCAAGAAGACGCTGCCCGAACTTAGCGGTCTGGAAGGGAAAGCCTCCGCGGTTTTCCTCGCGGCCTACCGTACGTCGGTGCCGGACACTTTCGGTTTTGAGAAGCGAGTTCGGCGCCCTCCAACCGACCCCGTGAACGCCATGCTGTCGTTTGCCTACACGGTGTTGCAGCGGCATGCCGACGTCGCCCTCCGCGTTTGCGGGCTCAATCCGCGCATCGGCATTTTCCACCAAGCGCGGGGAAGGAGACCGGCACTTTCTCTCGATCTCGTCGAGGAGTTTCGGCACCTGGCCGAACGAACGGTACTGGCGCTAATCCGCAACCACCGCGTTACTCCGCAGGATTTCACGGTCGAATCCGACCGCCGCGCGGGAATTAGCATGAAGCTCCCTTTCCTTCGCAAGTTCATCGATGCCGTGGAAAGCGCTCTCGAAACTACCGTCACGTCGGGAGAAGAGGACCTCAGTTACTATGAGCACATAGGGCGGCAAGCTCGGCTCTTGAAAGAGGCGATTCGTTCGACGGAAACACGATATACTCCGTTCCGTGCCAAGGGATAGTTTGAGTCGACGCAGGATGTCCGCCGGTACGAACGGTGCGTACACTCTGCACGCTCCAGGCGCCGGCGCAACCCGGGAAGTCCCCTGTTTTCTTCAGCTTACGGGCCTCGAGAGCAGTTCTGAGCCTGAGGAGGCCCCGTGTAGCCCAGTCGTTCCGTCCCGCTCGCGCAAACCGTCCCGTATCCCTATGCAGGTAAAGAGTTTACAATCCAAGTGCTGCAGCCACCGAATGGCCTTCGGGCATAGCGACTTGACCTTGCAAGGTGCCGATTTGACATAGCTGCAGCCACCGAATGGCCTTCGGGCATAGGATCGCGCAACTCCACGCCAGAGATGTAAGCTCTTCGCATACTTCAGGGAGTCGCTGGGGTGGTTTTGCGTTACGTGATTGCCTATGACGTTCCGAAAAACAAGGTCCGTGCGCGTGTAGCCAAGCTCCTCGAAGGCGAGGGCTATCGAGTGCAGGGGTCGGTCTTCGAATGCAGCCTGAGCGCGACCGAACTCGAAGGCCTGATTCGGAAACTCCGCCTCCTGCTGCGCCAAGACTCAGGCGCCGACGTCCGCGTCTACTCGCTATGCCGCGGATGTTATTCGCGCAGTGTCGGCATTGGGCGGTTGGAAGAGGGCGCCGGCGGCCCGCGATGGAAGGTTTTCTAGCAGGCTGTTATTCGTGTATCATCCGAGGACTTGACACCTTTTTTGTTCGTTTCTGAGAAAGCTATCGGCTCGTACGTCACTGGGAGTTAACGCTCCGATTGGACTCGCCGCTGTTACAGAGCGGTGCTGACAGCGGAAAGATCGACGCGCCCGGCCGGTTGCGGATGAGTGCGATCCGCGGCGTCGGGAGAATTGCCACGCGAGCCCTGATCGGGCCTCTCACCAAGGATCTGGATCTGCGCAGGCTTCTCCAACTGGAGGACGCTCTCTGGGGAGCGTCTGCCGGTGACAAGGGGGGCGCGACCGTGCGCCTCGAAGATGGGTCGGCCGACGGGATGTCGACTGCACGCGGCTTTGCCCGCCGCAAGGACGGGGGAGTGCCAAGGCAAGGCCACCCTGCAGTGGCACGGAACAGCCGCCTCTTGATCGTGCGCCCACGCCCGGTATTGCGCAAGACAGCTCTGGATCTGGCCGCGCTCTGGGCATCGATGTGGGCCGGTTTTCATTTCCTCGGAGTCGGCAATCGCTCTCGGCGGGGATACGGCGCCTTGACGATTGCGAAGGCTGCAGGCTTGCCCAACCTAGATGACTTTGGTTTCGGAGGCAGCCTGCCGCTCTTTCCGCGGCCGCCGGCCGATCGCGCTGCTCTGGCGTCGAACTTGAAGAACGGGCTGCAACTGGCTCGAGCGGTTATGCGCAAGTGGCTGGCGAAGCAAGACCCTCCGGTGGCTCGCCCGGATTCGGCTCCATCGTCGAGCGCAACAGCCTACTTTCAGTTTCTTGGGCCTCGAGACATCCTGGTGGCGAAGCCTGAAACACTGGGAAGTGTCGGTTTTAACAAGTTGATGCAGCACTGTAGCCGCGTCCGGAGGCACAACAACATCAACCTCGGGCATCTTAGAGATGCAGGGGAACGCCAAGCGTCCCAAATTTGGTTCCGGTTCTGGCAGCTGGGTGCAAACAAAGTCGTGCTGATCGCGACCCGATCGCTGCGGAGAATCCCTGACGCGCCGGATTCTTCGTTGGATTGGCTGGAGTCGTGGACGTCGGTGTCCGAACTCACGCAAGGCTCGGGGAACGGGCCAAGTTGACTACCTGGCTCCTCAAGTTCGGCCTGGGCGGAGTCCAACGGCTCATTGGCGCGTCGAGGAAAACAAGAGACCTGGCATCCGGCTCGAAGCTGGTTGCCGCCCTCGCCCTGGAGGCGCTGAGATCGGCAGAAGAACTCGGCTGCGACGTGCTCTTGCCGACCAGCCGGCTCGCCGGCTCTCACGACCACTCAATGAAGTACCCTTCGCTCAGCCACCAGATGGTCGTCCGGGCCAGCGGTAGCCAGGCCGACGTCGAGAAGGTCGGCAGCGAGATCGAGGTCGGCGTTCGAAGCAAGCTGGCCGAGCTTGCCAAGTGGGAGGCCTGGCACGGGAAACGGGGAAGCACAATCGGGTGGCCGCGCGCGGAGGCCGTCTACTGTCGAAGCCAGCTCGAGCGGGCGCTGCCACTCTACTGGGTTGCCATCCCCGAGGAAGGTAACTATTCGGATGACTATGCGCGGGTACAGGAGTTGTTCGCCTGCCGGAAGATCACCCGGGATTTTCCCCAAATCGAGCAGTTGCCGGAAGATCGGCCCGGTTTCTCCTGCGGCCAGTGCGGCGAGCGGCCCGCGATCGCGCAGCCGACCGAGAAACAGAAGAAAGCGCTGGACCGAGCAGTCACGATCTTCACCGGTCGGGACCGCCTGTGCCCGGTTTGTCTGTTCAAGCGACTCTTCTCTTCGGGGCTTCAGTTTCCTTCGACACATGAACTCGCTCTCCGGCGACTCTACCGGTCAGACTGGGGGCAGGAAACGATCGCGGCCCTGGATAAGCTGAAGAAGGATCCGGACGCTCCGGACCGGACCGCCAAGGGCCTCTTGGAGCTCTCGCAAGAAGAGGTAATGACCATCTTCCCGGAGGGTAAAGCGCGTGACCTCTTGCTGGATGAGAATCGGCCGGTAGCCGGGCCCTACTGGGCGGTCGTGCGCTGGGACGGCGATTCGATGGGAAAGTGGTTCTCCGGCACGCTCTTTCGACCGGACGTCGCCCTCAGAGACGGTCAGAAGACCCTGGGAGATGCTCTCGGCCGGTTCGCTCGGGGTGTTAGCGCCACGGCGCGGTCTCATGATGCAACTTTGGTATATGCCGGTGGCGATGACGGTCTGGCGCTTTGCCCCTTGGATTCGGCTTTGGAGTTTTCACGCCGGGTGGGTGGTCTCTGGTCACGGGAGATGGCCGGCGTGAAGGAGATGAGTTCCAATTCGGCGGGCCGTTCTTCTCCGTCGCTATCGCTTCAGATCACGGTCGCGCACCTCAAGATGCCGCTACAGGTCTTGCTCGAACGTTCCTCGGTGGCGCTGGGTGAGCTGAAAGAAGACCTCGATCGCCGGGGGGGCTTCGGAATCGAGGCTCTGATCCGGGCCGGAGGGCCCGCTTCCATGTCAGGCGGATGGGATGAGTTACGCCGCGTGACGAGCGCGGTCGAGTCCTGTAGCAACTGGCGCCGTGATGATTACCATGGCGCAGGTGATGGTCGGCCCCGCGAGGACACGCTGAAGCAACGGCAGACTACCGCGTTGCCAAGGCGGCTTCTGCGAACCTTGGAAACGCGCAGTCGAGCGTATTTCAGCGGACCGCAGGATGGGCCAGGTCTGGAGCGGGAGGCGATGCTGCGGGATATGAAATTGTCGCTGGGGCGGAGCGGGACGAATAACGAGCAGGCGGGGTTGGTAATCTTGGATTGGCTCGAGGAGCGTTGCACCTTGACACCGGCCGCGTACTGGGCGCCCGGTATCGCTGTTCCACTGCAGGTCGTTCGCTTTCTAGCACGGGAGCTGAGCTGGAATTGACTGCGACCTGGCTGCGGTGTGATCTGCTCCCGCTCGATGTCGTTGTGGCGAGTGACACGAGGCCGCTCGAGCAGGGTGGATACGGGCGACAGGGAGAGATCTCTCCTTCGACTCTCGCGGGAGCCATCAAGACCGCGGCCCTCGAGCACGCCGGGATCGACTTCGCCGCCAATGGGGAGAGCCTCAGCGACAGTGCAAGAGTAGTGGCCGGAAAAGTCGGCTTCGGCGGAAGCAACCCAGGCGAGTTGGCCTTTGTCGCGCCTCTGTGGCGATCGGTCTACGGCAAGCTGCTGAGTCGTGTTCCCGCCGATTGCTGGGTAGACGAGAAAGGGTATGAGAGACAGGGCCTTGCTCCGATTCCGGGTACCTCGGTCAGCAATCTGGGAGTTCGCTGTATCCAGTTCGTCGCGGACTACGAGCCGGAGACTCGGCTGCTCGAGTTTGAGGAGTTGATCGAATACCTTGTTTGCGGCGCCGACTCGATTGGGCCGGAAGGACCGCCGAGCGACCTGCGGGGGATTGAAAGGCGCTGGGGACACGAGCGAAGCGAGGAGGGAGCGGTCGTAGAAGGCGCTCTGTTCAGTCGCGCGGTGCAACGCTTCACAGACCGGCCGAGCGTGGCAATGCAAGCCGGCCTCAGTGCTCTGGTGAGGGGTTTGGAGGTGGACGAGCTTCCGGCCCGCGCCGTGGTGAGCCTGGGCGGCGACGGCCATCTGGCCGAACTGCGCGTGGAGAAGTTTGCGTTCGGGCCCCGGATCGAAGAACTCGGGCAAGCCGCGGCAACTTCCATCCTCGAGCACGGCGCCTTTCGTATGGTGCTCTTGGGGGCGGCCGTCTTCGAGCGAGGTTGGCTCCCGCCGTCGTTGGGCAACGAGTTAACCCTGGTCGCCGGCGCGGTAGGCGAACCGCTGCCCGTCTCCGGGTGGGACTATGAACAGCGAATGCCGAAACCGCT